>NZ_BMBX01000022.1:0-55925 GCF_014634905.1 Sporomusa sp. GT1 | reverse complement strand
TTTTTCGTGTCCGATTACCCATTTCCCATGCTCAGTTTTTTTAAAACTTAGGGCTTGACTTTTAATAGTTAGTCTTTGATAATGTGATCGTAATAACCGTTAATTAAGGCTTAGGTGCAGTGATAGTCGACAATTTTCCGGCAAGGAAAGCTTCCAGGGCAGCCTGGACGGTGCCGCTCTCAGTACCTAATGAATATATGGTGATATTAGCGGCATTAACGACTTTGAAAGCTTTAGGACCGACATGGCCGGTGATGAGCACATCGGCTCCAGTTCTGGCTAATGATTGTCCTGCCTGAATACCGGCTCCATGGGCCGCTTCCAGGTTTTGCGTGTTGGCAATAGTTTCCCAGGCAGCTTTTTCCTGGTCATAAATTACAAAATAATCAGCCCGGCCAAAGCGGGTATCAACGGTTGCCTGGCAGTCTTCACCGTGGGCGGTAATCGCAATTTTCATAGTATGTACCCTCGCTTTCTTAGTGATTAGGTTATGTGGCCGCTGTTTGCTTAGCGGAAGATGTTGAGTTTTTGCAATAGCAAGTCCAAGGCGCTGGTCTGACTTGGGAGCCTTAAGTGGCTTGCAATGTTTTGCCATAATATGGTCAGTTCTTTTTTGACATCACTGTGTGGCATCTCTAATACTGTTTGTCCGGACTGGGCAGCGGTGCGGAAGGTGTCGCTGTAGGGGATTTGACCAAATACAGGAAGCCCTTTGCTGAGACACCAGGTTATCATTTGGTTTGTATTTTCCTGATGAAGGGTACTTTTATTGATGCATATGGCCAAAGGCAGACGGAAATGGGCAGCTAAATCTGCCAAGCGGCCTAAGTCATGCATGCCGGATACCGATGGTTCTACAACCGCCAGTGCTAAGGTCGCTCCAGATAGGGCGGCGATAGCCGGACAACCGATGCCCGGGGGTCCGTCGGTGATAATGAGCGGCAGATGCTTTGTTGCCGCCATTTTTTTAGCCTCCCGCCGGACCTTGCTTACTAATTTCCCGGAATTTTCCACAGACAGGCCGAGTTCGGCATGAATTAAGCTGCCAAAGCGTGTATGGGAGATAAACCAGTGTCCTGCTTGCTTTTCCTTCATGGCGATAGCGTGTTCCGGACAATTAAAGGCGCATACGCCGCAGCCTTCGCAGTTTAGCGGTGTGGTAATAATACCGCTGTTAATGGCGCCAAACCGGCACAGGCCAGTGCATTTGCCGCAGTGGCTGCAGGCAGCTTCGTCAATGTGCGGCTCAAACCCGGCAGTAAATACATGCGTTTCCCGGATGGTGGCGCCGCTGACCAGATGAAAGTTAGCGGCATCGACATCACAGTCTACCAGCACTTTTTGTGGTGCCAGACAGGCGAGGGCTGCACTGATGCTGGTTTTGCCTGTGCCGCCTTTGCCGCTGACGATGACTAATTCCTTCATGTTTCCGCGCTCCTTTCGGCTTTAAGCTGCTGCCAGATAGAAGCGGCGATACTTTGAAATTCGCCTGGTATGCAGCCTGCGGCATATTGCCGGGCGAAGGCAAGGCTGTGGGGGATTTTAGCCAGGATGGGAACCTGGCGGCTCGCACAAAAGGTTTCAATACTTTCATCGCCAGCAGCGCCGTCACTTTTATTAAGTACAACACCTGTCGGCAGCCGGAGCAGGCGGGTGATATTCAGGGCCAGCTCCAGGTCATGTCTGCCAAAAGGAGTCGGTTCGGTAACCAAGATGCAAAAATCGCTGTCTTTGACGGCAGTAACCATGGAACAGGAAGTACCTGGCGGACAATCTATCAGAATATCGCCTGCAAGCTGCAAACCTGTTTGCTTCATTTGTTTGATCAGTGGTACGGCGCTGGGCGTGCCCACCTTTAACGTGCCTTTTAGCAGGTAAATACCAGGATGAGCGGCAGCTGTTCCGGTCGTAAGCGTGCCAATAGTCTTTTGTTCTTCACTTATGGCAGCCTGCTGACAGACTAGCAGGCAACCACCGCAGCTATGACACAGTTCATCGAACAATAAGGCGGAATTGCCGGAAATGGCTATAGCACTGAACAGGCAAACGGCTGAGCAGGCCCCGCACCCAGTGCAGCAGTCACTGTCAATATGCGGCACCATGACGGTAATGTCCTGTCCGGCTGCCTGCCACTGGGGCTGGAGAAACAAATGGCAGTTTGGTTCTTCAACATCACAATCAAGCAGCGTGACTTGAGAATGGACGGCAGCAAGTAATAAAGCTAAGGTTGTTTTGCCTGTGCCGCCTTTGCCGCTGGCAATACTGATTAGCACATTTCATCCTCCTTTGCATATTATGAAATATATTTCATAATTTAAACAAAAAAATTATTCGTCGTTGTGACTGACAGTTGAGGCTTGGCACGCAGGACATAAGAGGTCGTAGCAACGCTGCCCGTTGCCGTGCGGCAATGTCCATTTGTGGCCGCAGGTATGGCAGACAAAATGTCGCAACATAGTGCGGCGGTGGGCGATACGAAAAGTGCCGCCATCAACTCGCAGCGCATGACCTCCCCATAAGGCCGCAGCAATTTTTTGATGAGCGCTATTGACAATACGGTGAAAAGTGGGGCGGGAAACGTCCATACTTGTTGCCGCTGTTCCCTGATCAAGCTGTTCGATATCAGCCAAACGGATAGCCTCCATTTCTTCAATGGTTAGGGTAACTTCCTCCAGATCGCGTAAAGGAACCCCTGCAGGCTTGTAATGGGTAACCGGTGGTAATTGTTCAACACGGCGTTCTTTGTGTGGGCGAGCCATAGTAATCCTTTCAAATTATGAGATATATTTCAAAATCAATATATAATAATTTATCCAGTATGTCAAGGAATATTCTTCTGCAGTCTTGCTGCGATAAATGTCAAAATATTTTGCGAATACTACTTGCCAAACCACTAACCTTATGTTATTATCTAAGTAAGCACCATCCTTATAGCGCCGTAGATTCAAGACCAATGCAGTGGTAGGAAACATTCTGTTTTCCGTTTGTTGCAAGTAGGTTAGTCGAATTGGCAGGATAGTGTTTTTTGTGTATCTGTAAGAGCGTTACCGACTGAGTTTTCCATCTGGTGAAAGAGTAGGCGTAAGTTCCCTTTTTCGACAAGCGTGTTGTGTGAGTGGTTAATGGATGTGTGAGTAACCGTGTACAGTCAATGCTATATGGATGGGTGCTCTGGTTAGAGGGGAAGGTGTATACCTTCCCCTCGTTGTTTTCAAAAAAAAAATTACCATACAAGGGTATTTGTTGTTAAATAGCGAAAAAAGTAAAAAGGAAATAACGGTGGTGTATTTCACTGCTGTTACGGTGACGGTTTTACGAAAAGAGGTATTAAGGGTGCAAGCATTGACGCTTTGGCTGGACAAAACCTTAATCAGAATTTTACTTGCCTTACTGGTATCCATTATGGGTTTCGTGCTTACTGCCGGGTTTTTGACAGATAAATTTGAGGAAAACGGGTATAATTACCGGCGGCAAGAACTAAAACGTATTACTGAGGTTGCCCGGAATGCGATAGAGCCTGTTATCCAGCAGTACCGGTCAGGAGTATTGACCAGGCAGCAGGCAATGGACATGGTGCGGGGCAATATCCGCACTATGACCTATAACGATATATTTGGCCCAAACTATGTGTTTATGAGTACCTATGAAGGGATTATGCTTGTGCAGCCTTTTGAGCAAAAGCTGGAAGGCAGTGATCAAAGCCGGCTTACTGATGCTTACGGTTTGCCGATTATTGCTAATCTTATTGACAAAGCGCGCCAGGGCGAGGGGTATGTCACTTATTATTATCATCCGCCCGGACGCAGCCAGCCTCAGCAAAAAATATCCTATGTGGTAGGGATTCCTGAATTGGAAGCGTATATTGGCACAGGTATGTACGTTGAGGATATTCAACTTACTTATGACCGCTTTCGTCAGCAATTTCAGAGTATATGCCTACTATTTTTTTTGTTGATAATGAGTATCCAATATACTTTGCTACAGCCGGTTTTCAGCAGTTACCGGTTGCTAATCCAGGCTTTTGATCAGCTAGGGAATAATCCGGAGGAGCCGCTGACGCTGCCTTCCTCCCTTTACCGTAAGGGTTCTGAAGCCGGGCGTCTCATTACCGGTTTTAATAGCATGGTTGGCGAGATACAGGAAAAAAATGTGGCCATGCAGCAGGCTCATGAGGAGTTAACCCAAAGCTATGAAGAAATAACAGCAAGCAATGAAGAATTACTGGCTTTGTATACGCAATTAACGGAAGCTGATGAATTGCGCCAGATAAGTGAAGAGCGGTACCGTCTGGCTATGGACGGCATTAATGATGCTGTTTATGATTGGGATTTGCGTACAAATAAAATGGTGTGGGCGGGGCGCTGGAGCGATATACTGGGTGTGCCTGACGGTGAGGTTTTGGATGGTAAAGACTGGTGGGTAGACATGATACATCCCGAAGATAAGGCCGTACGGGAGCAGGCACTGGCCGATCATTTAGCCGGGAAAACTCCCATGTATTCTGCTGAATTCCGTATTATGAGCCAAACCGGGGAATATATTTGGATATTATCACGGGGGAAAGCAATATTCGATTTAGCCGGTAATGCCATTCGTATGGTAGGGTCTTTTAGCAATATTAGCGATAAGAAACGGAAGGAGGAAGAAATCTGGTGGTTGGCATACCGGGATTCACTGACCGGCCTTGCCAACAGGCAGTTGTTTATGGAACGCTTGCGGGCTGAATTGCTGCTGGCGCAGCAGGGGGAAGCCTGTGGGGCCATGTTGTATCTTGACCTGGATAATTTCAAGCTTGTTAATGATACCTGCGGTCACTCGCAGGGCGACCAGCTGCTTGTTGAGATTGCCAACAAACTGGTTGAACTGGTAGTGGGTGACGGCCATTTGGTAGCCCGTTTGGGTGGTGATGAGTTTGTCGTTTTGCTGACCGATATAACTCAGGAATTTGCTATTGCTCATATGGCCACAAATATTCTGCGTAATTTGGCTGGTGAGGTTAATTTATGCGGGCATCATTTTACCTTATCGGTGAGTATCGGTATTGCGCGTTACCCGTTTGATGGTACAGAAGTGGGCGAACTGCTTAAAAATGCCGATACCGCGCTGTATGTTGCTAAAAATGCGGGCAAGAATGTCTACCGTTTTTTTGAAGAGGCTATGCAGGAAGATATTATTGAGAAACTTAGCATGGAGCGCAGCCTGCGTGAAGCCATGGCCAACGACGAATTAGAGCTGTACTTCCAGCCGATTGTTAGTTTGTCAACAGGGAAAATTGGCGGCTATGAAGCGTTGTTGCGATGGCATAATCTCCAGCGAGGCATGGTATCACCCGGACGGTTTATTCCTTTGATGGAAGAGTCCGGCCTCATTGTTCCAATCGGTGCCTGGGTTATGAGAACAGCCTGTGCTTTTGCCCGAAAACTAATGGACCGAGGTTGCCTGGACAGCTATGTTGCTGTTAATGTTTCTGTCAAACAACTGATCAATGGAGATTTTGTATCCATGGTTAAAACGGCTTTGGCAGAGGCCGGTGTGCCGCCAACGGCGCTGGAGCTTGAGATTACCGAAACCATTCTTATGGATTCCGAGTTTTTTGATGACAATGTAGCTAAACTCAGGGAGTTAAAAGCGACAGGAGTCCGTATTGCTTTGGACGACTTTGGCACAGGTTATTCTTCGCTTACTTATCTAAAACAATTACCTATTGATATTGTCAAGATTGACAAATCGTTTGTGGACGATTTGGCGGCAGGTGGAAAAAATAAATTGATTATGGGGTCGATCATTGCGTTGGCTCATAACCTGGGGCTTACCGTAGTAGCCGAAGGGGTGGAGACAGAGGCGCAGCGCGACTTACTGCGGGAGTTCCAGTGCGATTTTATTCAGGGGTATATTATTAGCCGGCCTGCGCCGGCTGCCGAGATGCTGGAATTTAACACAGTATAATCTGGAAGGAGGGTGAACTGTTGCAAATACTTTTTTGGGATATTGACGGAACCTTAATCAGAACAGCCAAAGCCGGACTGTATGCATTTTGTCTGGCTACAGAGGAACTGTGGGGCAAGCCTGTGGATATTACCGCCATTAAAGCCGCAGGTATGACCGATAACTACATTGCCAGGCAGATTATCCGGTCCGTGTCCGGACGGGAAGCCAATTCTGAGGAAATTGCACGGTTGTGCTGCCGGTATGAAGCGCTGCTTCAAGAACAGCTGGAAAATAGAAAGGGCTTGGTTTTGCCGGAAGTCAAAGCTATTTTATCCCGGCTCCAGGGGCAGACGGAATATAAATTGCTGCTGCTGACAGGCAACAGCCGGCAAGGGGCTGAGATTAAACTAAAGTATTTTGGCCTGGATCACTACTTCGACTTTCCCCGCAGCGCGTTTGCCGGACAATGTGAGCTGCGGGTGGACATTGCGCGCAGCGGTCTGGAAATGGTGCGCTCAACCTGGGGAGACCCCGGGCAGCATACCATTTATGTCATTGGTGATACGCCCCATGATGTCGAATGCGGCAAAGCTATTGGCGCGTATACCATTGCCATTGCTACCGGAGGGTATTCGGCAGCAGAGTTGGCAAACTGCACTCCGTGGTGGGTTGTAGAGACACTGCCGCCGGCAGAGGCCTTCCTGGAAAGAATAACAGCCGCAAGACCATAAGGTTTGCGGCTGCTTTACACATCGGCAACATCTATAAAAATAATTATAAACCCGTTTAAAATTATTAGTTTTAGGCGGGTTTTGGTGTTTATTGCAGCAGAAAATGGTAAAATGTAAAGAAAGGAGGGAGCCTATAATAAAAAACGAGAGTATCGCTACTCTCGTTCCTAATAGTTCTATTTGCTATATGTTTGCAAAAAGGTTAAACCAAGTTGTTCGTACTTTTCCAAGTGATTAATAACGGCAACTCTTTGGGTAATGTTGAGATCATTGACACATTCAATGCCAATAGCATCTTTGATGATTCTTTTAATCTCAAAGCTGCAATACCCGAAAAAGGACAATCGGTTTATTAATTGTTCGATACGTTGATTCATATTTTTCCTCCAAATCTAAGTTTAAATTGGTAATTAAAACGTTTACTAACGTCACAGCCGCAATTACCTGATATTACCAAATCACACATTAGATTACAGAGAACTTTGGGCAGAAATTACTTGTTCTAATGGTCGCTTCTTGATTTTGAACGCAATGGTAAATAACGTATAAAGTATAACATGGAATGAATTATTAGTCAACAATTTTTATTTGTTAATGACTACGACATAAAGGGGGATTTATAATGGCGCAAATTTTAGCATTGTTAGGAAGCCCAAAAACTGATGGAACCAATAGTGTGCTAATTGATGAATTACTGCGGGGAGCTGCTTCGTGCGGTGACGTTGAAGTTCAGAAACTGGTGTTGAATAAGCTCAAAATTATACCTTGCCAGGCCTGTGATGCTTGCATGCATACAGGACGCTGTCATTTAAAGGATGATATGGAGATCATTTATGAAAGCATAATTAAGATGGATGCGTTTATTTTGGGAGCTCCGATTTATTTTAGCGGTATAAGTGCTCAGGCAAAACTTATGATTGATCGCTGTCAGCCTTTCTGGTCGGAAAAATATGTGAGAAAAAACGATGTTTTTTCCGGCCGGCTGCGTCCGGGAATCTTCGTTGCAACTGGTGGACAGGCAGCTTACGAAGGGCAGTTTATCGGTTCTTTGTATGTGATGAAGTTGTTGTTCAAGATGATTGGCGTTAAGGGTATTGCTAATCTTACACTGGACAATCTAGATAGCAAACCGTTGGCACAACGGCCTGACGATTTGGCACAAGCCTTTGAACTTGGGAGGAAGCTAATGGAAGATTGTAAGGGGGGCGGGGGCATACTGTAAACACAAACAAAGCCGGATATTATAATCAGTAAGGAAGGGTATCGCCGGAATATGGCCTACAAATTAATTTGCATTGATGTTGACGGGACGCTTTTAAATAGTAAGCATGAAATTACCCCAAAGGTGAAAGAAGCAATAGAGAAGGCCCATGCGCTGGGACTGCATACGGTGATAAGCACTGGACGCATGTATACCGACGCCCAATATTACGCTGACCTCATTGGCGTAAAATCCCCGGTGATAGCATCAAACGGAGCCTTTATCAAAGAAAAGGATAATGATCAAGTAATTTACAAAGATATTCTGGGTGAAAGCTTATGCCTGGAACTATTGGAGATATTTCGGAAACATCGCACAACACCTTACTTTTGTACTCCGCATAAATTTTATTATGGAACGATTCTGTTTAAATTCTTTTATATTGTCACTAAATTATTCGGCAGGAGGAACAACAACCTGGATATGGAATATGTTTTTTCCTGGAAACAGTGGCAAACGGTATTGCAACAGGAAAAAGAGGATATTGTAAAATGTGAGATTATCTATAGAGATGCAGCCTTGGTTGAACAGTTGCGGCAGGAACTGGCAAATATTGAACAGGTGGAAGTTGTTGATTCTTCTCAATATAATATCGAAATTACCCGCAAAGGGGTTTCAAAAGGAAAAGCGGTAGCCATGCTGGCAGCATTGTATAATCTGCAGCGGGAAGAAATAATTGCTATAGGCGACAGTGCCAATGATATTTCCATGATAGAATATGCCGGTTTGGGCATCGCTATGGGCAATGCTTTGGCTAATGTAAAACAATGCGCTGATTATATCACAGACTCTAATGATGAAGATGGAGTAGCTAACGCGATAAACAGGTTTGTTTTAGGGGCACAGTTTTGAAATACAATATTTAAACTGTGCTTACGCAAACGTCGGTTGTGCAGTGGTGGCAATAGCGCTAATTAAGTAACATAATTTCGGGATGGAATTTTCATTAAAAGCTATACGGATTTCCGGTAAAAAACAGCCGGGCGAAGACTTTGTTCAAGTCTTCGCCCGGCTGTTTTTTTTTATTATGTTTATGAATATTTGGTAATTAAAATAAATATATTTTGGTAGACATCCAATAAATGGCAATAATTCATACTGGAGAGTGGTCGATGTGCTGAGTTTGAAAAGGGTAGCTATTTTGTCAGTCAACTTGGCCAATAGTAGTCCGGGGAGACTTGGAGGTGGGATTGATTAGTTGAGAATAAGCCAAGAAATTGCCAAGAGTATGATGGGAGGTAAAATAATGAAATTGGATAATTTGGGCAAGGGGTTTATCGGTCTCTTATGTATCTGTGTAGTTTTAATGAGTGCCGCTCCTGTGTGGGCGGGCAACGCGGACATAGGTAATAGCCCTGCTGTTGCCGATGAGACCGCCAGTGCGGATGATACGAAAGCAACTGCGGCAGATAGTAACGTTACGGAAATCGGTACTTATGCAAATGCTGAGGGTGAAAATGCAACAGCAGTTGGCACTAATGCAAATGCTGTAGGCAAAAACGTTACGGCAGTTGGTACTTATGCCAATACAACAGGCGAAAATGCTACGGCGATTGGTGCTCATGCGACTGCTACCGGTAAAAACGCTACAGCCATTGGCGACTATGCACAAGCCACTGCTGAAAATAGTGTGGCCTTAGGTGCCGGCTCAGAGACCGGTGACCGAAAAAATACCGTATCTGTTGGCGCGCCGGGAGCAGAGCGCCAAATTACTAATGTTGCCGACGGGGTGGCACCGACAGATGCTGTCAATGTCCGTCAGTTGAATCGTCTCTCGCTGAGACTGGACCGCGTAGGTGCATTGGCAGCCGCCATGTCCGGCTTGGCTCCCCTGGCATATAAGGCTGATGAACCGACTCAAGGCTCGATTGCTACCGGTATGTATTCAGGTGAAACCGCGGTAGCCGGTGGTTTATACCATTATACGCATGAAGATGTTTTACTAAATGCCGCCTTCGCAATCTGTGGCAGTGAAAAAATGGGACGCATGGGTGTATCTTTCCGTTTTCCCAAAGGTAAAGATAAAAGCGTAACAGAAGCTCCCATTACTCCAGCAGCTCCTGCAGCCCCGGTGAATCCGGCCACTCCAACGGAAATTCAGGAACTGGAACCTGTAGCGGTGATTTCCGAAACAACTTTACCTGCTCATCAAGCTACTGACGCGGCTGCTGCCGACACTGAAGTGAAAGGTTAGAAATGCAGCTAACAACAGCGTTTCTGATAGGAGGTAAGACATGAAACTGAGCAAATGGGGTAAAGTGTCAGTCATTTCATTATGTTTAGCTGTGCAGACGCTTTATGTGGTGCCGGCATGGGCGGGGCCGGATGGAAATACTGAAAGCAACGGTGGTAAAGCCGGGCGGCCTTATAACTCAATTTTTGGGTATGAATGGACTACTAATAAAAACAACTCGGCAGACGGTGAAGGGGCCCGGGCTGGTAACAGTGAGACGTCTATAGCATTAAGAGGACATAATGAAAATAACCATGCAACCGGCGAGAAAGCTGAAGCAGGAAATGGCGATTATAATAAAGACAATATAGCTGCTGGCGATCACGCACGGGCTGGAAACGGACCTGGTGATGCAGGCGGTCCCAATATCGGCGGAGGCAATACAGGGAACAAAGCCGAAGGAGATTATGCGCAAGCCGGCAATGGTAATCTGAATAAGAATAATGAAGCCGATGGCGACAATGCTCAGGCAGGGAATGGGACTGGCAATGAAAGCAACAAAGCAGTTGGCAGTGGAGCAGAAGCGGGTAATGGCGAGTTAGGTCTTAATAAGAAAAACGAGGCTTCCGGAACAAATGCCAAGGCAGGTAACGGTACACTAAATGTGGGCAATAAGGCCTCTGGTGATAATGCTCAGGCGGGGAATGGGATTGGTAACGAAAATAACATAGCAGCAGGCAGTGGAGCAGAAGCGGGCAATGGTGAGTTAGGTTTTAATAAGCAGAACGAGGCCAACGGAACAAATGCCAAGGCCGGCAACGGTACACTAAATGTGGGCAATAAGGCCTCTGGTGATAATGCTCAGGCAGGTAATGGAATTGGTAACGAAAATAACATAGCAGCAGGAAATGGAGCAGAAGCGGGCAATGGCACGTTAGGCTTTAACAAGCAGAACGAGGCTTACGGGACAAATGCCAAGGCTGGCAACGGTACACTAAATGTAGGCAATAAGGCCTATGGTGATAACGCTCAGGCGGGGAATGGGACTGGCAATGAAAATAATACAGCAGCAGGCGGTGGTGCAGAAGCCGGCAATGGTTTGTTAGGCTTTAATAAGCAGAACGAAGCTTACGGGACAAATGCCAAGGCCGGCAACGGTACACTAAATGTAGGCAATAAGGCCTCTGGTGATAATGCTCAGGCGGGGAATGGGACTGGCAATGAAAATAATACAGCAGCAGGCGGTGGTGCAGAAGCCGGCAATGGTTTGTTAGGCTTTAATAAGCAGAACGAAGCTTACGGGACAAATGCCAAGGCCGGCAACGGTACACTAAATGTAGGCAATAAGGCCTCTGGTGATAATGCTCAGGCGGGGAATGGGGTCGGCAACGAAAATAATACAGCAGTTGGCAGTGGGGCAAAAGCGGGCAATGGTGTAATTAATGCAGGAAATGAAGCCTACGGCGACAATGCCCAGGCTGGAAACGGGATTGGTAATACAGATAACAAAGCAGCAGGAATTGGGGCAAAAGCCGGCAACGGTGTAATTAATGCAGGAAATGAAGCTTACGGTGATAATGCTCAGGCTGGAAACGGGATTGGTAATACAGATAACAAAGCAGCAGGCAGTGGAGCAAAAGCTGGCAATGGCATAATTAATGCAGGAAACGAAGCCTATGGCGACAATGCCCAGGCTGGAAATGGGATTGGTAATACAGATAACAAAGCAGCAGGAATTGGGGCAAAAGCTGGCAATGGCATAATTAATGCAGGAAACGAAGCTTATGGCGACAATGCCCAGGCTGGAAACGGGATTGGCAATACAGATAACAAAGCAGCAGGAATTGGGGCAAAAGCGGGCAATGGCATAATTAATGCAGGAAATGAAGCCTATGGCGCCAATGCTCAGGCTGGAAACGGGATTGACAATGATGGCAATAGAGCAATCGGCTATAAAGCAAGTGCCGGTAACGGTATTGCCAATAATGAGAATACTGCTGTAGGTGAAAAAGCCGCAGCCGGCAATGGTATCGGCAATGACGGCAATAGAGCCATCGGCTATAAAGCAAGTGCCGGCAACGGTATTGCTAACAATGAGAATACTGCCGTAGGCGAAAAAGCAGCCGCCGGTAATGGTATCGGCAATAACGACAATAGAGCAATCGGCTATAAAGCAAGTGCCGGCAACGGTATTGCTAACAATGGGAATACTGCTGTAGGTGAAAAAGCCGCAGCCGGCAATGGTATCGGCAATGACGGCAATAGAGCCATCGGTTACAAAGCAAGTGCCGGCAACGGTATTGCTAACAATGAGAATATTGCTGTAGGCGAAAAAGCAGCCGCCGGCAATGGTATCGGCAATGACGGCAATAGAGCCATCGGCTATAAAGCAAGTGCCGGTAACGGTATTGCTAACGATGAGAATATTGCTGTAGGTGAAAAAGCCGCAGCCGGCAATGGTATCGGCAATGACGACAATAGAGCCATCGGCTATAAAGCAAGTGCCGGCAACGGTATTGCTAACAATGAGAATACTGCTATAGGCGAAAAAGCAGCCGCCGGCAATGGTATCGGCAATAACGACAATAGAGCAATTGGTTATAAAGCAAGTGCTGGCAACGGTATTGCTAACGATGAGAATATTGCCGTAGGTGAGAAAGCAGCCGCCGGCAATGGTATCGGTAATGACGGCAATAGAGCCATCGGCTACAAAGCAAGTGCCGGTAACGGTATTGCCAATAATGAGAATACTGCTGTAGGCGAAAAAGCAGCTGCCGGCAATGGCATGCTAAATAACCGGAACCTGGCAAAAGGCAAGAAGGTTGCCGCTGGTAATGGTATTGACAATGATGGTAATACAGCCATCGGTCGTGAAGCTGCAGCGGGAAATGGCGCGTTAAATGACAAAAATAAGGCAGTAGGTAACGAAGTGGCAGCAGGCAATGGTTTCGATAACGATAGAAACATTGCACAAGGCTATGAAGCTGTAGCGGGCAATGGTGCGTTTAATGACAAGAATAAGGCAATAGGGCATGAAGCAGCTGCCGGCAATGGCATGTTTAATGATCGGAACCAGGCAAAGGGTAAGCAGGTTGCTGCCGGCAATGGTTTCGATAATGACAGGAATATTGCTGTTGGTGAGGATGTCGCAGTCGGTAACGGTTATGATAATAACTGGAATGCGGCAGTAGGTCAAAACGCCTATGCCGGTAACGGCGCATTTAATGATGGCAACCTGGCGATAGGCAGCAAAGTAGCTGCCGGCAATGGTATAGGCAATGATCAAAATGTGGCAATTGGCCATAAAGCACTTGCTGGTAATGGTTTTGATAATAATCAAAATATAGCTGTGGGTGAAAAAGCTGCCGCCGGTAATGGCGCAAAAAATGATAATAACCTGGCAGTAGGCATAAATAATTACGGTGATGATGAGCAGCCAACCTTCGATAATGAAGCAAAAGCCTTCAGCAGCCAAGTCAATGAGAAAAAACTGGGTAGAAAAGTTAATGCTGCAGCCGGTAACGGCTATGATAACAACGAAAATGCAGCTATTGGTCATCAAACGGCAGCAGGCAACGGCAAGTTTAATGACAGGAATCTGGCAGTCGGCTATGAAGCAGCAGCCGGTAATGGTGAGGGCAATATAGGTAATACGGCAATTGGCTACCAAGCTCAGGCTGGCAACGGCAAAGGCGGGATAGGCAATACTGCAATCGGTAATCAAGCAAGGGCTTCCGGCTCAAATAGTGTTGCCGTAGGCCATAATTCTGCAACAGGCGGCCGCAGTAATGCCGTCTCTGTTGGGGAAGCCGGTAATGAACGGCAAATTATTAATGTGCAAAGTGGTGTTTATTCTACAGATGTTGTTAACATGAGCCAGCTTGACCGGCTGGATAGCCGGACCGATAAGGTAGGTGCTATGACAGCGGCTATCTCCGGTTTAGCGCCGTTGGCTTATAAGCTGGATCAGCCTACCCAAGCAGCCTTTGCCTGGGGTACGTATTCCGGCGAGAACGCATTTGCCTTAGGTTTTTACCACTATATCCAACAAGATGTTTTACTGAATGCCGCTTTTTCCTTCTCCGGACATGAGCAGATGGGGCGTTTCGCTTTGTCACTACGCTTTAGTACCGGCAGCAATAAGAAAGATATTGAAACTGAAATCAGTGACCCAGGTACGGTAAAGACAGAAACCGTCGAAGCTGCTGAAATCACTACAACACCTGAACCCTCCGGATTGGTCGAAGCAGCAAGGGTAAACAATACCGAAGGAAGTTTAGGGTTTGCCGGAGCCATGCAGGTTGGGGCCGGCGCTGCCTAATCTCTTTTAGCTAAGGTTAGTTACATTCAGGCATAATTATAGATCGTTCAGCTATTTGGCCTAATAGACCTAGTAGCTGAACGATCTTTTGCTTGATCCTGCCGGCAGTACTTGTGCCGAGCCTTTGGCGACGGCGTGTTAGAAAAGAAAATACCCTGAACTCAGGCTGAGAGAGTTCAAGGTAGCTAATGACAGTGAAATTAAGTTAAAGCCTTACTTGTTCAGACGATGGGCGGCATGATAAGTCGGTCCGACATAAGCATTCAGCGGGAATGAGGCCTGGATGGCGGCGGTAATGAATTCTTTTGCTTGTTTAACGGCCTCGTGCACAGGCAAGCCCTTGGCCAGTCCGGCGGTTATCGCCGATGCGTAGGTGCAGCCGGCGCCATGAGTGTAAGTTGTATTGAATTTCGGGGAGCGCAGGATGGTACATTCGTTGCCATCGTACAATACATCGACAGCGTCCGGGGTGTCGATTTTGGCTCCGCCTTTTATTAGTACATTCTTGGGACCCAATTTGTGTATTTCGACAGCGGCAGCCTTCATATCTTCAATAGAACGAATGGAACGAATACCGCTTAACTGGGTAGCTTCAAAGATATTAGGCGTTATGAGGCGAGCGCGGGGGGCCAGTATTTCGCGCAGGCCAACCGTTGTTTCCGGGTGGAGAACCTCATCGGTGCCTTTGCAGGCCATAACCGGGTCGATTACGACATTGTTAACCCCATATTTATCAATTTTTTTGGCGACAAGCGAGATGACCTCGGTAGTTGCCAGCATGCCTGTTTTCAAGGCATCAATGCCAATCCCGCCAAGTACGGTTTCCATTTGTGCTTCCAGTACTTCCAGCGGCAGGGGATAGATATCATGGGACCAGTTATTGTTTGGGTTTTGCGAAACAATGACAGTGATGGCAGTCATGCCATATACGCCTAGCTCCTGAAAGGTTTTTAAGTCTGCTTGCAGTCCTGCGCCGCCGCTTGTATCTGAACCGGCTACGGCAAGTGCCTTGAATATTCTCATAAGTAACTCCCCTTTGGTTTATGTGTATTTGTAAATATAGCTTTCAAAAAATATAGTTGTATTATAAAATAAAAATGAACCTTTTAAAATATACAGAATAGATAACTTTGATAGGTACAGTTTGGAGGATGTCATGGATGTAATTATGCTTGACTTTACTAGCAAAGCCCCCCTGTATATGCAGCTATATCATTACTTTAAGCAGGAAATTGAACAAAACCGCTTGCACGAAGGGGAGAAGCTGCCATCTATCCGGGGACTGTCGGCCGGTCTTTCTGTGAGCAAAATAACTGTGGAAAAAGCGTATCAACAGCTGATGAGCGAGGGCTATATTTTAAATTGCAATCGTTCGCGCTATCTGGTGAACAAGTTTGATGGCATTAGTATCAAAAAAAGTACCGGCTTCATCCCTGAGCGTGAGGTTGACAGGCAGCCGCCGGCAGAATGCAACATAGTATATGATTTTGCCAGTGGCGGGATGGACATTGATGGCTTTGATTTTTCTTTGTGGAAACGCTATATCAACAAAGTGTTTTTAAACAAAGAACGCCTTGTCGGGTACGGGCATATTCAAGGCGAGCCGGAGCTGCGCCGGGAGATAGCAGCCTATATCCGCAATTCAAGAGGTGTCTATACCTATCCGGAGCAAATTATTATCGGCCCCGGGGTGCAAAGCTTGTTAAATACTCTTTGCAGTTTATTGAAGTCGGAAACCAATAGTATTGCCTTTGAAGACCCGGGGTTTAAAAATGGCAGACGCATTTTTGCCAATTATTCGTATAACATCATTGCCATACCGATGCGCAAAGACGGCATTGATATGGACAGTTTGCTGGGCAGTGGGGCGAAGCTTGTTTATGTTAGCCCGTCACACCAATTTCCTACCGGTTATATTATGCCTGTTGGTAAAAGAACACAATTGTTGAATTGGGCTGAGCGGGTAAATGGTATTATTATCGAAGATGACTATGACAGTGAGTTTCGTTATTACGGGCGTCCGATTCCGGCGTTAAAAGGCCTTGATAACAAGGAAACCGTAGTATATCTGGGGTCCTTATCCAAGATAATACCGCCATCCATCCGTGTCAGTTATATGGTGCTGCCGGAGAAGCTGCTTGCCGTTTTTCAGCAAAACGCGGCATTATACAACCAGGCGGCTTCAACCATTGAGCAGCTCGCGCTGGCTCAATTTATGGCAGATGGCTGTTTAGAGCGTCAAATCCGGCGGTTGCGTAAATTATATTATGGGAAAAAATTAATACTGGTAGAGGCAGTCAAGAACATTTTAGGCAATCATGTGGAATTTGAGGGAAGTGATTCCGGGCTTCATACCATTTTGCACGTCAAATCGGAACTAAAAGCCGGGCAATTGGTGGAACGGGCGCTGGCAAAAGGCTGTCGGGTGGCTTCTGTTCAAGATTATTATTTGCAGAATACACCGGAAAACACGTCACGTATCCTCCTTTATTTTTCGAAAATTCCTGCCGGTGAAATAGAACCCGCAGTTAAGCTGCTAAAAGCTGCGTGGTTTGGGTAGTATACAGCGGCAGCTAAAAAGACCAAGCCGCTCACCCTGCGCAAACGCTGGACAGGAGAGTGGCTTGGTCGGTGGCTGGATAGCCTAACGCAGATTTTAAACCCAAGGGACTTAGGAAGCTAATTCTGTTTGCCCGGTATCGGTGCCAGCTGTTTTGGTTTCCCGTATTTTCCGGTAAAGTGCCTTTTCAGCTTCTGACAGTTCGCGGGGGATATCGATACGGATTTTTATATACAGGTCGCCAACCCCTTGTTTTTTCGGCAGGCCTTTATTTTTTACCCGGAGCCTTTGACCGGTGTGAGTACCTGGCTGCACTTTAAGCTGGACTGAACCATGCGGTGTGGGAACCTTGATGGTGTCGCCCAGGACGGCTTGCTCAGGCTGAAGTGTGAGGTCGGTTTCCACATCACTGCCCTGTATTTGCCAGACAGGATGGGGAGCAACCTGGATTTGCAGGTAGAGATCGCCGGCAGGGGCTGCGCCATAGCCTTGGCCGCCTAAGCCCTTCAGTCGCAATGATGCCCCGGGATAGAGCCCGGCAGGAATTTTTACTTTAACTGTTTTGCTGTCTGCCATAGCGCCTGTACCGCCGCAGGCCTGACAGAGGCCGCGTTGGCTGAAGCGCCGCCCTTCGCAGGCGGTGCAGACGGTGGAGGTTGCCAGGTGCAGTTCCTTTTCCGCTCCCCGGAGGAGCTCCTCTATTGCCAAACTTATTTCCGCCTGGACATCTTCGCCTTTGCTGTTCCTTTGCCGTGTACGGCTTTCATAGTGCTGTTTGGCCGCAAAATCCTGCCCAAACAGGCTGGAAAAGAAATGGCTGAATTCAAAGCCATTGGGATCAAAGTCGGCATTTCCCTGATAGGTATAGGTACGGGCAGCACCCTGAGCGGGGTCAAAAGGGAATTCATCGCCTGAGCGCCAATTCATGCCTAATTGATCATATTTGGCCCGCTTATCAGGGTCTCCCAACACTTCATAAGCTTCATTGATGAGCTTGAATTGTTCTTCCGCAGCGGCCTTGGCATCGCCTTGATGAAGATCAGGGTGATGCTGGCGGGCCAGTTTGCGGTAGGCTTGCTTGATTTCTTTTTCCGAGGCGGTTTTGGCAACGCCCAGTGTTTCGTAATAATCAATATATTTCATAACCCATCACCCCTTTTGCTTCATTAATAGTCGACGGTTTACTCGTACTCAACGTCGATGATGTCATCCTCTGGTTTGCCTTGTTTGCCGGTAGTACCTTGCTGTTGCCCGGCAGCGTCAGGCTGCCACTGAGAGGCCTGGCTGTAGGCTTGCTCTAACTCAGCCTTGAGCTGATGCAGCTTATTGCTGTCAAGGCTGTCTTCACCGGCTTGCTTGGCGGCTTCGAGGGCGGCAGACAAGCGTCCGCCGATATGGGCCGGCAGTGTGGCTCCTTTTTCTGTCATCAGGTTTTGCGCCTGATAGGCCAGGGAATCCAATTCATTTTTCAATTCCGCATATTGGCGGCGGTTTTTATCTTCGGCTGCATATTGTTTGGCATCAGCCACCATGCGGTCAATATCGGCTTTATCCAGGTTGCTGGAACCGCTGATGGTGATAGATTGCTCCTTGCCGGTGGCCTTGTCCTGGGCACTGACGGTGAGAATCCCATTGGCGTCAATGTCGAAGGTGACTTCGATTTGTGGCAGCCCGCGAGCTGCCGGGGGGATACCGGTTAATTTGAAACGGCCCAGGGTACGGTTGTCACCGGCCATTTCCCGTTCGCCCTGCAGCACATGAATCTCTACGTCGGCCTGATTATCCTCGGCAGTGCTGAAGCTTTGGCTGCGGCGGGCGGGAATGGTCGTATTGCGTTCGATAATCCTGGTCATTACCCCGCCCAGGGTTTCCACACCCAAGGATAAGGGGGTAACATCCAGCAGCACGACATCCTTAAGGTCGCCGCTTAAGACAGCACCCTGAATAGCCGCGCCCACGGCTACGACTTCGTCAGGATTAACGCTTTGGTTGGGGGTTTTGCCTGTCAGTTGTTTGACTAATTGCTGTACTGCCAGGATACGGGTGGAACCGCCCACCAGGATGATTTCATCGATATCACCGGCTGTTAGTTTGGCGTCAGCCAGCGCTTTCTCTACCGGAATACGGCAGCGTTCTACCAGGCTGCGGGTAATTTCATCAAATTTAGCCCGGGTGATTTTGGCATCCAGGTGTTTTGGACCGCCGGCATCGGCGGTGATGAAGGGCAGATTGACGGTTGTTTCGGTAACGGCAGATAATTCAATTTTAGCCTTTTCGGCTGCTTCGGTCAGACGCTGCAAGGCTTGTTTGTCCTGCAGCAGATCAATACCGTTATTTTTCTTGAATTCACCTGCCAGCCAATCGACAACTGCTTTATCGAAGTCGTCGCCTCCCAGGTGGGTATCACCGTTGGTGGCTTTTACTTCAAATACGCCATCGCCAACATCCAGAATGGATACGTCAAAGGTTCCGCCACCCAGGTCAAAGACCAAAATGGTTTCGTTCTTTTTCTTATCCAAACCATAGGCCAGCGCTGCGGCGGTAGGTTCATTGATGATTCTCAGCACATTAAGGCCGGCAACCCGTCCGGCGTCTTTGGTAGCCTGGCGCTGAGCATCGTTAAAATAGGCGGGAACTGTGATAACGGCATCGGTTAGCTTTTCACCCAGATATTTGCTGGCGTCATCTACCAGTTTGCGCAGTACCTGGGCTGAGATTTCTTCCGGTGCATATTGTTTATCGTCCACCAGGAACTTGACAGTATTTTCAGCACCCTGAACTATTTTGTAGGGAACTAATGTCATTTCAGCATCGACTTCATCGAAGCGGCGGCCGATGAAGCGTTTTACCGAATAAAATGTTTTTGCCGGATTTAAGACAGCCTGACGTTTGGCTAATTGACCGACAAGACGTTCGTTATCGCGAAAGGCGACAACCGAGGGAGTCGTCCGGGCGCCTTCGGCATTGACAATAACCTCAGGACGGCCTCCTTCCAATACAGCAATACAAGAATTGGTAGTACCTAAATCAATGCCAACTACTTTTCCCATAATACACGCCTCCTCTTTATTAAAAATTGCGGGATAGTACCTTAGCTCTAAATCCATATTACCAGATAGACGTTATTAAGAGAAAAACGAAAAAAGTTCAAAAATACCCGCTTAGCAGCAATTTAGCCATTTTAGCGATATGATGGTGAATTTTCACAGGCAGGCTAATTATTTTGACCTTTCTTGACTTTTCGACCTTTTGACTTTGTATTTTTGGCTGCCGGGAGAGGAGGACTGAGACGACAAAAGACGCGGCAGCAAGTGTTGTTACTTGCTGCCGCGTCTTTGTACTGTTACATACTTATTATGCTTTTTTGACTTGTTCCAATACTTCCGCTATATCCGGCAGTTCGGGAATGGGATAAATCTTGACCCAAAGGACTTTTCCGTCCTCACCGACAAGCACATTTGCCCGTTCCGAGAATCCTTCCTGTTGGCGGAAGAGTCCGTATTGCTGGGCAATTTCGCCGTGTGGCCAAAAATCAGCCAATAGCTTTACCGTAGCAATCCCTAATTCTTTTGCCCAGGCATTCTTGCACGGATAGGAATCAATGCTTAAGCCGAGCGGAACGGTGTTATTGCTCTCAAATGCTGCCAAATTGGCTTCTAATGCTTTCATCTGTTCGGCACAAACACTTGTCCAGGCAAGAGGATGCCAGGAGAGCAGCACTTTTTTGCCTTTATAGTCTGTCAGGCGAATTTCTTCTCCACGGTTGTCTTTCAGAAGAAAATCAGGTGCATAATCGCCAACCTTAATTCTGTCCATTGCAATCGCCTCCACATATGTTTTAAATTTGCCTATTATATAATTTAACAAAACTCACCTAAAAATCCTTCTTTTACAAACACAGTCAGGAGAATTTTACAGAGAATATTTTAGTGGGTATGCAGCCGGCTGCCCGCTTATATACGGAATTTGCCAATGGCTTCCTGTAATTCTGCAGCCATGTTGCTGAGATTTTGACTTGATGAAGCGATTTCCTGCATGGCTGCCGACTGCTCCTCAGTAGCTGCCGATACGGTTTGGGCTTCATCGGTCATGGTGTTGGTCAAAGCTGCGATATTTTCGACAGATGATACAATTTGCCGGCTGCCGCCTTCGGTATGCTGGATGGCGACGGTAATTTCTTTGACTTGTTGTGAAAGCTCGGCAATCATCTCAATGATTTTTTGGAATGCAGTACCTGCTTCATTTACCACAATGGTGCAGGTTTTAACCTTGCTGTTGCCGGAATTCATGGTCTGCACTGCTTTGCCGGTTTCATTCTGAATATCTCTAATCAGTGCTTCAATCTGCTTGGCAGCCACTTGGGACTGTTCGGCCAATTTGCGGACTTCCTCGGCAACTACGGCAAAACCGCGTCCTTGTTCACCGGCGCGAGCAGCTTCAATGGCTGCGTTCAGAGCAAGGAGATTAGTTTGACCGGCTATACCGGAAATGGTATTTACGATCTGGCCGATTTCTTTAGATCGTTCTCCCAACTCGGTCACTTCTTTTGCTGTCGAGTTCACTGTTGCTTCGAGTTCTGTCATTTGATTTACCGCGTTTTGTATAGCTATGCCACCTTCCTGGGCAGTTACCGCAGTCAGTGCTGATTGCTCTGAAACTGCACCGGCATTAGCTGCTATCAAGGAAACATTTTCAGACATTCGGGTCACTATCCCGGAGGCTGAATCTACTACAAGGCGCTGTTGTTCGGCGCTTTGGGCCACTTCGGTTATGGAGGAGGCTACCTGATTAGCGGCCTGGGCTGATTGTTCAGAACTGGCATTCAGTTGTTCAGAGGAGGCTGCAACCAGTTCCGCATTGCCTTGTATTTGACGGATCAGCTGTGTTAAGTTGAGAACCATGGCATTGAAGGCATCTGCCAGTAAACCTAACTCATCTTTTGAAGTTGCTTCCAGTCTTTTAATGGTTAAATCGCCTTTAGCAACCTGATTGGCGGCAGCGACAAGAGCAAGAATGGGTTTGGTGGCAATGGTTGAAAGATAAAAAGCTGCCGCACCTGTTAATGCTATCAACAGTAAGCCAATAAAGGAAGTTTGAATGGCTCCATTTATGCTGCTGGCATTGATAACATGGTAAGGAACTTCGGTGCAGATCAGCCAGCCGGATTTTTCATTTTTAACATAGCTTATCAGCAGCTTTTGGTCGTTTATCGTAACTTCTTCGGAACCGCTTTGGCCTGACAGACCGTTTTTAGCAAAGCTATAGCTGGAAAAATCAGTGCGTTCTTCCGGCTTTTGCATATTTTTGGTGGGATGTGCCAGCAGCTTTCCGTCCTGGTCCAGGATAAAAGCGGTAACTTCATCATTAGACAACGTCTTTACAAAGTCGTTTAATACGGCAAGCTCAACCGTTCCCTGGATAACTCCTGTTACATTATTGCTGACAAAATCCCGTATCGGGGCAGCCAGTACCGCGATAAGATGGCCGTTATCCTTACTTACAAGAATTTCTGATATTACCTCCGGTTGGCCCTGCATGCCCAATTTGAAGAAATTGCGGTCAGAAACATTTGTCAGCGGCCCGTCATCACTTCTTGCCACCTGGGTTCCCGAAGCACCGGTAACAATCATCAGCGCAAGCTCCGGGTATACCTTTACCGCATCTGTAACCAGCGTCTTAATTTCTTTCGGGTCACGCGAACCATAGGAGCGAATCGAGGGATTGGTCGCCATGACTTTAACGCCAAATAGATTTTTATTAATAAAACTGTCTACTTTCTCGTGAACAACTTCCGCCCGTTTTAAATTTTCCGCCATCGCGTTTTGTTCCGCAAGCTGTATGGAATTGTTTAAGCTAATACAGGCGAAAATGATAAGAGGTATTGCACTTGCCAATAATAATAAGAGCGTCAGTTTTTTTCTAATATTCAAAAATATCTCCATCCTTTACAACAATATACCTGGACATCTCGTGGATTATATTTGGCAAATAAAACCATATACCTCCGGAATATATTGATGAATAGTATGAATTTATTGACAATATGGCACATATTGATACAACAGTACCGGTTCTGTCAATTTTTCAACTCATGGCAGGAGTTTTGCTGCTCATATGGGAAATAGTATTAATTTACAGGCACTTACTATCTGGAAATGTAGAGGTATCGGTTATGACAATAAAGTCAAAGCGCGTAATTGTTGTCGGCGGCGGCGCTGCCGGGATGCTGGCGGCCATTTCAGCAAGCCGGCAGGGGGCCGGTGTGACAATACTGGAGCGCAATCCCCGTGTCGGCAAGAAACTATTAACAACAGGAAATGGGCGGTGTAATTTTACCAACATCTATGCCGATAGTACCTGTTACTATGGTGATAATCCCAATTTTCCCCAAACCGGACTGGCGAAATTCAGCATTCCGGCAACAATTGCCTTTTTTGAAGAATTAGGAATTGCCCACAAGGTGGAGGAGGGCGGCAAGGTGTTTCCGATGTCTGATCAGGCGTCCAGTGTTTTGGATGTATTAAGACATGAGCTCAATGAACGAGAGGTCACTGTTAACTGTGATGCGTATGTCAGAGAAATAAGAAAGCAGCAAGGAACCTTTACCGTTATCCTGGAAAGCGGAGCGACATTGCAGGCAGACAGTGTCATCCTGGCTGCCGGAGGGAAGGCAATGCCCTCTACCGGTTCTGATGGTAATGGCTTTCTATTGGCAGAAAAACTGGGACACACTGTTATCAATGCGTTTCCCGGGCTTGTGCAACTTAAGCTGGAAGGACCTTTTTTCAAACAAATTGATGGAGTTAAGTTTGTCGGTACTGTGGAAATTTTACATAATGGCAAATCGGCAGCCAAAGACCGGGGCGATATTTTATTTGGCAACTATGGTGTCTCCGGGCCGCCGGTATTACAGGTGAGCAGAACAGCGGCGCAGCTTCTGCATGAGAAAAAGGCAGTTCAATTAAAAATTACTATGCTGGACACTCTTGCCCCGGAAGATCTCAAAAAACTGCTGGCAGCGCGTTTTGACCGGCAATCCAGTAAAACAATTGAATTTAGTTTAGTTGGCTTGATCAATAAAAGGCTTATCCCTGTAATACTGAAGGAAGCCGGCATTGGGGAGATACAGCGGCCTGTTGCCAGCCTGTCTGCCCGGGAACAGGAAAAAATCATGGGAATACTGACAGACTGGCGCTTCACGGTGACCGGCACGAAAGGCTGGCCCTGCGCCCAGGTAACCGCAGGCGGTGTTGCCACTGACGGGATTAATCCCCATACTATGGAATCGAACCTGGTAAAAGGCTTGTTTTTTGCCGGTGAAATTATGGATATCGACGGACAGTGCGGGGGGTTCAACCTTCAATGGGCATGGTCTTCCGGTTTTATTGCCGGACAGAATGCGGCTCTCGAAAATAATTAATCGCTACAACGTTTTTGCTATTTATTCTGCTGAAAACACACCAACCATTATTGCAGCTTACTATTGAAAGAAGATTTTAGCTGAAAGCTGATGGGGGAGATAATGTGCTGACAGTAGGAATATTAGGCGGCATGGGACCGATGGCGACAGTTGATTTATTTGCTAAAATTGTCGAGTGTACGCCAGCTGCCTGTGACCAGGATCATATCAAAATCATAGTGTATAACAATCCTCAGATACCTTCGCGGATCGAGGCGATCCTAAATGGCAGCAGGAGCCCTGCCGGAGAACTTATTGATTCGGCCCGGTTCCTGGAAAACGCGGGGGCAAACCTTCTGGTCATGCCGTGCAATACCGCGCATTATTGGTATCAGGATATTCAGGCGGCAGTTACTATCAAACTGATCAATATGATTGAGAATACGGCCAATGCTGTAGCTTCCCAGGAAAATAGCGGAGATATTGTGTTGTTTGCATCTGCCGGCACAGTTCAAACCGCACTGTATCAAAAAGCATTTCTGGCTAAAAACATTTCCTTGCTCATCCCGAAACCTGACGAGCAGCAGATTATATCCCTGGCAATAACGGTGGCAAAGGCGGGACAGCTGGAAAATAACCCGTATCTCGGTCAACTTGACGAAATAATGTTTGCCTACCAACAGGCAGGGGCCAATTCCTTTATCGGCGGCTGTACCGAAATTCCACTCTTATTTAAATATAGCAACAGGGATTGCTGCCGGATTGACCCAACACGGCTGTTGGCTCAGGAAGTTGTACGTCAGGCTTTACTGTAAAGCCTGTCCGGCGGTGCTGAGCGATGTTATGGCAATAAGAAAAACCCTTAGACATATAAGAGAAAGAGCATTGCGTTTTAGCAATGCTCTTTTTTAGGATCGCACCGGGCAAGTTAGCTTTCTTCCGGTTACCTATGTTTAATTTGGTTCAGGTAGTCAAATTGCGTGTATAGCTCTGCGGCAAAAGCTTCAAAAATAGCTAACGCTTCTTTGGTGCTGGATTTAGCCATTTTGTGAGTTAATTTATAACATATCCGGTCTGGTGGGGGATCGGTAAGCTTTTGAATGGTGTATTTGCTGGTTGCTGCCGCGGATTGGGCAATAGACAGGGGAACAATGGCCCACTGGTGTGCCGTCCGCAGTAAGGGCAATACCATGGGACCGTTGCTTACCTGAATGTGAGGCGGTTTGAGCGGGTCCCACCATTTGCTATGCCAGATCTGATAGGTTGGAAACCATTCATGGTATAATTCATCACTTGGATTTAGTTGCTCGGGATGAATGTACTGAACAGCCTGATGCTCCGGCAGGGCTAAACGCAGGACGACCATAGGCTCTGCAAAAAAAGGTGATAACTCGATATTTTTTATCAGCCTTTCCTGCAGGACAAACGCAATGTCAATCGTGCGCTGCTCCAGTAAATCATACAGTTCGGTTGAATTTTTGGTATAAATATGCAAGCGCATGGCAGGATGCTGACTAATGATCTTCTGATAAACATTAGGCAGTAAATATGTGCTGACACTGTCGACAGAACCAATTGCCAGTGATAAGCTGGTACGTGATTTTAGCGACTGGGTTTCCAGCAGCAGATGCATCCATTTTTCCGCCACCTGAATGAAATCTTCACCGGCAGGCGTAAGGGTGATGGTTTTTAGGCCTTTTCGCCGTTCCACCAGCACCAGGCCGAGCTCCCGCTCGAGATTCTTGAGGCGGTGGCTTACGGAGGATTGGGATAAGTGCAGAAATTCAGCTGCTTTTGTTAAACTTTGATTGGCAACAATGGCGAGAAATGCTTGAATGTCATCAATATTCATGATACTTGTCCTTTGGCCCGAATATTAAAGTTTTGCATGTTATTAATGAAATTAATTCGTTTTACTTAAGTATAAGCACTGGCTATAATGAACTCAAGAGGCGGCACTTGCCATTTTTTTATTTTTTACATAAGTTGAAGCAATTGTGCATGGAAAATAGGAGGTCAATAGTATGGATAGTATTAGTATGGAGATGATCAGCTTTTTACTGGTAGCAGGTTTTGTCGGGGCATTTATCGATTCGGTTGTTGGCGGCGGCGGTTTAATCTCCATGCCGGCACTGATGATGACCGGCTTACCGCCCAGTGTTGTATTAGGGACCAATAAGCTTGCCGCCATATGCTGTTCTGCGACAAGCAGCATATCCTTTTTGCGCTCAGGCAAGATGGATCTTGGTTTAATTAAGTATCTGTTTCCGGTGTCTTTACTTGGTTCCATCCTGGGAGCGTACACGGTAAGACTGATTCCGCCCGAATTTTTAAAACCGTTAGTTGTGGTCATGCTGATTTTGGTAGCCATTTATACAGTGTTTAAAAAGGACTGGGGTGATACCTCTACTTATCAGGGGGTAAATCAAAAAGTGGGTATCTTGAGCGGCTGTGCTGCTTTTGTGCTGGGTTTTTATGACGGTTTTTTCGGACCGGGGACAGGCTCCTTCTTAATCTTTGTATTCTTGATGCTGGGCTTTGACTTTGTTGTGGCTGCCGGCAATGCCAAGGCGCTCAATATGGCGAGCAATCTTGGTGCACTCGCAACTTTTCTGGTGTTTGGTTCAGTCAATTTTGTATATGGTTTTACCATGGGCATTGCGATGATTATTGGTGCGATTGCCGGTTCAAAATTTGCCATTGCCAAAGGTGCTGCCTATGTTAAGCCTTTATTTATATCTGTGACAACACTGTTGGTCGGAAAACAATTATGGGATCTTTTACCATAAACCAAATGATAAGAAATAGCAGGGGACAGGTTCAGTGTTGGACGAAACACCGGCCTGTCCCTTGTTTTATCTGATGACTAAGATTCAGCTGGGATTAAAACCCCAGCTGAATCAAGTTTCCATGTATCTCTTGTTGTTGCTAAATAACTTGAGGTTCATCTAAATGAATGCTGCCGGGGGAGGCCCCAAACAAAGTCTCTAACATTTTTTCGGCAATTGTTAATTTGGCTCTCAAAATTTGGGGATTGGACTCGTGGCCAAACTCCAGGGGTGAACTTGCTTCCAGCAGTGCGGCCATAACACCGCCAAAAAAACAGAGGGTTTCATCTATGTGAATAACATGAGTCACTCCGGCCTGGTTACATTGCTCAAGGATATGTGACAAAAGCGGATTGGTTATGGTAATAGTTTGGCGCCATAATTTATTGATTAACAACCCTTGTTTTTCTTTATATAACACCTTGCTGATTAATCCCGGTTCACCAAGGTAGCTCAACCGGTAAAAGCGATTAATAAAAAATTGAAGCTTTTCTAAAATATTGTCAGGCTTAAACGCCTGAATTTCAGCTATCATATTTTGCACATGACTAATCAGGATAGCTTCCAAAATGGCCTCTTTTGAAGGGAAATAATAGTAAAAGGTTCCTTGCGCCACATTGACGTGTTTGACAATGTCCTGCACAGTCGTTTTTTGATATCCGTTGGCAAGAAAGAGTTCCAGTGCTGTGTCCATTAACTCAGCCTGGCGCACCTGAGGATCTTTGGTAACTCTAGAAATAGGAAACACTCCCCTTATTTTAACTGACTGACATCAGTTAAAATATTAAAATAAAAAGAAAATATTGTCAATCACCTTTTTATTAAAAGCCAGTGGTCTGTCTACGCAGAAAACGTAGACAGACCACTAGTCAAAGCATTCCGGATATAATGTTTCGGCGATTTTTTCCAGCACATCTATTATACGTACTCCGCCGTTATTTACACTAAAGAAAGGGACATTGATGATATTCCCCTGCTCAATGGCCCGCATACTTTGCAGTTCCCGGATGCCTTTCAGGTGAGTTATTGCTTCCTGATCGGTAAGATCTTTGGCAGCATCTTTTCTATTGACGGATACGAAGAGGATGAAGTCGGGGTCGTGGGACAATACTTCTTCGGCACCGACGATAGCTGTCATCGTGTCGCCGATGTGCTGGCCGCCGGCACTGGCAATCAGCGAGCTGACAAGATAGCTGCTGTCATACAGGGAAAACTTGCCGTCTAAATGATCCTGCAAGACCAAAACGGTTTTCTTTTGCGGGATGTTCCGCACTGCTGCCTCCACGCGGGCAACACGCTGCCGGCAGTCCTGGATATATTGATTGGCCTGATCCGGTATGCCAAAAATTTTACCGATATCGGCAATATAAGCGTAGACGTTATTTTCCAGCAGGGGCTTTGTTTGGCGTAAGGTACTGGGGACAATGAAGGTTGCCACGCCCCGTGTATGCCAGCTTTGTATATCGCCAAAGACATTTTCACTGAAGTGGTGGGGCCAGCCAATCACCATGTCAGGTTCCAGGTCCAGTATTTCCTCCCGGGAGGGGGCATACTGGGCCTGCATAATTTTCATTTTGGCATATTTTTCTCTCAACCGCTCCAACGGGGGGCCATAGGGTGCTATTGTAGCCAGGATACGGTCTTCGAGTCCTAATTCCAGCAGGAGTTCGGTTGCGCCCGGATGAGTAACGACCACACGGGTGGGAATCTGGCGGTACGTATATTCTGCCAGGTTCCCGGCGGCATCATAATTAGTAATGGTCACAGGCGGGTAGCCTGTGACGGTGGAAATAACCGGCGGACCTTTATGCGGATCTGGCGGCAGGGTGCCGCAGCCTGTGAGCGATAATGCGAGTAAACAGCTTATCAGTAGGAAGTTGATGTTTCTATTCAGCCTTAGCGGCATTGTTCTATCTCCTTATGCATACCGGTGGGTAGGATAGTACGTTATCGACAAATAGCCGGTATCGGGGTTTTCCCGGATGTCACAATCAATTTCATATACATCCCGTACCAGACCGGGAGTCAAGACTTCTTTGGGGGAGCCATGGGCAACCAGCTTGCCGTCCTGCATCACATAAAGTTTGTCACAGTACATGGCAGCCAGGCTGAGGTCGTGCAAAGCCGCAAGAATTCCAATTCCCAGTGATTTTACAATGGTAAGCAGCTGCAGTTGATACTTGATATCCAGATGATTGGTCGGTTCGTCTAGAACCAGTATCTCGGGCTGCTGTGCCAGCGCCCGGGCAAGAATAACCCGCTGCTTTTCTCCGCCGGAAAGTGTTGAGAAACTACGGTCGGCATAGTGCTCCATACTTACTTTGCGGATTGCCTCCAGTGTAAGTTCATAATCGGACTGGTTATTGGTACCAAGGAAGCTCTTATGAGGTGTTCGTCCCATCATAACCATATCAAACACGGTAAAATCAAAATTTATGTTATTAAACTGTCCGACTACAGCCATCTTTTTGGCCGATTCCGCCAGTTTGACTTTTTTGTAGTCATTACCGTCCAAGAGAATGGTGCCGGTTGTCGGCTGGATTACCCGGTAGATGGTACGCAACAGGGTAGATTTGCCGCTGCCGTTTGGGCCGATAATCCCAACAAATTGCCCTTTTTTAGCATCAAGTGAGACATCCTGGATGATGTTTTTTTGGCAAAGGGTCACATTGATATTCTTCAGTGATAAATCCATGCCGGTCCCCCCTACTTATTAGAAAATCCAAGCGAATTCTTAAATAAAACATACATGAAAAAAGGTGCGCCGATCAGTGCGGTAATAATGCCAATCGGCAGTTCACCTGATGGCAGCGCTGTTCGCGCCAGCACATCTGCCCAAATGAGGAAGAGTGCTCCTGTCAGCATGGCAGACGGTAAGAGCCGTCTATGATCAGAACCCACAAACCCACGGACAATATGGGGTATAATTAAGCCGACAAAGCCGATTACCCCACAGGAGGAAACAATCAGGCCGGTGAGCAGGGCGGTAACAAGAATGATATTTCGCCGCACCGCTTGTAACGTAATGCCTAAGGTGGTAGCAGCTTCTTCGCCAAGCAGCAGGGCATTGAGATTACGCGACTGTGCCAGGAGGAATATAGAACCTAACAGTACACCCAGGCCTGGGAGCAATATATTGTTCCATTTAGCGGCAGCCAGTGAACCCATTGTCCAGAACGTTACCGTGCGGATGCCTTCAGCGCTGCTGGCAATGTAGATAATAAAGCTGGAAAAGGCACTAAATAACGCATTGGCAATAGTGCCGGCCAACACCATTTTAACTGTGGATACCTGACTGCCGATACCGGATAGTACCATGACCAACAAAGAGGCAGCCAGTGCTCCGATGAAAGCCCAAAAGGCGGTTGGCAAGCCGGAAAATATGCCGGACGCGTTAAGCAGGATAGAAAAGGTGGCACCAAGTGAAGCTCCGGCCGATATGCCCAAAATATAAGGATCAGCCAGTGGATTTTGCACCGAAGATTGCATGGCAGTGCCGCACATAGCCAGCCCGGCTCCGGTAATAACCGCCATAAGGATGCGGGGAAACCGGATTTCCCAGATGATGTCCAGATGAGCGCGCGATGCCTGGGCAGCAATATCGCCAATATTTATGTGGAACATTTTGAACAAAATAATCTTCAAGGCCGCTTCGGGGGCAATTTTTACCGTTCCGAAACAAACCGCCAGCAGCACTGATATTAGAACGCCGGTTATCAGTACTGTTGTCCAGCCGAGAAAAACTTGTTTTTTGCGGATAACTGCATCAAAGGGAAAGGGTTGTCGAGAGGGTACTTGCATCATGTGAGCTGGTCTCCTATTCGTTTTTGCCTGGGTGTAGTGGTATTTCACGCTATTTGAGAAGCACAGAGGCGGGCATACAGCCCTGCTTTTGCCAACAGTTCTTCATGCGACCCCTGCTCAACAATGTTGGTATCATCCAGCACAATGATTTTGTCTGCCCGGCGTACGGTGGAGAGACGGTGAGCAATGACCAGCAGGGTCCTGGTTCCGGCAAGCTGCTGGATCGCCTTTTGAATTTGTTTTTCGGCTTCCATATCGACCGATGCTGTTGCTTCATCCAGAATTAGCAGCGGGGTGTTGCGCAAAAGTGCCCGCGCAATTGCCAGACGTTGCTTTTGACCGCCGGACAGCAGGATTCCCCGCTCACCTACCAGGGAAGCGTAGCCTTGTGGCAGTGAGGCAATGAAGTCATGAATATACGCTTTTTTTGCCGCTTGTATCAGTTCTTCCGGGGTTGCATCCGGCCTCCCATAAGCAATGTTTTCAGCAATCGTGCCATTAAATAAAAATACTTCCTGAGGCACTACGCTCATTTGGCTGCGCAAGGATGCAAGCTCAATATCGCGCAGATCAACCCCGTCGAACTTAATCCGGCCGGAGTTCGGGTCATAAAAGCGGGTAATTAATGAAGCGATGGTGGTTTTACCTACACCGGTGGGGCCGACAAAAGCCACCATTTCTCCTGGTGCTATTGTAAACGAGATGTCCTCTAATACCGGGGAAGCTTTGTCATAACTAAAAGTGACGTTTTCAAAAACAAGGTGTCCCTTAGCGGCCGGCAGGCGGAGGGCAGCAGGCTTATCTTTAATCTCAGGTTCGGCATCCAGAAGGTCAAATACGCGTTCAGCTCCGGCAACAGCCTGGAGGAGACTGTCAACTGAGGTAACTAAGGTGGCAATCGGGGCATAAAACAGGGTGAGATATAACAGAAATCGTACAATATCGCCGACACTTAGGATTCCTTCTAATGCCATGATGCCGCCAAAACCAACCACCACGACTGTGCCCAGCGAGAGAACGGCTTCCACAGTCGGATGATAGATACCGCCTAGCCAGACAACCTTCATAACTGCGTCCCGCCATCTGTATGTCTGGAAACTAAAGACTTCTGACGCGCTGTTTTGCCGGCCAAAAAGCTGAATTTCTTTTAATCCGGTGAGGTTATCCTGCAGTACGGCATTCATGTCGCCCAAACAGGTTTGATGCAGGCTGTAGGCTGGATAAATTTTTTTGCTGTAGTACAGGCTGAAAGCCACCATAAAGGGAACCGGGATAAAGGTCAAAAGAGCCAGCCAGGGGTTAAGCAGTACCAGCAAAATAGCAACTCCGGCTACAATAAATGTACTGCTTAAAATGTTAGGAATGGCGTGGGCGATGAGCAATTCAAACTGAGCCGTGTCGTTCATCACCCGGCTCATAATCTGCCCGGTTTGTTTGTCACTATAATAGCCTAATGATAGTTTCTGCAAATGATCATATACCTTGATCCGCATTTTGGCAACGATATTCCAGGCGGCACAATGCGCCCAATAGTCACTGCCCAGACGGAAAAACGCCCGGAGCAGATAGGTACAGAACAGCAATAGGGCGAGGCGTTGAACCTCGGAAATATTTGCTTTGCTGAAATTGCCTGTCAGTAAGTCGATGAGACTACTGATTAAACCGGGACCAATCAGGTTGAGCGCGGTGTAGATGACAATGCTGGCAACTGCGCTGGCAAGCATCCAATAATATTCCTTTGATGCGTAAAGTAATCTTCCGATATATTTCATAAAATGCATGCTCTCCTCTGTAATTGAGGTTAATTTTTTGTAAGCACCGTTACGCTGCTCCACTCAGCTATGTCACACGACAATTTTAGAATGGCAGCCAGGCATGGGGACAGGAGATTGTGGGGCAATCTCCTGTTTACTTTAGGGCTAAATTTTGTGTTCCAGGCCAAAATAGAAGCTGCGTGACGGCATAGGGAATTGTCCCGGATGGCGTTGGCCGAAGCTGTCAGACCAATAGCTGGCTGCTGATTCGTACGCCTCATTGGTCAGGTTATAGCCTTTGAAATAGATGCGGGTGTCGGAATTGCACTTATAATTGACCGTCATATCCAAAGTCAGGTACGATTTGCCGGAAAAAACACTGGTATCGCGGCCGGTGACGCTCCTGAGGGTAAGGCCGGTATTGAGCTTATCCTGATCATATTCAACATTGAGACGGTAGCCGTTAGGCTGACTGGTGCGCGGATCGTTCGAATAAGCAGTTTCCGTGTTGGATTGATTTTGGATCTTTACATACGTATAACCGGCGGCTATATTCCACTGTGGCGATAACTGCCGCGATAGCGTGAGGTCAAAGCCCTGACGTTTTTGCTTATTCACATTTATATATTTGGTATATTCAATGCCATTGTTATCCCAATCCCGCCAAGCCCAGTCAAGAGCATTATCGATTTGGCTGCGGTAAACACTGGTCTGCAGTTTTGTTCCATGCCCCAATTCGGTGTTTAGACCCAGAGTTATTGTCCGGCCTTTCTCCGGGTCCAGATCAGGGTTTCCTTTCCAGTATATGGTATTGCTGTACATCTGCGCAATAGTCGGATTTTTGACATATTGCCCCCAGGAGGCATAAAGATTGGTTGTGGAATTAATTTCACGGTTAGCCGTCAACCGTGAGGTGAAGTGGCCGCCGACTACACTGTGATGATCATAGCGCGCTCCGGCCGATAGTGTCCAATTGCTGGGGAGGCTCCAGCGATTTTCGGCAAAAACGGCTCCGGTAATAACGCTTTCATCGATAGAGTTATTGTCATTTATTGTTTCCTGCCGCCATTCACCACCGCCAACCAAGGTGTGTTTTCCCCCTAATTTCCAGCTTTGCTGCCAGTCAAGGCCGGTAGCCTCCAACTCATCGATAGCAAACAGGGAATTATAATATGTGGCTTCATAGTGGTTGCGATATACGCGCAGCAAATTGTTGGCTCCGGTATCTTTTCCCCATTGGTAGGTAAGTGCCACGTTGTTGTCCAGGCTGGTACGGTAACCCCCGGGGTATTCTGATCTGCCGTCCGGATGTATGTAACCGGCAAATCCTGACTCATCTTCGGTATGCTCGAATTGCAAAGACAGAGAGCGTCCGCCCTTCAGCTCCTTGTCCAGACGCAGAGTCAAAAACTCCCGGTCCAGCTGGCTATCGTTATGGGTTCTGATTTTACCTGTCCGGAAGTCTTTGTACTCAAAGCTATCTTGCTGTTTCTTTTCTGCTGTCAGCAAATAACTGATATCACTGGATTTACCCTGGCTGGTAAGATTATAGCGTTTAAAGCCCCAGCTGCCGAATTCAGAAGCCACCGATGTCCGGGTTTCACCGGCTTTGCGGGTAATGATATTAATGACTCCGCCTGCCGCTTCGCTGCCGTATAGCGAGGAAGACGGACCGCGGACAATTTCAATGCGTTCAATATTTTCAACGGCCAGCAGATCCAGGATTGCACCTGAGTTGCTGCCGCTGGCAACAAGATGACTCCAATTCATGCGGCGGCCGTCAATCAATACCAGCACCCGTTCGTCACCATTGAGTAAAGGGATAGTAGCCCCACTGTTTTTTTCTAAGGTTATGCTGCTTTTCCTTAATACATCAGGCACACTGCTGTAGCCGCCTTTTTCAATTTCTTCACGGGTAATAACCGTGACATTTGCCGCTATTTCTGTCTGTTTTACAGGAATGCGGTTGGCGGTAACAACATATTCATCCAAGGCATACTCGTGCTGGTCGGCGGCTTCCTCGGCCGGTGTGGCTAACGGTGTCCCTAATAATAATGCACTGCTCAAAAGGGAACACATAACTTGGCGTTGTCGCTTATTCATAATAAATTCCTCCCAGGATTTTAAGATTACGCATAATATCAAAAAATAAAACGACTGACATCAGTCAATAAATTCCCTGAAAAAACATCTCTGCCAACTTTCAAACTCCTTTCTTGTTTTATTTGGTAGCCTTGTTGCCGGGGCTTTTGGCACAACAGGTTCTCTTAAGCAATCGCCGTGCACAGTGTATATCCGGTGACTAACCCATGCTAAGGATTCCCGCGTTTATAGGTGGGCGTCACTAGGTTTATTTTATATTTGACTGACAACAGTCAAATATAAAATAAAGTATTACATGGAATGAAAATCATTATCATTAAGATTATAACTGCCATTCGTCAAATTGGCAATACTTTTTTTTGGGCATTTTTTTCGATTTTACTGAAAGGGTTTTGAATCTGTTTTTATATAGCTTATTGACATTCGTTTGCCGACATTAAAAGGACGGTGCAGCCGCCGGCAGATAAAGCAAAGGGGCAGCTGCACCAGACAAGGAGATTATACTTCTAATTCATCGACATATCTTTTTATATTGGCAACCGAGTGAGCAAAGGCCGTAGTTTCAGACGGAGACATAGGAATGTTAAGGACCGGCCCTGCTCCATGCCGGCCTACTACTGTGGGCAGGCTGACTGCAGTTTTATACCTGCTGTTAAAGGTGGAGACCGGCAGAACTTTCCGGTCGTCGTTTACGATAGCTCCCAGGATCTCGCAGGCAGATGCCGCAGGAGCATAAACAGTGCCTCCTTTTAATGCAATTACTTGCCCGGAAGCGGCCTCTACTTCCTGACCAATGCGTGTGATGACAGTGTTATCATAAGCCGGCAGGGTAGCTAACGGTACGCCTTTGATGGTTATATTGCCTGTTAGCGGCACCATCGTTTCCCCATGTTCTCCTATTACATAGGCGTCAATGTCACGGGCATCCACACTAAAATGCTGTGCAAGATAGGAACGGTAGCGGGCGGTGTCAAGGACAGTTCCCATACCTATCACCCGTTCGGCAGGAAGGCCGGAGACTTGATAGGCTAAATGGGTCATGACATCAAGTGGATTAGTAATAATTAGTAATATACACTGCGGACTTAAGGCAACTGCTTCTTTTACGATCGCGGCAATTAAACTTGCGTTGCGGGAAAGCAGCATTACGCGCGGCTCGTCTGCCCGGCGGGGAATACCGGCGCTGATAACTACAATATCCGAATTGGCGGTATCCCGGATTTGGCCATGCGTAATACGGGCTTGAGGGCAAAAGGCCTGGCATTGCAGGAGGTCAAGGGCTTCGCCGTAAGCCTTGTCGGCAGAGACATCTGATAAAAGAATTTCCTGAGCCAGGCCTTTTAATGCCGTCGTATAAGCTAAAGCTACTCCGACTTTGCCGCTGCCAATAAATGAAATCTTCATAGTTTGTTCTCCTTAACAGATATTTTATTGTTTCTAATAAAATATTTTGCTCGCGGCAAATGGGTTTATACCACCTTGCTCCAACCTGAAAATTAGTGAAACTATAAAAATTACAGGCATGAAAAATATATAGGAAAATAGTTGCTTGTTTGAGAAAGTCTGCCTTGCGGTTACAAAAACAGCTAAAATCTCTTAAATATAGACATTTTGTGTTTATATAAACTAATTATGTTTACATTGAGAAGAAAATAGTGCGCTCCTGGTGAAATAAAATTTTATATTTGCAGGAAATCTCTTATAAGGCGCGAATACAAAAAAATGTAAATTGGTAAAAGGAATGCTTTTACCTTATTTGATTGGGAGGGGAAAGTATGAAAAAAGTGTTGTCAATTTTAGCCGTGTCCATGCTCCTTATTGGAATGCTGGCCGGCTGTGGTGGAGGAAAGTCCACAGAACAAGCAGCGGCAAAGAAAGAATTTGTAAACATTGCTACCGGTGGCACTGCGGGAACATATTATCCCTTGGGTGGAGCTATTGCAGAAATTCTTAACAAAAATGTTGCCAATGTAAATGCCAGTGCGCAAAGCACCGGTGCTTCGGTAGCCAATATCAATATGCTTAAAGACGGCAAAGTTGAAATGGCGTTAGTGCAAAATGATATTGCCTATTATGCCGTCAAAGGAACCGAGATGTTCACCGATAAGCAGGTTCCCAGCTTGAAGGCCATTGCTACCTTATATCCTGAAACCATTCAAATTGTAACCGTGGACAAAACCGGCATCAAAAGCATTGCTGATTTGAAAGGCAAGCGTATTGCCGTTGGTGCGGCAGGCAGCGGTACTGAGGCAAATGCCCGCCAAATTCTTGAAACCTATGGCATTACTTATGATGATATTAAAGTCCAGTATCTGTCCTTTGGCGAAGCGGCCAGCGGCCTTAAAGACGGAAATGTTGATGTTGCTTTTGTAACCGCCGGTTTCCCGACGGCAGCGATTCAGGATATTGCTGCCCAGCATAAGGTTGTGCTTATTCCGGTGGAAGCTGATAAAGCCGATGCCTTAATCAAAAAATATCCTTTCTATGCAAAAGTTACCATTCCGGTGAACGCTTATCCTAATCAGGCCGCCGATATCCCGGCCGTAGCGGTCAAGGCTATGCTGGTAGTCACCGACAAAATGAATGCTGATCTTACTTTCAATATTACCAAAGCGATATACGATAACCTGGAGCGTTTGAAAGCCGCTCATTCTGTCGGCAAGATGATTACTAAAGAAAATTCCCAGGAAGGGATGTCTATCGAATTACATCCTGGCGCTGCCAAATTCTTTAAATAGTCACTCTGGGAGGGAATGCCGGACAACAGGTAACCCGTTGTCCGGCTTTTTATGATAAGAATACGATTTTATCCGGTTGTTGCCGCCATTGTCATTGGCGGATTTATCATTTGGTTCGTTGGAGTCATATTGCAGCCACATGTATTCATTGAGACAACTCAGGGAATTTATCAAACCGTTCCGGTAAAATCCGGCGAGCAGCTAAGTCTCTCCTTTGTCCATTCTGTGCAAAGGACACCGGTTATTGAAAATTTTACTATTGAAGACTCGGGTATTTTTATTTTGGAATCTACCGAGTATCAATCTTTTGGGGTAGGACTTCCTTTTTTGGCGGAAGACGGGATTTTCCAGGCAGAGAAGGATAAATTTGTTATGAAGGGAATGAACAGGCCTGAGCAGTGCTTACGCCTGCGTACCGGGCCGGAAGCAAAATTATCGTTGACTTATGCTGGCCGGACCATTCCTCTCTACAGCGTATTTCCGGCAGGAACTCTCGTTACTGTTCGGGTGGAGCCGCTGTATTCCCGCTGGTTTTGAGAGGATGCTTCCATTCCGGATGCATTATATATTTTTTCGCACAAAAGGTGATGGGAGGCGAATTTGATTCAATGAAGCAAAGTCTTTCAGCTGAAGAAATTTTAAAAAAATATGACAAAGAATCCGACTCACGTCAGTATACCGGCCCTATGTCCTATATTATCAGTGTTCTTGCTATCGTTTTTTCCCTGTTTCAATTATATACTGCCATATTTGGCGTTCTGGATGCTCACTTGCAACGGGCAATCCATCTGGGGTTTGGACTCGCGCTTGTTTATTTGCTGTATCCGGCGCGTAAATCCTGGTCAAGAAGCAAATTACATCCTTTTGATTTGTTGATGGCGATTCTTGGTGCCGTGGCTCCTTTATATATTGTCATGCTCTACCAGGAGCTTGTTTTGAGGGCCGGTACGGTGACAAGCAGCGATTTTGTTATGGGCTTACTGGGGATTGTGCTGGTTCTGGAAGCTGCCCGGCGGGTTGTTGGATGGCCCATGGTCATTGTCGCGTGTGCCTTTATTGTGTATGCTTTTGCCGGGCCTTATATGCCGGATATGCTGGCACATAAAGGCGTTGATATCGGTGAGTTGGTCGGACATTTATTCTTTACTACCGAAGGCATCTTCGGTATTCCCTTGGGAGTTTCTTCCACATTTATCTTTTTGTTTATTTTGTTTGGTGCGTATTTGGAAATGACCGGTCTGGGCAAATTTTTTATTGATATAGCCAATGCTGTAGCCGGCTGGGCTAGAGGCGGACCAGCCAAGGTTGCTGTTTTATCCAGTGCTTTAATGGGAACTGTTTCCGGCAGTTCGGTTGCCAATGTTGTCGGCACAGGCAGTCTTACGATTCCCATGATGAAAAAGCTTGGTTATAAGCCGGAATTTGCCGGGGCAGTTGAAGCGACTGCCTCAACAGGCGGACAGCTAATGCCGCCTGTCATGGGAGCTGCGGCTTTCCTTATGGCTGAATTTGTTGGCATTCCTTATATTGAGGTAGTTAAGGCAGCTGTTATTCCGGCCGTTCTTTATTACGCCGGCATTTGGATCGGGATTCATTTTGAAGCCCGCAAGGAAGGCTTGCAAGGCATTCCCCGGAAAGAACTGCCTAAGTTTAAGGAGCTATTCCTTGAACGGGGTCATCTGGCATTGCCTTTGATCGTCATTGTTTATCTACTGGTTGCAGGCTATACGCCGATGAAAGCCGCTTTGTGGGCAATTGTTCTTGCCATTGTCGCCTCTATGCTGCGAAAATCTACCAGAATAACTCCCAAACAAATCATTCAGGGTTTGGAGAATGGTGCTCGCGGCGTGCTGGGGGTTTTGGTGGCCTGCGCCACTGCCGGCATTATTATTGGTGTTGTTACCAAGACCGGGATTGGGTTAAAGCTGGCGTCAGCGCTGATTGAGCTGGCTGGTGGGCAGCTGCTGCCGGCCATGTTCTTTACTATGATTACCTCGCTGATCCTGGGAATGGGTGTCCCCACAACAGCTAACTATGTAATTACCTCGACGATTGCTGCTCCGGCACTGGTTCAGTTGGGAGTACCTATATTGGCAGCGCATATGTTTGTTTTTTACTTCGGAATTATTGCCGATATTACTCCACCGGTAGCGTTGGCTGCGTTTGCCGGCGCAGGCATTGCCGGTGCGGCGCCGATGCGAACAGGTGTTAATGCGGCAAAGCTGGCGATAGCGGCCTTTATTGTTCCGTATATCTTTGTGCTTTCACCGATATTGCTGATGATTGGCGCAACAGCAGGCTCAATACTTTTTAGCAGCCTAACCGCCATTTGCGGGATGATGGGCTTGAGTATAGCGATGGTGGGCTACTGTATCACCGACGCCAATTATATTGAACGGGCCCTCTTTTTCCTGGGGGGGATTTTGATGGTTGATCCAGGCTTGGTTACCGATGCCATCGGACTGGTTATTTTGCTTAGTGTTACAGGTGTTCAAATTATGAAGGCTCGCCGGCAAAAGCAGAATGCCAAGGGAGCAGCTCAATAACACCTGGGAGATCCCGGGTTTGGGCATAGATAATTGTACAAGAGGCAGGTTCTTCGGAAGCTGCCTCTTGTGCTAGGTATTTTACTTGATAAAGTAACAATAAATATATTTCGATATCGCCAGATATAATGTATACAGCTTGACATTTATTCCTATGGATTGCTACAATTATACGTGTTGACTTATTAAAGAGAGTAAGGGGAAGGTTGAGCGAGGATGAAAAATTACAAAACGATGTTAAGGATGGTACTTTGCTTAGCAATAGTCGCTTTTGGTGTGATGTTGGCCGGATGTTCCAGTGATAAAAAAGCAGCAGAGAACAAACCGGCGGACAAAAAGGTGTTGCGCGTTGGTATGGAATGTGGTTATGCTCCGTTTAATTGGACGCAGACTACGCCTGATAACGGAGCGGTACAAATCAAAGGCAGTCAGGAATATGCCTTGGGCTATGATGTGATGATTGCTAAAAAGATTGCCGACTCTATGGGGTATGAACTGGAAATACATAAAATTGAGTGGGATGGCTTGGCCCCTGCTATAAACGCCGGTAAGATTGACGCAGCTATCGCTGGCATGAGTATTACCAGCAAGCGTAAAGAAACAGTGGATTTTTCTTCTGTTTATTACAATGCGGATATTGTTGCCCTTACGAAGAAAAACACCCCTTTTGCTGATGCTAAGAATCTGGAAGGCCTTAAAGGCGCTGTTGCTACATCGCAGCTTAATACCGTTTGGTATGACTTGCTAAAACAAATTCCTGATGCGAAAATCCAACCTGCTATTGATAATGTTCCAGGAATGATTGTAGCCCTGACTTCCGGTAAGGTAGATGTTGTGGCTACCGATAAGCCGACGGCTATGGCTGCCGTATATGCCAATCCCGGATTAGTTATGCTGGACTTTAAAGATGGACAAGGCTTTAAAGTAGAAAAAGAAGAAGTTGAAATGGGTATTGCGGTTGCTAAAGGAACCAGTGCAGACCTGCTGAAGAAAATTAATACAGCACTGAGTACAATGACAGAAGCTGATCGCGATAAAATGATGGAAGAAGCCATTAAGAAACAACCATTAGCGAAATAATCAGTAGTACTTAGGGATGGCAGCCGCCATCCCTAAGATTTGTTATCCTAACAGCAAGTATAACTTTTTTAAAAACAAGATAAGGGCAATATCGACTTATGCCGTCGCTAAAGGCGGTACAAGCCGTGTTTTCCTTATTGATCAAGGTGGAAAAAACATGACAAGTGCTATGCCGGTAACCTTTTTTGAGTGGGTTTATTTTCTTCTCCAGCAATATGGTGCACTTTTTGTAAAAGGTGCCCTTGTTACACTGCTATTGGCTGTCGGTGGTACCATCATCGGCTGTGTAATTGGTTTATTTGTCGGTATTTTGCAAACTATCCCGATTAATCCTAAGGATGGGATTGTTAAACGAGGCTTTTTTCGGTGCATCAGAGCCCTCCTGGCTGCCTATGTTGAGTTGTTCCGCGGTACACCTATGATAGTGCAGGCAATGGTTGTATATTACGGCTCGATGCAGGTTTACGATATTGATATGTCACCGTTGTTCGCAGGCTTTTTGGTGGTGTCTGTAAATACCGGTGCCTATATGGCGGAGACTGTCCGCGGCGGCATCATCTCCATTGATGTTGGTCAAAAAGAAGCTGCCAAAGCTATTGGCATGAATCATTTTCAACTTATGTCCTATGTTATTTTGCCGCAGGCTTTACGCAATATTATGCCGCAAATTGGCAACAACCTGATTATTAATATTAAGGATACCTCGGTACTTAATGTTATTTCGGTAACTGAGCTATACTTCTTGTCCAAATCGGCCGCAGGGGCCTATTACCGGTATTTTGAAGTATTCTTTATTACTTGTGCGATTTACTTTATCATGACCTTTGCCGTATCCCGCTTTTTACTCTGGATAGAAAAGCGTATGGATGGTCCTGACAACTATGCTCTGGTTCCGTATGATCCTTTGGCTGATCCCTGTGGGCCGTTTACTCCAACGAAAGGCGGGAATTAGACAGATGGATAATAAAATTTCCGCAAAGAGCTCACAGCAGGTGCTGAAAATTAAAAACCTGGTTAAGTATTTTGGTAAGCGTGAAATCCTCAGAAATGTTAGTTTTGATGTTTTTCAGGGTGATGTTATTTGCATTATTGGTGCGTCAGGTTCCGGTAAATCGACTATGCTCCGCTGCATCAACATGTTGGAAACACCGACCTCGGGCGAGATCATTCACGCTGACCGGAATGTTGTGGAAGAACAGGACAAGCTCACACTGTACCGGACAAAAGTGGGTATGGTATTTCAACAGTTTAACCTGTTTAATAATATGACTGTACTGGAAAACTGTATGGTAGGTTTAGTCAAGGTGTTAAAGCAGGATAAGCAAACGGCTATGCAAACAGCTCTGCGCTTTTTAGAGAAAGTCGGTATGGCGCAATATATTAATGCCAAGCCGCATCAGCTGTCAGGCGGCCAAAAGCAGAGAGTAGCCATTGCCCGCGCGCTCGCTATCCAGCCACAGGTTCTGCTGATGGACGAACCTACCTCAGCGCTGGACACGCAAATGGTTGGTGAAGTATTGGCCGTTATGCGTGAACTGGCTAAAGAAGGTTTAACCATGCTGATTGTCACCCATGAAATTGCCTTTGCCCGCGACGTTGCCACCAGAATCATTTATGTGGAAGATGGTGTCATTGTAGAGGATGATACACCTGATGTCATCTTCAACCAGCCTAAGGATGCGCGGACGAAAGCCTTTCTTTCACGGGTTACTAACTGAATTAATCAATAAGAGCATTTACCTCCTATGACTGAAACATCTGTCATAGGAGGTGTTTTTTTAGTTTAATAAAAAAACAACAGCAGCGTTACTTTTTGCTGGAATAGACGTTTAATAGTTTGTAGATGCATGATAAGCAAATTGTATGACAGGAGGAAAACAATGAAAAGAATTTTATCAGCCATTCTCGCAATTACAGTGATGGTAAGTATGACAACAGGCTTTGCTCAGGCGGCGGGTGCTGTTGCTGCAGCAGCAACAATCGAAACTCCGGTACCTAAGGTAATTTCTACAAAAGGCAAAATTGCAGAAATTGGCGACAACCGAATAAGGTTTGCCGGAAAAGGTTCATATAACGAAATAGTGCTACATATACAAGAGGGCACTTATATTGTGGATGCAGAGGATGGTACGCACATTCCCTTCACAGACTTAAAAACAGGTGATGCGGTAACAGCTTACTACAGCCCGGTTGTTACCAGAAGTATCCCGCCGCAAAGCAGTGCCATTGCTTTAGTTGTCGGGACACCCGAAACGGGTAATCCGGGTCAGTACATGAAGGTTGCTGCGGTAGAGCAAAGACCGGACGGCAGCGTTAGAGTGCTTTGCACCAATTCAGAAAGACTTGTGACCATTTATCCTGAAATTTTTGCCCAGCCGGCAGCCATCAAAGTCGGTTCTGAGTTAATTGTGTGGTACGATATAATGACAATGAGCATGCCTGCACAGGCAGGTGCAACCAAAGCGGTACTATTGCCGGTTAACGCTGATATAAGAGTCCATACCGGTGCCGGTACAATTGTTATAGATAAAAAAGAATTAGCATTAGGTGAAATTGACATTTTAAAAACCAATGCGAATACAATAATGCTGCCGCTCCGCGTTATTGCCGAAAGTTTGGGCTATACTGTGGTTTGGAATGGCGAGGCAAGAACAGTTGAGCTTCAAAACGGTATGGGGACAATGTCGACTGTGACAATAGGCAGCAACAATTATGGCAGGTTAAAAATGGCTGTTCAGTTAGACACTGCACCGGAAATTGTTAATGGTACAACACTTGTTCCTGTTGAATTCTTTACAGACGTGCTGAATTTGACAGTAGATATAAACGACAGTCATATTTAGCAGAAAGAGATAACAGGTAGAGCATTTACCCCGCCGATAGCGGGCAGGAGATTTTGCTTCATATCCCGGGATAAAACAAGAAAAAGGGGCTTGTCACACTAACTTTTCTTAGTGCGGCAAGCCCCTGCTTTATCGGCTGCAGGCGGGCAGGAAGCTGTTTCAGTCATTAGTTTTGCGGCATTGGCATAATTAAGCCCCCTGCTTGATTGAACAATGCAGTATATAAATGGATACTATAATACAAATAAGTGCGTACTTGCCTAATTATATCCTGGCATGTAGTATTATAGCAGAATAGAAATTTTTTGGAAAGGAGTGACCGCAGGCAGTAATTGTTGCTAGTGCCACCAATGCCAATATCTAAATCATTGTTACAATGAAAGGACGTGTGATTGATTTGAAAGTGATTGCATTTAACGGAAGTCCCAGAATTAATGGCAATACAGCACAAAGCTTGCAAATCGTTCTGGCAGAATTGGAAAAGGAAGGAATCGAGACGGAATTCATCCAACTGGGCGGGCGCAAAGTTTTCGGCTGCCTGGCTTGTGGCAAGTGCTGGGAAACAAAAGATAACCGCTGTATACGCCAGGACGATGAAATGAATACCTTTATCCAGAAGATGATAGAAGCCGACGGAATTATTATTGGTTCTCCCACCTATTTTAGCAATGTGTCCACAGAAGTTAAGGCACTTATTGATCGCTGTGGCTTTGTTGCCAAAGCGAATGGCGGTGATATGCTGCGCGGTAAAATTGGTGCTGCAGTGGTTGCTGTGCGCAGAGCCGGAGCAACGTTTACTTATTCGGCAATCAACTTCTTTTTTGGTATTGCCGAGATGACAATCCCTTCCTCCCACTATTGGAATATGACATTGGCTCTTAATCCGGGTGATGCTCAAAAGGATGAAGAAGGTATCGCAACCTTCCAGACTCTGGGTAAAAATATGGCAGAGCTTTTAAAGCAGGTGAGAGGTTAAGGCCAGGCATTAGTCGGAATCGCGGATGATTAATGTCGGGCAGGCGGCGTAGTGAAGGACATAATTGCTGACACTGCCGATTAAAAGTTTGGCGACATCACTGATACCGCGGCGTCCCATGATAATTAATGAATAGTTGTTTTCCTTGCTTATTTCCGTAATTTTAATGCCGGGATGACCATATTCTATGCGGGTAGTTACATAACCATCAAAATCCTGGAAGATTTCTGATGCTTGCTCTAAAACTTCTTTGCCTCTTTCGTCCAAACTTTCGATTACCGAGCTTGGCACCGCATGGGCACCGGACATAATGTAAGCCGAATGCTGAATGATGTGGAGTAAGGTTACGGAGCTGCCAAATTTCTCAGCAATTTTTCGTGAGTATTTTGCTGCCGCGAGTGCTTCTGTTGAGCCATCAATGGGAACCAAAATTTTTCTAAACATGCTATCCCTCATTTCTTTGTTGATTATCCCGGGTCATAGGATACAGGTAAATTATAATTTCCGTATGTAAGCAGATTTTTCCTCTTTTTGGCGGTTCTGTAATCTGACGTAAAAGGCTCTTAGATAGGGTGCTATTCACCATAAAGAAACCGCCGGCAATTAGTTGCAAACTAATGTCGGCGGTTCTGCTGGTTACCGGCGTATTATTCGTCTGCGTCTTCGTCTTCCGCCAGCTCACTCATTACCTTGACTTTATGTCCGTAGCCGCCAGGCCGGACAAACCCACCGGGGCCAAAACCGCCAAAGCCGAAGCCGCCAGGTCCGAAATTACCAGGGCCAAAGTTACCAGGACCGAAGCCGCCGGAGCCAAAGCTGCCAGGTACATGATTTCTGCAACGCGGGCATATATGATGAAACTGGGGTTCATATTCAAAACCGCATACGGAACAAACCTTAACTACTATACGACAGCATACTTCATAAACTTTAAATTTTTCATTGAATTTTCCTATACATTTTGGTGGTTTACAACCATGGTGCATAGGTCTATCTTCATTACAACGCTCCACACATGCAACCTCCTTTATGCTTTTTAATACATTATATGTTAACTTTTATTTTATGTTACAATAGGAAAATAGAACTCTTGTCAGGAAGGCTATCCCTGGGAGAAAAGAGCAAACAGATGCGTGTTGATACGCAGCTGTTTGCTCATGAGCCTAATCGTGCAGTCGTTGCTTTAGTTTTTTGCTACTTTTCAAATTCTGTGGCAATAAAGGTAATTGGTCCGATAACCGTCGCCGCACTGCCGACATCAAGAAGTTCTGCGGTGAGGAAATAGCTGGGCGGCCTTGAGGACCGTAAATCAAAGTTGCTATCGACATGAGTAAAGCTGGTTACCTTTCTGTTGTCAAAATCGCTTTCGCCGCTGTCAACGACACTGAAAATTAAATTACCTGTTGCGGGGCTGCCGCGCCAAATTTTAAATAACACATTGACCCTGTCTATTCCTGTGCCATTAGTTACCGCCAGCCAGCCGACAGTTGCATTCAAGACCACGGCTCTGCCGCAATCAAAGTTGGAACGCAGGGTAATAGAGGCTAAAGGTGTAGGAGTTGGCGACAAGGTAAGCGGTATAGACACACTCCCGGTTGTATTATTGCGTAATACGTAAAATCTAACATTATTAATCTCGACATCATGACCCATCAGAAGTACCTCCTTACTATATTCTATTAACATAATATTAATTACTAAGGCTAATTGTTACAAATTACTTTATTTAGCAGAACATTGAATTTGGAGGAAACATGGATATGTTAATAATACGAAATGTAAAAAAAGAAGATTTACCTGAGCTTGTAGTCATTGAGCAGCTTTGCTTTTCACCGGCAGAGGCCGCGACGCGAGCAGCGTTTGCAAGACGCATTCAATTTATTCCGGATAGTTTTTTTATAGCGGAAGCGAATGGCAGCATCATCGGCTTAGTGAACGGACCGGTCATTAACACCGCTTTCATTACTGATGACTTGTTTGGTGATATAAAAGAAAATCCTGCGTTTGGCGGCCATCAAAGTATTTTAGGATTAGCGGTGGCCCCAGCCTTTCAAAAACGGGGTATAGCTTCAAAGCTGCTTACACATCTCGAAAAAGAAGCAAGAATGAAGCAACGTGAAACAATTACCCTTACCTGTAAGGAGAACTTAATTCATTTCTATGAAAGTCACGGGTATCTCAACAACGGTGTTTCAAGCTCTGAGCATGGTGGAGCCATTTGGTACAACATGAGTAAAAAGCTGTAATAAATATCATTTCCAGACCTATTCGCGGGCAGGTGTATATGCAATTAAAACAAGCTGGGCAGGCCTCTTATGACAGATACAACTGCTGTAGGAGGCTTGTCTTTACAATTTTGGCAAGCCTGTTATTCCCCCCTTTACTCATCAATAAAATCTGTCAATTCCTTATTGAACTTATCACACTCGTCATAAAATAATCCGTGACCGCTATATTGGAACGGCACAAGCTTGGCGTTTCTAATTCCTTTCTTTTGGGCAAGTGCCAATGGGAATAAACAAACTTTGTCATGAATGCCATGAAGAATTAAAGTAGGAACCTGGATTTTTCCAAGATCAGAAAAAAGTTCCTCATCCAGCCAGGCAGCCGCAACCGCCGCGGTGGACCAGCTTGCTGCCTGCAGCCCCAGGTTGAAGAACCAATCTGAGAGAGGCTGGGTTATATGCTGAAAGAAAAACATATTTCCAAATCCCCGTAACATTTCCGGACGGTCAGTATAGGTTCCCTGAATGATACGGGTTACATCTTCCCGCTGTAACCCGTAAGGGAAATAGGGACGCTGGATCAGGCTGGGAGCCGCAGCTGCAAACAGGGCTAGCTTGGATACCCTGAATCCCCTGTGGCGGGCCATGTAGCGGATGGCAATTGCTCCACCGGTGGAATGGCCCGCAAGTGTAAAGTCGTGCAAATCGAGTGCTTCTACCACACAACGAATATCATCTGCCAGGGTATCGTAGTCGTAGCCTCTCCAGGGCTTATCGGAATTGCCGAATCCCCTGGTGTCTACGCCAACGCATCGATAGCCCATCTTGGGAAGCTGGTTAAACTGATATTCAAACATCTGATAGTTTGCCGGCCAACCGTGTATAAATAAAATTGTTTTATCGCCTTCCGGGTTAAGGTCCTCTACATAAACGTTTACGTCCGGTTCTACGTCAATATATAATCCCACATAAAGGCCTCCTCTAAGTTTTAATTCCTTATATTATGTTATGCGCTTTGTAGTAGTCGGGTGATATCTGTTATGCCTGAGAAGAGGCGTAAACATGGTCCACGCGATAGTTTGCTGTTTGTTTATCGGATGACTAAGATTCAGAAGGGGAAGGGAATAGAACTTTTTTGTTGAAAATAATAATCTAAGTTCTTTTTATTTAGTTGCAGCAATAATCCTAATTTATTTATTCAAATGGAGGTAGCAATCCTATGGCAATATCTCAAACTACAGAAGTTGTAAGAATTCGCAGCCAGGTTTTAGAAGAAATTACGAAAATGGCATATGAGAACCGTCTGGAAAAAGACATTGTGAATGTGAGGGATATTATCGTATCTGAGGAGGGACCCCGTTATCGGTGCTGTATTCATAAAGAGAAAGCGGTGTTGCGTCAACGCATTAATCTGACCTTGAGTCAATCGTTGAAGCTGTCTCAGGAAGAAGCCGCCGCGGCGGCTTTGGCCGGCAAAGTGGAAGACATGCCTCTCATTACGGTAATGCCGGAAGCTTGCGACCAGTGCCCGATAGATAAATATTTGGTTACCGATGCCTGCCGCAATTGTTTGGCGCATAACTGTATCCACAGTTGTCCTAAAGAAGCCATTATGGTGGTACAGAACCGGGCCTATATAGATAAAAACCGTTGTGTGGAATGCGGCCTGTGCAAAAAATCCTGCCAATATGGCGCCATTATTGAGATAAGTCGACCGTGCGAACGGGTATGTGCCGTCAAAGCTATTGTTGCCGGTGGTGACCGTAAGGCAGTAATTGACCAGAAAAAGTGCGTTGAGTGCGGATCATGCCGGGAAGCTTGTCCTTTTGGCGCTATCGGCGATAGTTCTGCAGTAGTCCAGGTTATCCAGCACATTCTAAACGGCAAGCAGGTATATGCTATGCTGGCACCGGCTTTTGCCGGACATTTTGGCCCTAAAACTAAACCAGGCCAAATCGTTGAGGCAATTAAACAGTTAGGTTTTTATGCGGTACAAGAAGTGGCCTACGGAGCCGATATTGTAACCCTTAACGAAGCCAAAGAATTTTTGGCAACTGTGCCTGAACAGCGTCCATTCATGACCTCATCCTGCTGCCCGGCCTTTGTTACTATGATCGAGAAGCATTTTTCAGATATCAAAGATAGGATATCCTCTACTGTTTCACCGATGCTGGCAACAGCCCGGCTGATTAAAGCCAATAATCCGGCCGCGGTTACCGTTTTTATCGGGCCCTGTATTGCCAAAAAGGCGGAAGCCCGCAAGCATGCCGGATTAGTGGATTATGCCCTTACCTTTGAAGAACTGACCGCTATGTTTGCCGGCAAGAGAATTGAGCTTGACTTGGTGCCTGACAAGGGTTTTGAGTCGGCCGCTTCAGGTACTGCAAACGGTTTTGCCTGTGCCGGCGGATTGGTGAAAGCAGTCCAGTCCGCAGTAGCCGGGCTTGATCCTGAAGCTATCGTCAAACCTCTTAATGCCGAAGGAATTGAGAGTTGTGCGGAAGCTGTGCAGCAGCTCCGGGCTGGCAAAGTAGAGGCAAATTTCCTGGAGGGCATGTCGTGTTACGGCGGCTGCATTGGTGGTCCCGGTGGGCTGGCCAATGTCCGGGTAGCTAAAAAACTGGTGGACAACTTTACTCAAAAATCCGCAGCTGCCACCGCTTTGGACAATGAATCGGCCGCTATTGACAACGAAAAGATCGGACACTGGCATTGCCGATAGCAGTTCGTAAAAAAACAGAAATTAAAAAATCATAGACTATCTATGGTTTTTTGTTTATGCAAAAAGAAAAACTAAATACAACAGACTAACAGACGCAAAGGAGATACGATGATGGAGGAAAATGCAATAGCTGAAACAGGATGGAATCTGGACAACAGTTATGCCCGCCTGCCGCAAGCATTTTTTAGCAGCCTTAATCCAACCCCTGTACGCTCACCTAACCTGGTGTTGCTTAATCATCCTTTGGCAACATCCCTGGGTCTGAATGTCCAGGCACTGCAGAGACAAGCTGGTGTGGCCGCGCTTGCCGGCAATCGTATCCCTGACGGTGCTTTGCCGCTTGCTCAGGCATATGCGGGTCATCAATTCGGGCAATTTACGATGTTGGGAGACGGCCGGGCGCTATTGCTTGGCGAACAGATCACTCCCCAGGGTGAACGGTTCGATATCCAGCTCAAGGGTTCAGGCAGAACTCCCTATTCCCGCCGGGGTGACGGGCGTGCGGCACTTGGACCGATGCTGCGTGAATACATTATCAGCGAAGCCATGCATGCGCTGGGAATTGCCACCACCCGCAGTCTGGCGGTGGTAACAACCGGTGAGCCGGTGCTCCGCGAAACCGCACAGCCTGGCGCAATTCTGACCCGTGTGGCGGCAAGTCATCTACGTGTCGGAACTTTTCAATATGTTTCGAACTGGGGTACCCTTGAGGAGCTCCGGGTCCTGGCTGACTATACTCTAAAGCGTCATTTTCCCAACATTGAAACCGATGGAAATCGATACCTTGCGCTGCTCCGGGAAGTGGTCCGGCGTCAGGCGGCACTGATTGCCAAATGGCAACTGGTGGGCTTTATCCACGGAGTAATGAACACCGATAACATGACCATTAGTGGGGAGACCATTGATTATGGCCCTTGTGCTTTTATGGATACCTTTGACCCGGCGACCGTCTTCAGCTCCATTGACCTTCAAGGCCGCTATGCCTATGGCAACCAGCCGCATATTGCCGGGTGGAATCTCGCTCGCTTTGCTGAAACTCTATTGCCGCTGCTGCATGCCGATCAAGAGCAGGCTGTTAAACTGGCGCAGGATGCGATTGCCGATTTTGCCGAGTTGTATCACCGCAATTGGCTTGCGGGAATGAGAGCAAAACTGGGAATAGTTAACCAAGAGGCACAGGATACGGCTCTCATTACAGAACTTCTCCGTATCATGCAGCAGTATCGCGCAGACTATACCAACACCTTCCTGGCATTAACTTTTGCCAAACCGGAAGATACGGTTCTGTTTGGCACCGCCGAGTTTGCTCAGTGGTATGAACTATGGCAGGCGAGACTAGGCAGGCAGCAAGAATCAAAAGCTGCCGCTGACCAGTTGATGCGCAGCCATAACCCTGCGGTAATTCCCCGCAACCATCGTGTCGAAGCCGTACTGGCAGCCGCAATGCAAGGAGATTACAGCCCGATGCAACGGTTCCTGGATGTCCTGGCAAGCCCTTACGCACACTCACCGGAACAAGCCGCTTACTCCAAGCCGCCTGAGCCATCAACCCTTCCTTACCAAACCTTTTGCGGTACCTGATGTGAGTCAAGATGAGTCAAGAGACGGTTCCCTTGAGTCAGGGAACGGTTCTCTGACTCATTTTGTATTTTTGAAAAAATGTGATAGGCATACTAATTCTAAGAAAAATCTAAAAAACATCAGGTAAAATTTTCTTAGTAGATAATTATATGGGTAAGTTACTTACCTCAAAGAAAAAAGAGCTTGGTAGAAGAGTTATAATTTAAAGGAGGAGTTACAATGAAAAAGAGTTTACTTATTTTAGGGGCGTTCGTTACTTTGAGTGCAGGGACGGCTTTTGCCGCGCCGCTTAACAATCTGGATAACGGACAAACGGCAGTGGGGGTAAGTGGTGATACGGTCTATATTGAACATAAGCTTGCTGACCGTTTTACGATTGGCTATCAATCCATTGACCGTGATTACTATGGTGATATGAAAGACTTTTATGGGCAGTATCAGTTTTCTAATAATCTCAAAGGCATAATTGGCCACCGGGATTTTGATTATAATGATTCATCCATGTATCTCGGCCTGGGTTTGCAGGGGCCGTTGGCGCCAAAGCTTGATGGTTTTGCTGCTTTCATAGCTGGCGATGAATTTAACGAAGTACAAGTAGGTGCCGGCTATCAAATAGCTGCTAATGTTGATCTTAATCTTACATACACCAATTTTATGCCTGATCATGGCAGGGATAAAGATGAATTTGCCATTGGTGCAACCCTTAAGTTTTAAAGCCGGACGGGTGTAGTAATCTATACAACAAATCCACCGTTCCCTACACAGGGACAACGGTGGATTTATTGTTTTCCTTGCTGGTTTATCCACAGGTTATTAAACTTGTCCTTTTAAAATCATTGAAAATAATTATCATTGGTGTTAGAATATAAATATCGTTACAATAATGCTTTATCCTGAGATTAACCCGCTCTAAAACTCCCATCTTCTACAAGTGGGAGTCAAGAGCGGCTAAGTCCCAGGATAAGGGCGACTTAGCTTCAGGCAGGTTCTTGGGTTTTTCGTAAAATAATATGAGGAAGTGTTAACGCATGTGTACTTCGTGTAATGCAGCATTCACAATATTTTCTGTTGAAATTGTTACAAAAGAGCCGGTTAGTACAAATACGGAATTATATAAGGAAATGGCCCGCAGATTGTTTCAAAACAAAGTAATTTCAAATCTTCATGTTGGCAACAATAAAGCCTATACTGTTAATGCCAGGCAAATATTTGGGTTCGATCTTCATTTGGCTAATGCCAATAACCCTCTTACGGTAACTCTTGCTAATGTTGAGAAGGCGCTGAGCGGGGTCCTGGACGATTTTGAAGACTATGATGAGCTGAAGATAGCACTGAATTAAAATGTTACAGCTAAGCATCCTGCGGGGTGCTTTTTATAATTTTTTCAATGAATATCGGAGAGTCCGTGGGGGGCGGAAGCGAAAGAATAGGAGAAGTTCATATTTTTAGTTGCAGCTATGATAATTTAACAGGAAAAAGCATATGAAATACAGAATATTAATTATAGCCATGTATCTTTCGCACAGAAAGTTATGGTTATTTTTGCGTAATGGCAGCTATATAACTGCAATATAGAATCAGCAGGGGAGTGGCGTATTGTGCGTAGATTAATTTGTTTCATAGCGATCATTAATTTTTTTCTGATTTGCCTGCCGGCAAATTCATATTGCTATGCGGCCGAATCCAAGCTTGAGCTGAATTGGGATTACCTGACTCCACACTCAAGTGACCGCGATCTTGATACGGTATCACTACATATACTAGAAAAAATTTCTGAAAAAAAGAGTAAGTCTATTTATAGAGGCATTACAATAACCCGGCCGCGCGGGGATGTAACCTTAAAGCACCGGGAGCCTCAAGACAGTTCCGCGGTCGGCATCGGACCCATTTACATGATTCGCGATGAAAAATATCACTCAGGCAAACTAACGGCAGCATTAGAGATGAGTGGCGGCGTTATCCTATATGACAAAGTATTTCCCGCCGGAGGAAGATATTATAATTTTATGTGGCGGATCGGACCGACATTCAGTTATAAAATCAGCGAAGACTCTTCACTGAATCTCGGATATATGTTCATGCATGTTTCTAATGGTTTTAAAACCCATAATCCCGGGTATGACGCCCATGGAGTTTCCTTTGGCTTTGTAACAAAGTTCTAATTGCTGCATGCGTGCAATTGCACCTGGATAGGATTGTATTAAAAAAGTATTGACCTTTACCGGTAATCAGTGTATATTTGAATTACTAAATAATAGAAGATATTAATTGGCAAAACAACAATAGTGGAAGGGGCGGGGTCATTGAAAAAAGAAGATGATAAACGTAAAGTTGAGGAAGTTTTGGTTTGTGAAGAATCACGTTGTGACAGTGAAGATACCAGTTGCCCGGAACACTGTGAACTAGTTGAAAAGAATGTTCCTGAAAAATAGAATTTGACTATAAGCTGCCTTTGAAACAGGCAGCTTTTTTTGTTTTGGGTAAGGCAGGATATTATTCTTTTGCCGTCATTATGATATAATTAGAAATTAACTGTAGAACAAAGGATATGGATATAGGCCGAACAATAGGATACCATGCTTTTGCAAATGCTGGTATATTAAAGGGGGGTAACAATGAATGAATTTAGCTTGCTCTCAAGAAACTTTGTTTTAGTTTGTCTTTCCGGCTTTTTATATTTCGGCAGCTTTTACTTATTACTGCCGACAATCCCGCAATTTGTAGCAGAATTGGGAGGAACAACAAGCCAGATCGGGATCGTGGTCGGAATTTTTACCATGGCCTCTGTTATCTTACGGCCCTACTTCGGCAAGCAAGCCGATGGCTACGGCCGGAAGAAAATGATGCTATTGGGTGCCGGCTTTTTTTCATTACTATTTGTGCTATATGGGCAGATACAACAGGTTATTCCGTTGTATGTTTTGAGAACATTTCATGGTATTGCCCATGGCTGTTATTTAGCTGCCGCCTTTGCTTATGTTGCAGATTTAGCCCCCCATAACCGGCGCGGAGAAGTCATGGGGGTTTATGGTGTGGCCAATGTGGTGGCGATGGCACTTTTCCCTGCCTGGGGTACTATGATTATCGCGACAACGCATGATTTTTCTCAGTTATTCCTCTATTCTTTCCTTACCGCCGCCGCGGCCTTTTTAGCCACTTGCTGCATTGATGAAATCAGGCCGGAAGCCGGTAATAAACAAACTATCAGTATCTGGGCAGTTGCTCGCCAAAAAGCGGTTATGGTTGCTTCGCTGACTTTTTTTGCGGCGGCCACTTTATATGGCGCAATAATCACCTTTTTGCCTGTATATGCACCCAAACAGGGGATAATTAACTTTGGGATATTTTTTACAACCTACGCAATCTTTACGCTAATCAGCCGGGTATTAGCGGGAAAGCTGTCTGACCGTTACGGACGGCGGAAAGTAATTCTTCCTTTCCTGGCGCTTTTGGCGATAGCCGCTTTTCTACTGCCATTTTTAGAAAGTGTAGAAATGCTGATTATAATAGCCGGGTTCTTTGGGTTGGGATTTGGTGCATTTATGCCTGCACTCAACGCTTTTGTGGTAGACCGGACATTACCTCATGAGAGAGCAAGCGCACTGGCTTTTTTTACTTCGTTTATGGATATTGGCATTACCACCGGGGCAGTGATACTCGGAATTGTCGGAGAGTACTGGGGATACGGGATAATGTATGGTGTGGGCGGATGTATTATCTGTTTAGGATTTATCGGGTTTTCCCTTGGCTCAAAAGAAGCACAGCGCAATATATAATCAAATCCTGCATCCATATGATAATGGTGCAGGATTTTTATTTTCGTAATCGAAGGTGTTATAGATTGCATAAATAGATGGGGAGTGTAAACTATGGAAAAAATAGTTCTTGCGGAGAAATTTAATCTTTTTACAGAGCATTGGAGTCCTAAAATTGTCGCTGAATTAAATGATTCCTATATCAAGCTGGCCAAATTAAAAGGAGAATTTGTTTGGCATCACCATGATGAAGAAGAGGAACTGTTTTTTGTTGTAAAAGGAACATTATTAATAAAATTCAGGGATAAAGAGGTATTGCTGAATGAAGGTGAATGTATTGTCATTCCCAAAGGCGTTGAACATCTTCCTGTTGCAGACGAGGAAGTACATGTAATGCTTATTGAGCCAAAAACAACGTTAAATACTGGTAATGTGGTAAATGAAAGAACAGTTGAAACCTTGAACAAAATATAATTCGTAAAACAATATGAAATCCAATGAAGTTTTAAAAGCTTCATTGGAGGGCACAGAAAATTTTGTGTAAATAAGTTTGAAACATCTTCCTTACTGGCAAGAATAGGAATAAACCTATTTGAG
>NZ_BMBX01000021.1:0-56861 GCF_014634905.1 Sporomusa sp. GT1 | reverse complement strand
AAGCCTTACACCCTGTATTCTAACAGGAGGTACTTTTTTGTTCAAAACTCTTTTTTGTTCGTTACAGGAATGCTCCTATCAGTAACATAAGGGGGGGAAGGCTGCAAAGCTACAGGCTTCCCCCGGGATACCGCCCGTTTACTCTTCTTCTGTCGCGTCTACCACATCACTGGATGCCTTTTGGACAAAGAACACCTTGCCTGCCGCGATAATTTGGAACAGGAATATAAAAAGCACCAAAAATCCGCCTGCCGTTGCCAGCGCCTTAACGCCGTCAACACCCTGGGCGCCGCCGCCGAAGGCTGCCATAACCACAGCCACAACGCCGATGATAATGCCCCAAATGATCTTAATGAAGCCGGGAGGCTCGGTACCGATGGGAACGTCCTTCATGCACATGGAACCTACGTTTGTCAGGGTGGCATCAGCCGCCGTAACAAAGGAAATGATGATGATAAAGATATTCACAGGAATAACGATGGCCCCAAGACCGAAGGGCAAATGCTTGAGGAACTCCCACATGGCCATAACCGCACCGCCCTGGTTGATAGCACCCACCAAGTCAGCCGTGCCGGTCATCTGCATGTGGAGTGCGTTGTTGCCCCAGATACTGAACCATACCAGGCCGAACACAGAAGGAAGAATCCAGTTGACAACAAGAAATTCCCGGATGGTGCGCCCCCTGGCCATCATGGCCAGGAAGATGCCGGTTACCGGTGCATAGGCGATCCAGCAGGCCCAGTCAAACAAGGTCCAGGAACGGGTAAGGGCTGCGCCGCCGATATCGATGGGATCCAAGCCCCATAACCAAAAGTAATGCAGCCACTCGGCCAGTCCGGCGGTGCTGTTGCGCAATATGAACAGCAGGGGGCCGGTGAACAGCAGCAGGGCCAAAATGCCGTAATAGAACCAGGCGTTGAGATTGCCCAACACCTTCAGACCCCTGTCCATGCCGACATAGGATGAGAATGTGAAGATGAAAATTAGTGCCACGCCAATCATTACAAACAGAGACAGGCTTTCCTGTATGCCGTAGGTGCGCAGGCCGGTAACTACCAGAGTAATGCACATGGCAAGGCCACCGCAGATACCTACCCCCAGAGCCATCATGGACAGGCAGTCCACAGAGGCAGCCAGAGCGCCTTGGGTAATCCGCTTGCCGAAAACAGGCTGAAGGGTGGCGGTAACATTGAGCTTTTGCTTTTTATTAAAGTACAGGTAGGCTACCAGTACGCCACACAGGGCATAAATCGCATAGGGAAGAAATGTCCAGTTATAAAAACTGCGCCCCATGGCAAATCGCGCCGCTTCGGCGGTAAAAGGTTTGATGCCTAATGCATCCAGCTCGCCCCAGACATTGCCGTAGTAGATCAGTGGCTCATTGACACCCCAGGTAACAATACCTGTGGCCACGCCGCCTGTGAGGGTCATGGCAAACCAGGTCCAGAAGGGGTATTTGGGCTGGGCGTCCGCACCGCCCAGTTTGATGTTGCCCAGCTTGGAAAACGTAATTATGGCCACCATAATGGTGCTGCCCATTACCACATACTGGTATAACCAGCCAAAGCTCTCCAAAGACCAGACAAAGAACGCCTGGGAACTTTGGGTCAGCGCCTTGTTGTTCATAATTCCTATAATTGCCGCAATACCGAAAAGAATGATGCCTGGAATAAAAACGTCCTTACGGACACCCTCCCAAAGGCTCTTACCGGAGTTTTTCTCTACCGGAGTATGGGTTTGTGTGCTCATAAGCTCTGCCTTCCTTTCATCAGTAAAATATTAGCCTTTCTTACAACACCGCTGCACGAAACTGCAACTATCACCTCCAACGTATAGGATATTGAACAGCCATTCGACCTCCCCCGCTCTCAATTACCGAGTGCTGTGGAAGTCTATTTCATCGGGCCGATGATTTCCTCGGCCAGCTCAACCAGCCTTCCGGTATGAATCATATCCCGCAGAAACTCGATGTGAGGGTGTAGGAAAATATCCTCCTTCATCACAGGTACCGATTTGCCGATTTCCTCCAGAATGCGGGCTGTTACCTTGCTACGGGCAAGAGTTGGGTCTAAAAATTGCTGTGCCTGATAGCCTGAAAGCAATTCGATCGCCAGGATATACTCCAATTTTTCCACTACCTGCAGCGCCTTTTTCGAGGCATTGTACCCCATGGCCACATAATCCTCCTGGTTGCAGCAGGTGGGGGTGTTGTCGATGACAGCGGAGGTGGAGAGAATACGCATGTCGCCCAACAGTCCTGCCTGGCTGTACTGAGCAAGCATCAGGCCGGAATTTAGCCCCGGATTATCCACCAGAAATGCCGGATAGCCTGACAGGCTCTCATCAATGATGCGGTTGTTGCGCCGCTCCGACATTTTGGCCAGCATAGTGGCGGCGATGGCAGCGCTGTCCATGGCAATGCCTACATAAGCCGAGTCGCAGTTGCAGGCGGAAATCACGTCGGCGTCACCGTCGGCATCCCAGATGATGGGGTTGTCGCAGCAGGAGTTCATCTCAATTTCCAGCGTTCGCCTTGCGTCATAAAAAGTTTTTTTAGAGGCGCCGTGAAGCTGGGGAATACATCGCAAGGACAGAGCGTCCTGCAATCTTGTACCCTCAAAGTGTTTGAGGACAGCAGAATCGGAGAGAATACGCCGCACATTTTCGGCAGTACCGTCCTGCTCCGGGTGGGGACGCACCGACATAACCCGCGGATCAAACGCCCGCATAACACCCCTGAGCACCTCCAGGGAAACCGCCCCAATGATGTCGGCACTTTTGGCCGCCTTAATCATATCGTACAAAGCAAGACTTGCCAGTGCCGTCACCGTGGTGGTGCCGGACACCAGTGCCAGTCCCTCCTTAGCACCCAGCGGCAGGGGGGCAAGCCCTGCCTGTTCCAGGGCGTTCTTCCCGGACATCAATCGACCCTCAACATATGCCTGCCCCTCACCCATGAGCACCAGCGCCAGGTGGGCTTCGGGTGCCAAATACCCTACCGAACCCTCCCGGGGCATCCAGGGGGTAACGCTACGGTTGAGCATTTCTCGCAGCAATTCCAGCAATTCCAGTCGTACTCCGCTGTGGCCCCTGCCCAGATTTTGCAGCACCATCAGCATGGTGGCCCGGGCTTCCTCCACGGTGTAGGGTGCTCCTACCGAGGTAGAATGGGAAAGCACAATGTTGCGCTGCAGCTGCTCTACCTGCTCAGCGTTGATTATCCGGGTGCTCAGGGAACCAAAACCAGTGGTAACACCATACATTACCCGGTTTTCATCAATAGCTTTTTCGATTAGTTGGCGGGCCTTGGTAACCCGCCGGCAATATTCAGGCGAAAATTCAATCTTTGCCCCAAAGCGGACGATTTGAAGAAATTCTTCCAGATTCAGCGGGAAGCCCAATGTAATGACAGTCATACTATTCCTCCTCTCACTCCCGGATCAGGGCGGTCAACTCGCCGCTTTGCAGCAACTCGCATACCGTTTGAATGTCCTGGGTGATATTGCGGTCGGTTTTATAAAAGGGCAGTACCTTGCGGACTATTTGGAACGCCTTGCCGGTATATTGGCCCAAAGACAGCTTTTTCCGGTATTCCATGGCCTGTGTTGCATGCATCAGCTCAATGGCGAAAATGATGTGCAGGTTCCGGTATATCCGCCGTAAGTTCTGTACGGCGTAGGTGGCGTTGGTGGAAGTGTCCTCCATATCCCCCGCCAGACTGAAAGTGTCCATTGAGCAGGGATTACACAGATGGCGGATTTCCACATCCAGGCTGGTAAAGGTTTTTTGCAGAGTGGCGAAGCAGAGGACGTCCACCTCCGGGGCCAAAAATCGGGGCAGGTTGGTGTAGTTGGGGGTGACCAGCTTAATAAGCCGCATACAGGCGGTTTTAGATACGTGGGACAAAGCGATAGCCAAGCTCTCTACCCCCAGCACCCAGTTGAGGGGGTCAAAGTTGGCGGAAGGACTTATCTGTCGGTCCTCCAGCAGCAGGCAGGGGTTATCGTCGGTGGTGTTGAGCTGGATTTCCAGCCGCTCCTTGGTGTAGGCCAGCATTTCCCTGGCCGCCCCGGTAATTTGGGGAGTGCTGCGGTAGGAAAGGGGGTCATGCACTGCCTTTTTGGGGTCTACTTCATAGATATAGCTGCCCTGAAGATAGCGGGTGATACGCTTGGCACTTTCTCGCTGTCCGGTAAAGCGGCGCAGAGCGTGGTTGCGGTCATCCAGGGGGGCGGTGTTGCCGTTGAGGCCTTCCAGAGACATAGCGTAAATCAGTTCACTCAAATCCAGCAGTTCTTCAATATCCTCCAGCAGCAGGGCGCAGGCCCCGGCACTCAGGGCATTGGAGCTGACAATGGCAAGGCCGTCCTTGGGACCAAGGGTCAGAGGATTCAGACCAACCTTGGCAAAGGCCTCGGTGGAGGGCATTTCCCTGCCGTTCATCCGCACGTTCCCCTCGCCAATAATGGCAAGGCCTATATGGGAAATAAGGCCTATATCCGCCTGCCCTACCGACCCCTTTTCAGGAATCAGGGGATGTATGCCGTGATTGAGCATGGCCATGTACATTTCGGGAATTTCGGGGGAAACACCGCAACAGCCGGTAAGCATGGTGTTAAGCCGGGCCACCATGGTTGCCCGAACGTCCTCGTCGCTGGCATAAGGCGGAACGCCTATGCAATGAGAGCGGATCAGATTGCAGTTATACTCCCCGAAAAATTGCTTAAACACCTTTTTATCCTTGTTTTGACCCACTCCCACATTAAACCCGTAGATAGGATAATCGGCGTCCACCAGGTCGAATACCAGTTGGCGGGCGTCCGCCAAGCGCTGCCGGGCCGTTGGAGTAATCTCTACAGGCGCTCCATACCGGGCTATCTGTAATACCTGTGCGGTTGTCAGTTCCGCGCCACTCAGAAAAACTTTATTCATGCCTCTGTACCCTCCGGTTCACAATATATATTCATGCATTGTTTTTTACTTGATATTGCATAATTCATGCCAATGTAAGGTTTAAAACAGATAAGTCATTTTCCCCTGGGAATCCCTGTATGTAAGGCACATCCCTGAAAACTACGCTGTTAAGCAGCAGCAAGCTTTGTTTATAACCGCATCAAAGTTTTGCGCATTATTTTATTGCATTACATCTTTACTCCCAGGCATATATTGGATAAAATATTGTTATTATTGGGAGTTGGTAGGTAGAATATGGATACTATTGATAAATCATTATATTTGCAGGCTATTGCCAATTACATGCAGGATGCGGTATATGTCATCAATCAGCGTGGTGACGAATTGTTTTATAATAATCGAATTGAACGTTTTGAGCCTTCCCAGCGAAAAGCTATGCTTGAAGAACTGCGCAGTGTATTTATTACAGGCAGACCGTCTTTTGACAAATATAAAAAATACCGTACCGTAGATCACCGTGAAGTACACATGCTGTCAACAGTAATACCCATTAAACGTGAAGGTGAGATTGTTGCCGTTTGTTCAATCAATAAAAATATTACTGAAATGGCCCATTTACTTAACAAGGTCTCCCAGTTGCAGGAGAAAATACAAAGTTACTGCGGCAGCAGCAATCGGCTGCAAAACGGCACCAGCTACGACTTTTCCTGTCTGGTTGGCGAAAGCCCGCAACTCACCAGGCTTATTGACAAAGCCAAAAAAGCGGCACTTAGCTCAGCCCCCATATTACTAACAGGTGAGACCGGTACAGGAAAAGAAATTCTTGCTCAAAGCATCCATAATTATGGCCCCGCTGCGGCGCAGCCGTTTGTTGCCTTGAATTGTGCAGCCATACCTGAGACCTTGCTGGAAAGTATGATTTTTGGCACAACTAAAGGTGCTTTTACCGGAGCCGAAAACACCCCAGGATTATTGGAACAGGCCGGAAAAGGCACTTTGTTTTTAGATGAGATCAACAGCATGAGTTTGGTACTGCAGGCAAAAATGCTGCGGATTCTTGAGGAGAAAAAGTTCCGCCGTCTGGGCAGCCACCAGGAAGCTGCCGTAAACTGCCGGATCATCAGTTCTACCAATATTGACTGCCACAAGCTGCTGGCTGAACACAAAATGCGGGAAGACTTCTATTACCGCATAGCTGTTGTGAATCTGACTATTTCGCCGCTCCGCGAACGACGGGAAGATATTTTGCTGCTTGCCAGCTACTTTATCAATAAATTTAATAAAGTCTATGGCAAACATATAACCCGGCTTTCAGCCGATCTGGAAAACCTATTGCTTAGCCATACATGGCCAGGCAATGTTCGCGAACTATGCCATGTACTGGAAAATGCGGTTAGCTTTTCAGATAATGAGGCAGCTTTAAGTTCAGCCTATCTTCCTGATTATTTTCATAAACAAGTGCTGTCGCCCCAACCCAATGCCTTTCCTAAAACAACCAAACAGTCGTTGCCTCAGACACTTGACGAATTAGAGCGTAAGCTGATTATCGACGCTCTCACAGCAAGTAAAGGCAATATTACCAAAGCTGCTTTGACACTGGGCATACACCGGCAAAATCTGCAGGTTCGCATTAAAAAATTAAATATTACTAAGAGTGTGCTTTTTTCTGCCGAATAAAGAACTTGCCCCCCAAAACAACGGGCGGGGGTGATGATTCGTACTTTAAAGATATTGCATTACATTACTAGTGCAAAATCCATGCCAAATATTGCTGCAACACCCTTGTTAAGCGAAATGTTTAACGGAATATACAGAATCTAAGCACTTTTTTGTCTTTTTCTTGTAATTTAACAGAAAAAAATGTGAGCAATTTTAAAAAAACCACTCACATTTTTCACCAAATTATCTTTTGTTTTAATTTGATATCAGGCAAAACTGTCATTTCTTCAGCTTCCCACTATAATTAGCGCCAACTTTTTTTGCATTATAGGTAAGCCTTAGTAAAAACCGTTACTAATTCAAACACAGCAGACGCCAAATAATTTGGCGTCACCGAGAAAAATTTTGCACTACCATTCGTAAATGTTTAATTTCTTCATCCGGTACTGCAGACTCTGCCTGCTTATTCCCAACTGCTGGGCACTATGAGTAATGTTTCCCCCGTTCGCAGTCAGCGTCTGACGGATTAATTCATATTCAAACCGTTCCATACGTTCAGCAAAAGTCCCTGAACCTTCTGTTGCATATCCTTTCAGGTCTTGGCATTGCGAGGCCGCACAGCCTTCATTTTCCAGCGTTCTTAAATAGCCTGGAAGACAATCAAGCGTTATTATGCTTGCATCATCTGCCGCACGGTTAAAAGCATATTCAATAACATGATGAAGCTCTCTTACGTTTCCCGGCCACTCGTATTGCTCAAACACAGCAAGTACTTCTTGCGCAATCGTCACTTGTTCCCGATGATATTGCTTACACAATTCACTCAAAAAATGCCGGGCCAGCAGCAAACTGTCTTGAGAGCGGTCCTTCAAATCAGGAAGGTCCATTTTGATAGCCGATATCCGGTAATAAAAATCCATACGGATTTTTTGCTGCTTTATAAGCGCATTAAGATCCTCATTTGCCGCCGAAATAATTCGCACATCACATTGTATATATTTGCTGCCGCCAATACGCTGAAAACGTTTCTCCTGCAGTACCCGCAAAAGCTTTACCTGTATTTCCGGACTAATAGAATTAACTTCATCAAGAAAAATAGTCCCGCCATTGGCTGTTTCAAACAGCCCCGGCTTGCTGACACTGCCTGTAAAAGCCCCTTTTTCCGTGCCAAAAAAAATACTCTCAAACAGATTACCAGGCACAGCACTGCAATTAATATCAATAAAAGGCTTATATCTTCTGGAGCTAAACGAATGAATACCTTGTGCCACAAGCTCTTTGCCTGTTCCAGTGGCGCCCACAATAAGAATTGCCGAGTCAGTAAGCGAAACTTTTTTAGCAAAGTGAATAAGCTCCCGCATGCTTTCCGCTTCATGCACAATATCATCAAACGTATACATAGCCGCCTGGCCGTCAGGTCCAGTCCTGCCAATATATGCTTCCAAATTGAAGGTACGTTTTTCCAGACGTTTTAATACCGACAAATCACTTTCGAATACAACAGCCCCATACAAAAAATTATCAACGATTAATGGATACCCGGAATTTATGGTGGTTAAGGTCGTCCCATTTTTCATTTTAAACCGGTCACAGCGATTGGCAACCGGCTTTTTAGTTCTTAAAATTGTCAGAACCGTGCTGTATTCCTCGTTGACATCATAAATATCCAGCAGGTGTTTTCCCTGGTATTCCCGGCTGTCATAACCCTCCAGTGTCTCACTTGCCGGATTGGCAAACAAAAAGTACCCATTCCGGTCATATACTTGAACCCCTTCAGACATAAGCCTGCTAATTTGCTGATAAAATTCAAGAAGCACTCCGTCACTGCTTACATACAACACCTTTTCCCCTGCTTCAGCGGCGCACTGATACCGGTAAAAATTATTATCCAGTTCTACCATTCCGTACTCTTTAAGCGGAGCCCCCAGCACATGGTCAATTTCCTGCCCGATCAATTGGGTATCTGCAAGAAGCACAGGGTGTCTGCCAACCTGCTGCAAAGCCTTTATGCGGCACTCATTATCAAGTTTAATGATCAAATCAAGCATAACCATTACCCCCTAAGGCTTCCACAAGTCACTTCAATTAGTTGTTTCCGCAAACAGATACTTTTTCATAAAACAGTATTAGCCTTTAAATACAAAACTCCTGCTGATTCTGTAAAAATCAGCAGGAGTTTTGTGCTTGCTACGCTTTCTCGGCCGCCACCGCAAACATTGAGGCCTTCGTTTTGGTGGATGCGCTGCTGTATGGCCGGTTTACTTCCGCCAGCCCAAGTCTCCTGTCCAGATCAGGCTCGATCCGGATATGACGTACGCCTAATTCACTCAGCACCGCTACATCCCAGCCGGGACGCTTTTCCCATGCGATCTGACAGGCTCCGGCAATCTCGTTTCTCTCCCTCAGCTGCTCCAGTGTCTGGGTCGGATGGGTGGGCGTTTCCTTTTTTTGGTCCGCTTCCCAAAAGGCCTTTCCGTAATTGGCGTCCAGATTCAGCAGAATTCCCCCCGGCCTTAAAACCCGGTGCATATGGAAATACATCCTTTGGGCGTCTTCGACAATCCACATTACATTCCGGGTAATAACAAAATCAAAGGAATTGTCCGCAAACGTCAGGTTCTGCGCATCCATTTGTCTGAAATCAATTCCTTTCCCGCCTCTTTCCGTGGCGTTTTTACGGGCTTGCGCCAGCATTTCCGGGGAAAAATCCACTGCCGTTACCCGGCATCCCAGTTTTCGCAGAATCAACGCAAAAAATCCCGCGCCTGTTCCGATATCCAGCGCTTCCAGCGGTTCCTGCTTCGCCGGCAGAAATTCCAGCAGGAAATCTTCATACGATTGCCGCGCGACCGACGCGAATTCATTCATCCGCAGAGCGCTGAACTCCGGCGCTCTGCCTGACCAGTAAGCATTTGAACGCTCAGATAAATTCTTCATGGAACCCTCCCGGCACACAAATTTTTTTCCTGCCAACGCTTTCCACACTGACCCGGATATTATATAAATCCGTCAGGTTCCGGTCTGTAAGCAACTCCTCCGGATTGCCGATTCCAATCATTTTCCCGTCTTTCAGAATCGCCGTAAGGCTGTTTAATTCCAAGGGATGGTCCGGAAAATGCGTAGTCATTAAAACGCCCGTTCCATTCCCTGCAAGCCGCTTAACCAGTTGGATAAAACGGTACTGGTTGCCAAAATCGAGATGGGCTGTGGGTTCGTCAAGAATCAGGAGATCGGGTTCCTGGGCCAGCGCGGAGGCAAGCATCACCAACTGCCGCTCTCCGCCGGATATGTCCGTATACGGTTTGTCTTTCAGGTGTCCGATCTGGAGGAATTCCAGCTTTTCCATAGCAATTTTTCTTTCCATTTCCCCCGGATTGGCCAGGTACCCCATCCGGGAAGTCCGCCCCATCATGACAATATCGAGGACCGGAAACGGAAACGCAGGGTAGTGATTCTGCGGGATATAGGCAATAATCCTGGCCAGCTCCCGGGCATTGTACGCGCCGGCTTGTGCATCATTAATAAAGACGCTGCCGCTTTGAGCTTTCAATTCATTGATCATACACCGCAGCAAGGTGCTTTTTCCTGTTCCATTGGGTCCCAGGATACAGAAAACCTGGGGTGAGTGATATTGAAAAGAGATATCTTCAAAAATCTTCCTGGCGCCGTCATAGGAAAAGGTCAGGTTCCGTACCTCCAGCTTCATTCCCATCTCACCTTGCCTTTATAAATAAAATAGATAAAGACCGGCGTACCAATAATCCCCGTTACCACCCCCAGCGGAATCTCCGCCGCCGTTACATTCCGGCAAATATCATCAATCAACAATACATAGCAGATTCCCAACGACAGGCTGACCGGCACCAGTTTGCGGAAGTCATGCCCCGCAATAATCCTGGCTAGATGCGGAATCACAATGCCGACCCAGCCGATCACCCCTGCCAGGGATACCACCAGCGCGGTCAGGACAGAGCAAGCCAGGATGACAACGGTCCTGTTTTTTTTGACATCCACACCGTAGGATCGCGCCTCCTGATCCCCCATGCTCAGGATGTTGATTCGCCAGCGCATCAGGAAAATGACCGTCATCGCCGGAAGGTAGAGTGGCAGGATCATTGCCAGCTTCTCATACGTCACGCCCGACAGGGTTCCCATCAGCCAGAAGACAATTTGCGGCAGCTGGTCATACGGATCGGCCACATATTTGATCAACGCCACCAGGGATGAAAACAAAGCACCCACCAGCATGCCCGATAATACCAGGGTGACCGTTGATCTTCTGGCCTTGGCAGCCAACAGAAAAGTAATGCCGATGGAAAGCAGCCCGAAAGCCAGCGCAGAAAGCTGGACAAAGAAGACATTCAGCCCCGCCCCGGAGGACAAAAGAATGGCCAGAGCGGCACCGAAACCCGCACCGTTAGATACATCCAACGTGTAAGGAGAAGCCAATGGATTTCGGAAAAGCCCCTGGAAAACGGCTCCGGCCACAGATAATGCTGCCCCGACCAGAACGGCTCCCAGAATTCTGGGCATTCGGATCTTCCAGATCATGTTCTCGGCAAGAGGGTTGTCTACATAACCCGTTCCGAGAAAGCGGTCGAGAACAATCTTGACAACGTCGAAAGGGCCAATGGGATATGGCCCTAACATTAATGACGCGATAAAAAAAGCGACCGGCAGCAGAATCAAGACAACCAAAAGAGTTATATTTCCGTTTTTTTTACCCATGCGCGCTTTTACCGTTTCAATTTATATCGTTCCCGTAAAATTGATGCCGTAAATTTCTTTGTAAAATTCCTTGGCCTTGACCTCTACGACATTCCGTTTAATTTGATCAGGATAGAATTGATACGCCAGCCACAGCTCACCCAGGGCAATGGAATCCGGTCCCGGATTTCCCCAGGGCTTGGTCCAGTATGGGGCGAGAATCACCCTGTTTTCTTTAACCGCCTTAATGTCCTGCCATTTAGCGTCGGCCAGAATGCTGTCATAAACACTTTTGTACCGGTCCTGAACCACAATGACATCCGGATTCCACTGCGCAACTTTTTCAAAGTTTACTTCCTTGTAGCCTTTAATCTCTTCCGCGGCGACGTTGACCGCCCCCGCTCGTTCCAGCTGGCAGCCGACATACTTGTCCGACCCATAGGTCATATTGTTTTCATTGGCAATAAAGACGCGTACCTTCTGATCGCCGGATATATTTTTCAGATGGTCCTCCACATATGTTCTGTTAGCCACAGCGAAATCCCATATCTTAACGGCCTTGTCCGTTTTGCCGGTGACTTCCCCCAGCTTCTTGACGGACCACTCACAACCTCTCGTATAAGCAACATCGGCATTGGCCAACTCCGGATTCTGCGCCTCTTTCTGTCTGCCTTCTCCGCGCAGGGTAACGGTCATGACCGGGATGCCCAAGTTCTCCAATTGTTGAATATATTCCTTCTTAAACTGCGCAGCGACAATTACCAGGTCGGGATTCAGCTTGGCGACCTCTTCCACATTGCAGTCTTCAAGCGACCCCGGCATCGGCAATGCTTCTATTCCCGGGAAAACATCTGTCATATATTTGCCCAACAGGCTGTCCCACTTGGATACCACGCCCACCACCTGATCCTGGGCACCAAGCATGGCTAAAATGTCCAGAGAATGATGCTGCAGGGCTACAATCCTCTTGACAGGGGCTTTTACAGTGACTTTGCGGTCATTTTGGTCCAAAAAGGTAATTTCTGTTTGCTTCGCTGTCTTTTCCTGCGGCGGTGTTCCTGCGGTCTGGTTCGCACACCCGGACAAGGCAAGTGCAACAATAAGCAGGAAAACCAAAACAAAGGAACATTTTTTCAAATTCATCATTTTTCTCTCCTTTAAGCTAATGAGCTTGCCTATACTCAGGGTGTGTTCCTGAAAAGCGAATAATCCTTAGCGGCAACCTGAACCATTTTTGCCCCTGTATCGAAAAACTCTTGCCGGTCTCCCTCCTGCATCAATCGCCATACTGTCTGCTGCTCAACCACAGCGGTTCCTGCAAGTATATCAATGCCATACTCAAACAGAACCGGACTTAATGGTGTACTGGGGCCTGCCAAAACCACAAAAGCATTGCGGCTCAATTCCAGCAGCCGGGGCAAGGTCTTATTAATCAGCGTAGTTGCGGTAATAAACACAAAATCCTGCTGTGGCAAAATATATTCGCAGGCCGGATCAGGATAGTCCCCCTGCTGCGGCCGGCGTTCCAAAATGGATAACTCACACAACGGCGCCAAGAGCTCCAAATCCCGGAAGTGGCCAATAACTGCCACCTTTTTCCCGCGAAGCTGTTCCCGCATCTGGACAAACACATCCTTGGGCGGCTGTTCTTCCCACTTTACGGCTAATGTCTCCTCCAGCCGCTGCGGTGTGTTAATTACCGAGTTAATTGCCGCCAAACCCATGGCAGCCTCGAAATAATTCCAGGATTTGACCCATTGAGCTACCTCCTTTACCGGGGCTCCGTTAATTTTACCGGTAAAGCAGTAATCCCGGCTGCCCTCCGGCGGAGTCATGGCAATCCCCACGCCTTTAGATCGTACCAGGAACCAGGATAACCCGGTTAAACATGCTTCAATCCTCAGATCATCAGGGATTGAAGCAATCAGTTTGTCGTAAATATCCCACTTGAACACCTCACCCATGCTAGAACCACCTTTTTATAATAGTTGTCAGTTATTGGCCGTCAGTAAGTATGGTACCGGACACAATGGTCAAGCCTCGGCAATCAGGGAAATACGATAATCTGGCATTTTGCCCGACACCTGGCGACTAAATCAGCGGCAAACACACCTTCAGTGCTTTTGACTCGCCGGTATCGATTTCAACCACCTTGACCTTTGTCATGTACAGATCGCTTAATACCGTGTCGGTTACCACACTGTCCGGGCTGCCTAGCGCCACAATTTTCCCCTGCTTCATAATCATCACCTGGTTGCATAGCAGAAAAGCATGGTTGGGAAAGTGCGAGGTCATAATAATTGAATACCCCTGCTTTGCCAGCTTATCAATCACGCGCAATATCCTGACCTGATTGCCATAGTCAAGACTGGCTGTCGGCTCGTCCATAATGAGCAGCCTGGCGCGCTGCGTCAGCGCCCTGGCAATGAGCGTCAATTGCCGCTCGCCGCCGCTGATACGGCTAAACAAGGCCTCCGCCAGGTGCGAGATACCCAGTTCAGCCAGACTCTCCTGCGCAATGGCATAATCTTCCCGGCCTGGTACTGCAGTAAAGTCAATATGCGGTGTGCGTCCCATAACAACAATATCAAGCACTCTATAGGGAAATACCGTCGCGGCTGCCTGCGGTACATAGGCCAGATCAGCAGCCAGTTCCTTTGCCGGTATTGCATCGATCTTTTGACCTCTGAGCCTTATACTGCCTGTCCGTATTTTGGCAATCCCCAATAAACACCTGAGCAAGGTCGTCTTGCCGGCGCCATTTGGCCCCAAAAGGCAAACAACATCCCCCTTATCAACGGCAAAAGAAATATCTGTGAGCAGATTGCCTGCTGACGGATAAGCAAAACTGATATTCTCAACCACAAGCAAGTATATGCCGCTCCCTTCTATTCGCGGGTTCAGACTTCGAGACTCAATTCCGTTATCGTCCCTTCTCCCTGACCGCTATTGCTATCTTAGCCACCCCGGCCCGCTGAATTTCATCCATTACCTCCACTACCTGTCCATGGCTGACTTCCTTATCGGCCTGAATGGATACAGCAGCATTTTTTGCACCGGTTAGCAGCGCCGCCAGTTCGCCCTTAGCCACCGGCCGGCCATCAACCGCCATGCGTCCATCCTGGGCAATTAATACCGTAACATGCTGCGTCTCCTGACTCTTGGCCGCTGCCTGGGGTAAATTTATGGTAAAGCCCGGATAGACGGTAACAAACGCCGTTGTCATCATAAAAAAAATAACCAGCAGCATCATTACATCAACCATTGGCGTCATATCAATATGGACGCCGATCTGTCGTTTATTTACCTTGCGTGGCACCATTATTCTCCCCTTTTGCCTTTAATAAAGACGAAAACTCCTTTATCCTTGACTCCAGGATGCGCAGCCGCCGTTCCACCCAGTTGCGGTAATGATTGTGGCAGACAATGCAGAATATGGTGACAAACAAGCCGGCCGCTGTGTTATACAGGGCTTCGGCAATGCCTTCCGACAATAACTGGGGATTGCCTGCCCCGCTGACCGCCGCCACATGGAAGGTTTTTATCATGCCTAATACTGTACCCAATAACCCCAGGAGCGGCGCGATTGTGGCAATTGTCGCTAAGATATATAAATATTTCTCCAACCGCATGCTCTCGCTGTCTAAAGCAGTTTCGCCGGCAAGCTCCACTTCCTCGCTTGCCGCCAGATAGTGCCCGTACATAACCATCCACAGCCTTGCCAGCGGTCCGTCACCAGTGCCAAAAGGTCTGGCACTGCCGGCGGCAATCGCTTGCCGTAAATCCGGCATATATATTTGATCTTCCCGGGCTACCTTCCGGTAAAACCACCACCTTTCAATGACAATCGTCATCGCCAGCAGCGAACAGGCAATAATTACACAAAACGTAGCTCCGCCCTTAGCCACAATGTCATACATCCAAAAACCATCTCCTTAGTGTTGCCGCCAAACCTATTTCACTCCAGGCCCCTTTTGCTTCTGGCCAGTAAAAAAACAAAAAAGGGCGCCCCAATTAAGGCTGTAAGAATTCCGACCTGTATTTCCACTGAAGCAAGGCTGCGGCTTAAATTATCCATTATCAACAGATAGGCGGCTCCCAAAAGCATGGACACCGGCAGTACTATGGCAAAATTTGCCCCAAACAGCATTCTGGCTATATGGGGAATCAACAGCCCCACCCATTGGATAATGCCGCCAATACTGGTAGCCGCCGCTGCCAGCATGGTCGCGCAGGCCAAAATCACCAAGCGGGTACCCCGGACATTGATGCCGAGTGTACGCGCTTCTTCTTCGCCAACACTAAGCACATTAATCTGCCAGCGCATGAAGTATAGTATGGCCATCGGCAGCATTATGGGAACCAAGAGCAATAGTACATCCTGATTCGTAACCTTGGAAAGCCCTCCCATTAGCCAAAAGCTGATTTCAGGCAGTGTGTTCATGGGATCGGCCATATATTTCAGCACCGAAACAAGGGCCTGGAAAAAGGCAGAAACTACAATACCGGCCAATACCAGCGATATGGTTGATTTATTGCCGAACCACGAACTGATCATAATGGCGCAGGATACCGCAAGCAGGCCAAAAATAAAAGCCAGCGACTCCACCCATATCCAGGACAGGTGGAAAACCATCCCCAAAACGGCACCAAAGGCCGCGCCCCAGGAGGCCCCCAGTATTGACGGTGACACCAGGGGATTGCGGAATAAGTTCTGATAAGCCGCCCCGGCCACTGCCAGCGCACTGCCCACTAACAAGGCAGCCATGATTCGCGGCAGCCGGATGTCGAACACAACGGTTTCCATAATATCAGTCCCGGCCGGCGGCAGTCCCAAGAGCTTGGCGCCCAGAATCATTACTACCATATCTGGGGCAAGGGGAAAACGTCCGACCAGAAATGAGCCGAAGAAGGCAATTACCAGTATCGCCAGCAACATCGAAATTTTCCACATAAGCTACTCTACTCTTTTCGCCCTGGCTGCCAGATCATCAAGTTCCTGTTCAGACAGCTGGTAGTGATAAAATAACGCATAAAACCGCTTAACTTCGGCACGGAAATCAAAAGGATAGACATCAGGGTACAATAAATTCGCCACCCATCTTATACCGATAAGCCGGCTTACCGCCGGCGGCCGGTCAAACCAGTTAAAAGGGCCTGTAGGAATTTCATATACCTGCCGCGCTTTAACCGCACGGACATTTTGCCATGATTTTTCACCCATAATTGAGGGGTAGCTGCTGCTTTCGCCATCGCGAAAATAGCTGATTAATACCACCTCCGGATTCCATGCCAGCACTTGTTCCATCGATACCGGACTCCGCCCAATAATACTGCCTGCCGGTAAACCGGGATCGGCAACATTTATGCCGCCGACAAATTCAATGATCTCGGCATGCCACGACCCCCGCGGCTCGGTTTCCAAACCGCGCCGGCCTTCGGCATAATACACGGTTACCGGGGTGCGGCCCTGTAACAGCGGCTGCTTTTCCGTCACCATCGCCAGCGTTTCCCGGCAATAGGCCGCAAGCTTAGCTGCCCGTTCTTCACGGTTCAGCACCTTACCGGCAAGCACATAGGCCTGTTCTGTTTTAGTTAATTCTTTATCCAACAGCACCACCGGTATTTTGGTCAATCGTTCCAGTTCATCCGCATATTGCCTGGTAGTATCATTGATATCGTTTATTGTTAAAATTACGTCCGGCTTCATCTTCATAATTTCTTCGGCATTACTGGTCGAACCGCGGGTGGTCCAGGCAAGCACCGGCAAGTTCCGGTACTCCGGCAGGATATAGCCTGACTGATCTGCCGCCATGTGATAACCCCAGCCTGCCAACAGCTCGGGCGCCAGAGTATAAATCAACACACATTCGAGCGGTGATGCCGGATATACCTTCTCAATTTTCTGCGGCAATATAACCTTACGGCCTGCCATGTCAATAATAACCCTGCCTGAGCCTGGCGCTGCGCCCGAATCCACAGCGCTTTGCCGGCCGCACCCGGTTAAGAGCATGAGCAAGCTGATGCAAAGCAAGATGATCAGTGTGCTTAACCTTTTCATAAACCCTCCTACATTTTCATGCTTATGCCGGCCATGAAGTTAATGCCGTCGCCCCGGTGGTCATATTTATCCCAGTATTTAGTGTCAAACAGATTGTTGATATGCAAATAATAGGACAGATTGTCATTCTCCTGATAGTTAAAATTAAGATCTACTGTATGATAGCTATCCAGTTTCTTATAGATATTTCCATAGTTATTGACTTCGTTGACATCAGTATTCTTAACATTGCCCAGGTAATGACCGATCAAGGCAGCCTGGAACTTGTCCACCGTGTAGGTTGCGCCGTAATTGAACATACTGTCAGGCAAATTGGCGGCATCGGTGGTAACCCCGGCATTAGTGTCTTCCGCCTTCAAATACGTGTAATTAACAAAGCCCCTCAGCCGTTTGCTGATCTGCTGGTTATATTCCAGCTCCACTCCCCGTATCTCGGTTTTAGCAATGTTGCGATATATCTTATTTTCATCTCTGTCAATCCGGTTATCAATATCATTTTTGAAAATAGCAATGTCCAGTGATGCTTTTTCATTAAGCTTGTGCTTCCAGCCGAGCTCCTGGTTAGTGGCCTTTTCGGTCCTAGGAACGGCATAACCATCCTTGCGATTGCCGTTAGCCTGCTTGGCGGTAACAAAATTATGGGTTTTTCCTGCCGAAAAACGCAGCGTATTTTTCTCATCCAATTGATGGGTCAGGTTAAATACCGGATCAGTGGTAGAATCATCAATATCTGCAAGTTCTGCCGGTGTTTTCCCCGGAATGTTGTCAAAGGCTTGCGTTACCTTGTCATGACGCACGCCTGCGGTCAGATTGGTTTTGCTGTCAAGCTGCCAGCTATCCTGCAGGTAATAGCCGATGCGCCTATCGCTGCCGCCGTCAGTAATGCCGCCTGGATTTAAACTTCTATTATCGCTGGCATCCCAGTCAAGCTTGCTGTATTTGGCGCCAAAGGTGATGGTATTGTTCCGGGCTGCCTGCCAGTCGGCAGTAAGCTCCATACCATTACCGCTTGAAGTCCAGTCACTGCTATATAACATCGGGTTTTGCTTGGTATTTGTCTTATTTAGGACGTTATTGCCATTCGTTACCTGCAGGGTATTGCGGTCGGTGACATGGTAAAATTTCACATCATATTTGAACCGGTCATTGACCTTTTGATCATACTGCACGGCAATATTGGTTTGTTTAAAATCCCGGTATCTCCAGTCTTTTACATCCGTCTTGCCGCCTATCTTGGTATCACCAGACCATCCAATATTAGACGAGGTTTCCTTACCGGTTTCCTGGTCAATGCCATTGGCGATGTCCCGGTCGGTATTCATATACCAGCCGCTGATTGTCAGGTTCTGGCCCTCACCCAGCTTCCATTTTATTTTACCGTCAAAATACTCCTTATCAAACTCGGAGTGTCTCTGATACCCGTCACCTTTGCTTTTGCCGGCAGCAAAGGAGTAGCTGGCATTATCATCACTGCCGCGGTAGGAGATGCTGTGGTCAAAGCGTTTATCAGAGCCTGCTGCCAAATTAAGCTGAAACTGGCCTGGCCCCTTGCCATCCTTGGTGGTAATTAAAATAACGCCGCCTTTATAGTCTGTGCCGTATTGCACCGGTCCGGGTCCTTTAATGATCTCAATCTTTTCAATATTATCGACAGCTATACCGGCCAAATCAGACGCCGAATTGGAGGCGATACCTGATAAGGGAAACACCGGCAGCCCGTCAATATAAACCCGCGTCTGGTCGGTGGCCGCCCCCCGGATACGCACCAGCCGGGCATTCTTATCAGCACTCGCCATATACAGCCCGGGTACTGCTTCCAGAGCCTCAGCCAGATTTCTTGCGCCGGTTTCCTTAATTTTTTCCGCGGTAATAACTGTTGTGGTCACTTGGTATTTCTCCAGGGATGTCGAGTGGACTTCCACGCCCTCAAGTGTGGCCTCATCGACCTCTTGTGCTGTGGCAAGCTGGAATGAGCTTAATAAGCAAACAGCCAGCACCGGGGGAATCATCCTTTTTTTGAAATTTTTTCTCATACATACTCCTCCTCCTTGTTGTGCTCTTTAATATAAACACTATATTTCTATCAGCGATCTAGGCTGAACGTAACCGGCACTCTCACCCTGCCAGGTACAGCCTGTCCGCCGCGCTCGGCAGGATTAAACCGCCATTTGTACAGCACTACGTTCACCGCCGCCTGATCCAGTACATCATAACCTGAGCTTTCGGCCACTTTCGCCTCGGCGGCTCTTCCCGCAGCCGTCACCAGTACACTGACAAATACCTTTCCCTGCCAGTGATTGCGCCTGGCTTCAACCGGATATTCCGGCAAAGGCGCATAAGCCAGCGACGGCCGGCGGTCAACCTGCTCTGCTGCCGGCCCGGTTCCGCCGGCAGAGACGCTATTTCCTGTCCCGCCGCCTGCCGCTGCTCCTGCTCCTGCCTCTCCGCTAAAATCGCTGCTGCTTACGCCTGATGGCAGACCGGCCACAGCGACAGCTGCAACCTGCGGCCAAGCCTCGGTCTGCTCCCTGACGGGGGCCAAGCGGGAAGCTGCCGGCCTGGCAGCCGGATAAACCTGCTTATTGCTGCTCAGATCCGGGCTGTGATTGCTGGCCGCCGGTACATCCTTCGCCTGAACCGGTTTAGCAGCAGGGGGGAGCGGTGCCAGCTCAACTTCCATATATTCAAATTGTGGCTCCAAGGCTGTTTCCGCCAATAATCCCTGCCCCACTAAAGCAAAAACGCTAAGGTGAACGGCCAAAGCCACCGCAAAAGCTGAGCCCCAAGTCCCTGCCATCCTCATAATGACGCTCTTCCTTTCACCAGTACCCGATAAACTTGTTTGTTCGAACACTCAGATATCGAACCCCGACAGGCTGGTCCCCCCATTGAATTCTTGGGATTTAAGCGCTACTTTCTGCCCTGTCTTGTAAATCGGGCTGCGTTCCAGGCCTGCCACAATCTGTGCCGCACCGGCATTATCCTTAACCACAAAGCCTGATAAATCATTGACACCGAAAGCAAATAGCGACGGTGCCAATGGTGTGGATGGACCGACAAGGATAACATAAGCATTTTTTGATAAATTCAGCAGACGCGGTAATGTCTTGTAAATAAGACTTGTACAGCTTAAGACAACAAAATCATATTCCGGCAGGATGTAGTCGGCGGCCGATTCCGGGTAATCACCTTCCTCCTCCGGCTCACGCGCAATAATGACAAGGTCAGAAACAGGCCGGAACAATTGTTCAACATAGGGAAAATGACCGAAAACAGCTACTTTTTTATTTTTTATCCTATTTTGATAGGCAATAAAGGGATCATTAAGACGATCCTCACTGTATAAGCTGTTAGCAAGCACAATGCCATTGTCTGCCGCAGTTGCCGGCGAATTATACCAGGTATTTATGGCCGCCAAACCGACAGAGGCTTCGACGAAATTCCAGGATTTAATGCATTCTGCCAGCTTCCGCAAGGGCATATTAAGTGTCTTTTTCATCGTCTCCGGCAGGGTATCGCCTGGTATGATATGGCTGAAGCCACACCTCTCCCCGCTGCGTATGAGTACGCCATAAGTGCCGCAGATAAATTCGTCGACAAGACACTCCTCCGGTATTCCCGCAATCATAGTGTCATATAACTCCCACATTTTCTCACCTCCTATCTGTCATAAAAACCGCTGTCGCAGCCTCTAATTCTCTTTGGCACATTCCCTTTGTGTCCTTGGCATTCTCTGCGGCCATTTATCACAGGACAGGCATCAACGGCTTAACCCGCTCTCCGTACCGCAATTGTTGCCTGACAGCCAGCATCATGGCATCCAGTTTTTCAATATCACGCAAGCTTTCGGCTTCTTCGTCCGATGTCTCCAGGATTTTATAGATACCGCCATTTTTGATAACAATCCGTTTATCGGCACTCAAAGCCAGCAGCGGGTCATGGGTGGAAATCAGTACAATCTTTTGGTTTTCAGTCAACAGGCTGATGGCCTGCTTCCGGTCAATGCCGGCATTTTCGATTTCATCAATCAGAACAATGGGCGAGGCGCTCATATGAGCTGTGTCGGCAATCATCAGCGCCCGTGATTGCCCCCCTGACAGCTCAGTTACTCTAGTATCCATGGCAAATTTTTCACCAGCCATTTCGTTGGCGCAAACAAAGCAGCGGTTGATGACTTGCCTGGGATTTTCGCACAGGCGAATCTTTGCATGCATTGCCAGAAATTCCGTTACATTCACATCCATAACAAAATTCATATTTTGCGATAACTGCGCCACCAGTTTATTGCCCATATCAAACCGCTGTTCATCAGTCAACACATGATCATTGATCAAAATTTGCCTGTTGGTCGGTGTATCGCATTGCGCCAGGCATTCAATATCTCCTAAGAGACGGCTTTTCCCTGAACCGGTAGGGCCGACAATGCTGATAACCTCACCGGCGGCAATGGTAAGCGTCACATTCTCGGCTTCCCCTGCTTTATTTCTACCGCCGATGATGGTAATACTTTCTACCTTTTCCTGTGCCTCAAGGTTTCCTGCCAATGCTGCCACGAACCGTACCAGTTCTTCCGTCAAGCTGAATCTATCAAGACCGAACTCTGCCAATTGCTCCTGTGGTATTTCGGCCAAAGCCTGAGCCAGCGTAAGATTTTTCTGCAGATTCGGCAAATTATAATTAATAAAAAAATCCTGTACCACCGGATAAGTATTGATAATTTCAGCAATTGTCCTGCTTGCCGCACACTCTCTGATTGCTTGCCTCATGATTCCACCTTGAATTCCATCTTTTTCAGCATTCCCATCTGGTAGCTTTCACCGATTCGCGTTTCACCGGTACAGTAAGCGCATACAGAAGCCGGCATGGAAAAGCGCAGGCGCCGGTTTCTCACACTGGTAATAGCAGCTGCATTCATAACATGCTTGCTTAAGAGAAACGCCCCCTGACCGGTAATGCCATTCACAAAAAGAATGGAGGCTCTGGGGTTAACCTGCCGGACACTCCCCATAAACACCTCCCGTTCGGCTTGGGAAACAATATCACCCTTGGTAATGACAACAATATCGGCCAGCTTGAGCATAGGGCCAATTTTGCGGGGAGTATTCACCCCTGATAGATTATCAATAACACAAATGGCAAGAATTCCCTGGATATGCGGGGAACAGCGATTACATAAACCCGCGCTTTCGCTGATCAATATATCCAGCCCGGTGCGTTCTCCCCACTCCACAGCATCAGCAATGTTAGTAATAAAAAAATGATCAGGGCAAAATTTCCCGGAAAAGCCCACCTGCACTTTTACGCCATATTCTTCGTAACGCAGTTGATCAAAAGAAGTCAGACAGTCAAACTTAACCACGCCGACCTCCTGCCCACCTTGCCTAAGGCAATCAATCAGCCGTAAAATTACCGAGGTCTTACCCGAAGAAGGTGCCCCTGACACCGTAATGAGCTTCATTAAGCTACCCCCACCCTGCATCGCATCCATAATTTACTATATTTATCATCTTAATACAAAAATAAACACCAGTCAATAAAACCATCAAACAAACATCATTATTGTTTGTTTTTGTTTGTTTATGTTGTTTATATTTAAAAATGCGCTTAAAATGATTCTAAGCGCATTGGTTACCGTTGAAACCGTGTTATTAAAAAACCCTCGTTTTCTTTTTAAATAGTGTAATAATGTTTATGTTATGCTTATTTTTATTTTAAAATTAATGCAAATGATAAAAGGGCAAAAAGCAAACCATTTTAAGGTTGTAATAGCTTGTAACAGAAAGGCGGCGAAATAATGGCTGGTTATCGAATAAGGAATAGTATCCTCATCTTTCTACTGACGGCGGTGCTGGCGGTTTTACCGGTACCGCTCGCCAGAGCGGTGGCAGACGCCTATACGGCGCAGCATGTGACACTAACCTGGACAGACAAGGTAACTGTCACGCAGACTATTACCTGGAAAACAGAATCATCCTGGCCTGTCGGTAAAATCATGTATGCTGAAAAGGCCGACAGTAATGTATTTGCCGCTAAAGCCACGGTTGTCACCGCCGTCTCCCGGCCGCTGCCTGCCGACGGAAGCGGCCTTGTCGTCCATGTGGCGGCACTGACAGGGCTGAAGCCTGATACAACCTACATGTACCGGCTGGGAGATGGCGACAGCTGGAGCCGGTCGTACTGGTTTACAACAGCACCTGCCGATACGGCGGCTTTTCGCTTTCTTGTTTTCGGTGACTCACAGAGTGACGGGTATGAGAATTGGGGCCGGCTTGTCAGGCAAGCCTACCGGGACAATCCCCAGGCGGCGTTTTTGACGGTAGTCGGCGATCTTGTCGATGTCGGCGCCGATTACAGCCAATGGCGGGAGTGGTTTGACGCAGCCGAAGCCGTTATCAGCAACGTCACCATCATGCCGCTTACCGGCAATCATGAAACATACACGCCGGTGTGGGGCGAGCGGACTATGCCTGTTTTGTTTACCGCCCAGTTCAAGCTTCCCGCTAACGGGCCTGACGGTTTACAAGGCCTTGTGTATTCGTTCGATTACGGCGACGCCCATTTCGTTATCCTGGATAGCCAGGAACGGGAAGAGGCGCGCTTTATACCGGATATGCTGGCAAGGCAGCAGGCCTGGCTTGATGCTGATCTGGCGGCAACTGCTAAGCGCTGGAAGATTGTGCTGCTGCACAAGACTCCCTATCCTGTCAAATCAGGCCGGAGCAACGAGTCGGTCAAAGCGGCGTTCGTCCCGCTGTTTGACAAGCATCGCGTTGATGTTGTCATAAGCGGGCACGACCATGTTTATGCCCGCACCTATCCGCTGACAGGCGACAAGATAACGGCAGGCGGCACAATCTATGTTACGGCAGGACGCAGCGGGGCAAAAGCTTACCAGTATGTTACACCCAACGAACTCCATGAATTCTTTTATAATCCTTTTGAGGAGCCAAATTATCTTGTCGTCGAAGTTGAGCAAGACAAGTTGTCTGTCAAAACTGTTTCGCAAAGCGGCCAGCAGATCGACAGCTGGCAGAGGCCGCTGGAGAGGAAGAAGGAGAAAATCGCCTCATGAAGCTTATTACCGTGAAAGCTTCGGTGATTCTCAGATAAATCAACTGCCTGACTTTCGCCCAACGGTGCTAGAGGCAGTATGGCATAAAGACCTGTTTGTCTCGGCGACAGTTGCCTTACTAAAAACAAAAAAATCAACGTCTTGTTGAAGACGTTGATTTTAGCGTACTTTATTAGCATAGATTTAATATAAAACTTCCTTGCGTCTATCATTAGTCATTAAACCACGTCAAAACCCACATCTTCCACAGCCTTGACCAGCGCATCCCGTGCAGCAGTACCTGTCACCAGGGCTTCCTTTTTTTCCAGGTCAACACTTGCGCTCAATACTCCCGGAATAGCCTGGAGTGCCTTCTCAACACTCATTTTACAATGTCCGCAGGACATACCTTCAATTTTTAATACAATCGCCGCTGCTTGACTCACAAAATTCACCTCCTTTCGTTCCTTACTTTAACTCGCCGTAAGGGTCAAACCGTTTTAATCTCAACGCGTTGGTTACCACCGAAACCGAACTAAACGCCATGGCGGCACCTGCCAGGACAGGAGACAAAAATCCTGCCGCCGCCACCGGAATACCCAGCGAGTTGTAGACAAGCGCCCAGAATAAATTCTGCTTAATGTTGCGCATGGTTGCCTTACTTAAGCGAATGGCTGCCACCAGGCCGGTTAGCTCTCCCCGTATGAGGGTAATGTCGGCAGCCTCGATAGCCACATCGGTCCCGGTGCCAATAGCAAAGCCCACATCAGCAATAGCCAGTGCCGGGGCATCATTAATGCCGTCACCAACCATGCCCACAACCTTGCCCTCTTGTTTCAGCGCCTCCACCTTTGCAGCTTTGTGCTCCGGCAGCACCTCGGCCATAACATTCGTAATCCCTACCACTTGGGCAATGGACTGTGCCGTACGGGTGTTGTCCCCTGTCATCATCCACACTTCAATACCCATCTTTTGCAGTTCGGCTACGGCCTGTGCCGAGCTTTCTTTTACCGTATCGGCTACCGCCAGCAAACCGCTTAGCTGGTTTTCCACCGCCAGCAGCATTACGGTTTTACCCTGAAGCTCCAACTGTTCGATGGTTGCCACCGCTGTTTCATATTCAATGCCGTTTTCCTTCATTAGCTTACGGGTACCCACTAAAATTCGCTGGCCCTCGATGGTAACCTCAATCCCCCGGCCCGGAATGGCAGTAAACGACTCCGGGTCGCTCAGGGCTATCCCTTGCTGCTGTCCATAAGCAACAATAGCCTGCGCCAGGGGATGTTCCGAATTCTTCTCGGCACTGATGGCCAGCCTCACCAGTTCGGCTTCCGCCATCCCGGCCAGGGTGACAATATCGGTCACTTCCGGCTGGCCTTTGGTAATTGTGCCGGTTTTGTCAAGGACAATGGTTGTCAACTTATGGGCATGTTCCAAATGCTCAGCGCCTTTTATCAAGATGCCGCTTTCCGCCCCCTTGCCTGTACCCACCATAATGGAGGTCGGCGTAGCCAGTCCCAGAGCGCAGGGGCAGGCAATAACCAGGACTGCGGTAAAGTTAACCAGGGCGCGCGCAAAATTTCCCGGGTCCAGGATAAAGAACCAGACAGCAAAGGTTACCAGCGACAGTCCGACGACAACCGGGACAAAATAGCCTGAAACCACATCTGCAAACCGTTGAATGGGAGCTTTCGACCCTTGCGCGGCTTCGACAATACGCACAATTTGGGCTAAGGCAGTATCTTTGCCAACCTTAACGGCCTCAAATTTGAAGGTGCCTAATTTATTAATAGTAGCGCCAACCACCTGGTCGCCCACTGCTTTGTCAACAGGCAGGCTTTCACCGGTAAGCATGGATTCATCAACAGTTGATGTTCCTTCACGAATAATACCGTCAACCGGAATTTTCTCGCCGGGACGTACTACCACCACATCCCCGACTAAAACCGCCTCGACCGGAATATCCATTTCCTGCCCGTCGCGAACCACCCGGGCGGTCTTGGCCTGCAGCCCCATCAGCGCTTTAATGGCCTCAGAGGTTTTCCCCTTGGCATTGGCTTCAAGCAATTTGCCTAAGATGATAAGGGTAATCAAAATAGCGGAGGTTTCAAAATACAAGTGCGGTTCATGGCGGAGCACATTGGCAATACTGTAAAAATATGCTGCCGAGGTGCCAAGCACCACCAATACATCCATATTGGCACTACCGTTCTTAAGCACCATATAGGCTCCCCGGTAGAACTGCCAGCCGGCAATAAACTGCACCGGCGTGGCCAGCACGAATTGGAAATACGGATTCATCAAAAATTCGGTAAACCTGCCCATCACGCCTGCCATATGCAGAATCATGCCCAGCAGGAGCGGCGCAGAAAACCCGGCCGCCAGGAACAGGCGAAACCGTTGTTTATTACTTTCGGCTTCATGGGTTTGCTGTTCTTTATCTACCGCCGCCGTATCGGTTAAATCCAATGCTCCAAAGCCGGTGGCTTCGATTTTGGCCTTAATGTCCTGAACGCTGACCACATCCGGATAATACTCGACTGTGGCCTTCTCCACCGCCAGGTTGACGACAGCATTAACGACACCGGGCAGCTTTTTCAGGCTTCTTTCCACCCGTCCCGAGCAAGCGGCGCAAGTCATGCCGGTAATTTTTAACTCTACTTTATCCCGAATCACTTCATACCCCAGCGCTTCAATCTTCTGCGCAATCTCATTGAGCGAAAGCTGCGACCGGTCATAGGTCACCGCAGCCTTTCCGGTTGCCAGATTTACTGCCGCCTTCTCTACTCCCGGCAATTTGGCAAGCCCCCGTTCCACCCTGCCGGAACAAGCGGCGCAAGTCATGCCGCCGACCTTTAGTAATACCGTGTCGGCAGACAGGTTGTTCCGTGCTTCAGCCATATCTGTTTCACCCCTTTAACCTAAAGCTTTATTTTGCGAATTTGGACAAAACGCTCATCAGTTCATCTACAGCTTGTTCGGTACGGTCTTCTTTTATCGCATTAACCACACAGCTTTTTGTATGGCTTTCAAGCATAATCAGTGCCACCTGATTAAGCGCCGCTCTGGCAGCCATAATTTGCTGCAGGACATCCACACAATAGCGGCTTTCCTCCACCATTTTTTCAATGCCATTAATTTGTCCGCCGATACGGCGTAATCTTTTTTTTATGCTAACCTTTTCCTGTTCGTTTAACATAGCCATCCTCCATATACTATACCCCTGTATAGTATAATAATATAACGCTGCTTACTTATAGTCAATATTTTTTAGTATTTCCTGCAAAAAGATAAAGTAGACTAACCTTCAGCTGGGGTTTTAACCCCCTCTGAAGGCTAGTCCCTTGATAATATATAAAAACAAAGCAGCCCGGGAATTATCCCGGGCTGCTTTACCGTCTCAGTCCCTCATTTCGAAGAAAGCCTGAACTTTGGCAACAAGTTTATTCTTCACCAAACAACGGGGTTGACAGATACCGCTCACCGGTATCAGGCAGAATGACCACAATGTTTTTACCCTTATTTTCCGGGCGTTTAGCCAGTTCTGTCGCGGCGTGAAGGGCGGCACCGCTGGAGATACCGACAAGCAGGCCTTCGGTGGCTGCCACTGCTCTTGCGGTTTCAAACGCATCGGCAGACTGCACTTGAATAATTTCATCAATGGCCTCGCCATTAAATACATCCGGAATAAAACCGGCGCCAATTCCCTGAATTTTATGCGGACCGGGGTTGCCGCCAGACAACACCGGCGAATCAATCGGTTCTACTGCCACAGCTTTAAATCCTGGTTTACGGGGCTTCAACGCTTCGGCAATGCCGGTAATGGTACCGCCGGTACCGACGCCGCCTACCACAATATCCACTTCGCCGTCGGTATCTTGCCAGATTTCTTCGGCAGTCGTTTTACGATGAATTTCAGGATTAGCCGGATTCTTAAACTGTTGAGGAATCCAGGAATTAGGAGTTGCCGCTGCCAGTTCCTCCGCCCGGGCAATGGCGCCTTTCATCCCGTTGGCACCTGGCGTCAGCTCCAGCTGCGCCCCTAAGGCTTTGAGTAATTTACGGCGTTCTATGCTCATGGTTTCCGGCATAGTCAGAATCAGCTTGTAGCCGCGGGCTGCGGCAACAAATGCCAGAGCTACGCCGGTATTGCCACTAGTGGGTTCGATAATTACCGTATCTTTATTAATAAGGCCTTTGTCCTCAGCATCTTTAATCATCGCATAGCCAATGCGGTCTTTAACACTGCCCAGCGGATTAAAATATTCTACTTTAGCGATAATCCGTCCGCCAACCTCTTTGATGCCAGCATATTTTTTCAATTCCAGCAGTGGAGTATTGCCAATCAGTTCTGTCAGATTTCCATAAATTTTAGCCATAATAAAATCATCCTTTCTTAACCGGTTAATTATATTGTAACCCTTTTTCTGCCTAATAGTAAGACCTGCGTACTATTGAGCATTTAACTTTCTGCCGAAAAAACAAAAGGAGACAATCGTGACTGAACAAGCCAGCGATTGCCTCCGGTCTTCCGGTCAGCAGAATATTTATGTTGGCTATATACTAACATAGCCGGGTTTTGACTGTCAACCTTTTTTTACTATATTTTCACCATTATTGTTTAGGAGTGATTTTTTCCTTAAACACTTGTTTGCCATCTTTCATTTCAATAACAACGGCGCTCTTAATAGGATTATGATTGGCATCGATTGTTACAATACCTGTGCTCAACTGCAAATCCTTAGTTTGTTCTATGGCATCGCGAATTTTTTGCGGATCGGTGCTGTTAGCCCGTTTGATGGCGTCAATCATCAGCAAACCGGCATCATAGCCCAGAGCGGAGAAAACACTTGGGTCCTGGTTGTATTCTTTCTTATACGCAGCAATAAATTTCACGACATTAGGATCGGTATCCTGGGAAGAAAAGTGACTGCTGAAATAGGTATTGTTCAGCGAAGCGGCACCGGCAATTTCTACTACTTTGGCATCATCCCAGCCATCGGTTCCAATGAACGGCATGTTCATGCCCATTTCCCGTGCCTGCTTAAGAATTTTGCCCACTTCTTCATAATATGCCGGAATAAATACTACCTCAGGATTAAGTGCTTTAATTTTGGTCAGCGTTGATTTGAAATCCTGATCCTTTTGCAAAAAGGCTTCCTGCCCTAAAATTGTACCACCATTTTGGGTAAATACGGTTTCGAAAGATTTGGCAAGTCCTTTGGAATAGTCGGAACTGTTATCAATATACATAACTGCGGTTTTTACTTTCAGCGTATTGCTGGCAAAGTTCGCCATAATGGTGCCTTGCAGCGGGTCGATAAAACAGGAACGGAAAGCGTACGGACGCGTTTTGCCATTATCAACAGTAATCTTTTCACTTGTTCCGGTAGGAGTGATAATAGGAATTTTATTATCCTGGGATACCTGTACTGTGGCTATCGTATTTGAACTGGTGGCAGGTCCGAACACGGCTACGACTTTGTCCTGGGTAATAAGCTTGGTAAGAGCATTGGTTGCTTCGGCAGCTTCCGATTTATTGTCTGCCAATACTAACTTTATTTGTTTACCTAACACACCGCCGGAGGCATTAGCTTCTTTGATGGCTAGTTGGATGCCGTTTACTGCTTGTTTGCCATAGTTGGCCACACCGCCGGTTAACTCGAAGTTACCGCCAAGCTTGATTTCATTTGCGGCCTCTTGTTTGGTTCCGCCGCCGCAGCCGGCCAGCGCACCAGCCATCATCAGTGTGCTCATAGCCACTGCTAACAATTTTTTTCGCATATTTTCTCCTACCCCTTTTTCCCCCGTACTATAGCTCCTATTCAGTCTGTACACTGAGATTCACGGAGTGTATCTGCCGGGGAAATTCTATATTTTATAATCAAAATATACTATACACCTTTACATGTTTATTGTCAACAAGGTTTTTGTCGTTTTCATATAAAGTACATTTGTATTCATTAAGAGCACAAATATAGTGCCTAAAAGAAAAGCGTCACCCCTTTCCCGGCGAAAGAAGTGACACTAATATTACTAAGACGTATGCAATAAAATACTGTTTCTTAATGAGCACCATCACGCCCGGCCTTGCTACCGCAGCACCCTAAAGGTGCAGCCGGTCAGCGCACGCGCTTGGCATCGCGAATAAACAGTGCAGGCACAATAGCCAGAGCACACAATACCCCGGTGAGCAAAAATACATCCTTGAAGGCAAGAATAGCAGCCTGCTTGGCTACCATGCTTTTCACCACCGTCAGTGCCATAAGGTTTGCCTCGCCCAGAGAGTTCCCGCTATGCACAAAATAGCTCTGCAGGGTGCTCAATAGCCTGACAGCCGTCTCTGACGCCGGATTAATATAGTTGGAATAAATGGCTGTATGGAAAATAGTTCTGTCATCCAGCATTGTGCCCATAACCGCTACCCCCACGCTGCCGCCAATATTTTTAAACAAATTGAATACCCCGGAGCCAACCCCGATTTTATCCTTGGGCAATGATCCCATAACACCGTTAGACAACGGCGACATGGTTAACGCCAGTCCAATACCCATGATAATAAGCCCAAAGGCAATGTAGGAATAAGCAGTTTTATCATCCAAAATACGAAAAGAAAATAAAGCCACCGCCATAATAGCCATTCCGGTTGAGGCCGGAATTTTTGAGCCGAACTTGTCGGCAAGCCGCCCGCCAAGCGGCGCCAGCACCACTAACGACAGCGTCATCGGCAGCATGGCGATACCGGCGCGTATAGCAGTGTAGCCTTGAATATTGCGCAGATAGAACGGCAGTAGAAACAAGCCGCCATACATGGCCATATATGACAAAAATCCGACGATATTGGATACAGTAAAAGTTACATTTTTAAATAAACCCAGATCCACCATAGGTTTTTCAATATGGCTTTCCACCAGGAGAAAGGCCAGCAGCGACAGGGCCGAACCGGCACACAGGCTTATAATATAGAGTGAAGACCAGCCTTCTTTAGAACCTTGGTTCAGCACTAACAGCAGGCCGCTCAAGCTCATGACCAGCAGCGTACCGCCAATATAGTCAATGCCGGTTTCATTGCTGCCGGCTTTGGATTCGGACAGTACTTTCACCCCCAGCAGCAAGCCGCCGGCCGCTACCGGTAAAATAGAATAAAAAATCAGGTGCCAGTCCAGGTATTCGACAATAGAGCCGCCAATCGTCGGACCAAGGGCACTGCCGGCAGCAGCCAGTGCCCCCCATATTCCCAACGCTTTACCGCGTTCCCCGGCGGGAAAGGCTTCGGAAACTAATGCCATGGCATTGGGAAATAACAGTCCGGCTCCAATCCCCTGCAGTACCCGGAAAATGATCAGCAGCGTGCTATTCCAGGCTAAACCCACCAGCAGTGTGGCAATAGTAAAAAGACTTAATCCAATTAAATACAGCCTTTTTCTGCCAAATTGATCTCCCAATTTGCCGGTAATGGGCAGGATCGACCCATAGGGCAGCATATAAGACAGCGATACCCACACTACCGAATCCATAGTAAAGCCGAAAACCTGCATAATATTGGGCAAAGCAATATTTACCGAACTGCTCACATAACCGCTTAACATGGTTCCCAAAGTTACTGTAAACAGCACTAAATACTTGTTCGCCGGCGTAGAATTTTTCATATATACCTCTTATGACTTGACATGCACACTTATAATAGCCGACATGCCGGGTTTTAGCGCAAAGATTTCATTGGCCGAAACCTTAATTTTTATCGGCAGTTTTTGCGTAAGCTTAGTATAGTTGCCTGAAGTGTTTTCCGTCGGCAGCAAGGCAAACTGCGAGCCGGTGGCAGCACCTACCTCGCTGACTTCGCCGGTAAAGTTCCGGCCCGGGTAGGCGTCAATAGTAAAATCAACACTTTGTCCGGTATGAACTTTTCCGATATAGGTTTCATCAATATTGGCGGCCACCCACACATCTTTCAGATTTGCGATATTGACAATGGGTTGACCGATTGACACGCTTTCACCAATATTAACCGACTTTACTGCGATAACACCGGCAATCGGATCCCGGATTACGGCATGTTCCAGTTGAAGCTCGGCATTTTTCAGCGCCGCTGCTGCTTGTTCCACCAGAGCGGCAGCTGCCTGAATATCTTCAGAACGCGCCCCTTCTGCCGTCAGGCTATACGATTCACCTGCTGCATGATATTGTGCCTGGGCAACAGACAGATTGGCTTGCGCTGTGTCCCGTTGTTGCGCGGAAACAGCGCCTTGCTGATAAAGCGCTTCGGCACGTTCATACATTTTCCTGGCATTTTCTAAGTTTGCCGCCGCTTGTTCTGTAGCAGCCCCAGCCTGAGCCAGTTGCTGCGGCCGGCTGCCGGCCTTGACGCCCGCCAGTTTGGCCTGAGCGACAGCCAGACTGGCTTTAGCCTGAGCCACTTGCACCTCTAGCTCCTTACTGTCCAGTTTTGCAATCACCTGACCGGCCTGCACTTCATCGCCTTCCTGAACCGGCAGTTCGTCCACCCTGGCCGAAATTCGCGAACTTACGGTAACAATCGTCCCTTTAACTCTGGCATCATCGGTTGAGACTACACCGGCGTATTTGATCCACCACCATAATCCCCCGCACAAAACGATAGCGAGAACAAGTCCCGCCACAGCCATAAACTTCTTTTTCGTCACTTTTTTATGACCCATTATTATTCCTCCCTGCCCTCACCAAACAAATCCCGGCGCAGTATCTGAAGCTTGCGTTCCGACTCATTAATTCTTTGCCTGACAATTTCCCGCAGGGTCGGTATATAGGACACACCTTGCTCAGTAATCGAATATACCCGCTTGTTTCGGGTATCAGGCTTATCCCAGCTGCCAACAATGTAGCCGCGCTCCTCCATCTTCCGCAGTAACGGGTACAAGGCATTGGGATTGGGTGAAATCATACCCAAAGTACGGCCTTTAATGAGTTCCGCAATTTCATTTCCGTAAGCCGGACTTTGTTCCAGGATCGTGAGTATATATAGCCCGACAAGAGCCTTGACTCTTGTCTTATATTCATTGTCCTTAACCATTCCGTAAAGCCTCCTCATCGCATTGAATTGCAATATTATTAATTTTAATAACATTAATTTTAACATCTTTTTGTTTAAATTACAAACCCCTAAAAAAACATACGGCGATGAACTATAAGCAGTTCATCGCCGTATGTTTCTTTAAATTCCGTCGCCATGAAGGCCGGTTAATTTTCCTACCCGGTATTTTTCGGTTCTTTCCACCTGCATAATCTGCCCTGCCTGGATTTGCATAGCCACTTTTCCATATTCCATGCCGTCAACTGACTGCAATATCCGCATTCGCACCCCAGTGGCAGCTGCTGCAGTTTTACCTGCGCCCTTCGGCGGCTGTTCGCCTATCCGGATTTTTTCCAGTTTCTCCATTTGAATAATCCGTGAATCCTGGAGTACCAGGGTAACAGAACCAAAATTAATATGTTTCACAGCTTGCTCAATCAACGCAAGCACTTCCTCAGAAATATGTTTATTCATACGCTCATTCCCTTCCAGTGCTGCTAAGCCCGCTTTACCCGGAAACCGTGCGTTTCAGCTACCTTGCGGCCAATACCCTGAATTTTGCCGGTAATACACGAACGGCAATGAGCCGGCGTGTCGTTGATACAAATCTTCCCCGGGTAGAGCAAATACAGCTGCCGGTATTCGCCCTCGGTAACATTGGGCATCACTACATTGGCCCCCCGTTGCAGCGCCAGTACCCGTCCCTGCGGGTTCAAAGACTCCATAGCGGTTGTCGCCGGAATATTAATATCCGGTAACAGCAGCCGGGTCATAGCCATCACCTTGGTGCTTAATTCAAAAGTACCGCCTGCCTCTTTGGCTAACGGCGTGTCCGGATTAGGAATAAACGGACCTACACCAATCATGTCCGCATCCATGCTCTTGAAAAACAAAACATCATCGGCCAGCGATTCAACAGTTTGCCCCGGTATACCGACCAGAGAACCTGTTCCCAGCTCAAAACCCAGCTCTTTTATGTCCTGCAGGCATTTTACCCGGTTATCCCAGCTCATGCCCGGATCGAGTTTTTCATACAATGCTTTGTCGGTAGTCTCAATTCTGAGCAAATACCGGTCGGCACCGGCATCACGGTATGCTTGATATACCTCACGGGTTTTTTCACCCACACTCAGCGTAATCGCCAAACCAAGTTCCTTGATTTTTTTGATAATATCAACCATGGCAGCCACATCAAACCATTCATCTTCGCCTGACTGCAGCACAACCGTGCGATAACCGTATGACTTGGCTTTGGTTGCAAAATCAAGGATGGTTTCCGGTCCCAGACGATAACGGTTTACCTTTTTATTATCCCGCCTTAGACCACAATACAGACAGTTTTGTTTGCAGGTGTTGGAAAACTCAATCAGCCCACGCAAATGTACCTCGTCGCCCACATACATTCGGCGCACCCGGTCGGCGGCAGCAAAAAATTCCGCTTCGTATTCGGTATCTATCAGCAGCGCAACAATTTCATCTTTAGTAAGCTCATGGGTTGTTTCAGCTTTTTTTATTAATGCCAGTATATCTTTTTTATCAGTCATACTGTTACTGCCTCCCCGTATTCCCAAAATAGTTATGCCTGTTGAAATCATGATATCCGGTTTTTCAACCGGCGTCAATATCAAGCAGGCAAGCAGATAAAAAGCATAAAAATATCTATTGACAAATTGTATTAAGTATGCAAAAATAAAATCCAATAAAATTAAATAATTAAACTTATCGAGAGTGGTCGAGGGACTGGCCCTATGACACCCGGCAACCGGCAGCAATGCAAGGTGCTAAATCCAGCGGAGCAATCCGGAAGATGAGTTATCAGCGCATACAGGCGACTCTTCTTACGGTGGAGTCGTTTTTTTGTTGCCTGCCGCAAACACAAAATAGGAGATGATATGTTATGAAATTTGCCACCAAAGCCGTCCACGCAGGTCTTGTCACCGATAAAACCACCGGTGCCATCAGCACTCCCATCTACCAGACAACCACCTTCCGCCACCCTGAACTCGGCCGCAGCACCGGCTATGACTATTCCCGTACCCAGAACCCTACCCGTAAGGCGGCGGAAGAAGCCGTAGCCGCCCTGGAGGAAGGACATGCCGGCTTTGCCTTCGCTTCAGGCATGGCTGCCATTTCGGCAATACTGATGCTGTATCAGCCTGGTGATCATCTGATTATTACCGAAGACTGTTATGGCGGAACCTATCGCATTATGGACAAGATATTCAGCCAGTTCGGTCTGACAGTTACTTTTGTCGATACCAGCAGCCTGGAAGAGGTGCGCCAGGCACTGCAGCCTGCCACGAAAGCCATCTTACTGGAAACACCCACCAATCCGCTGATGAAAATTGCCGATATCCGGGCAATAACGGCTATCGCCCGTCAGCATACCCCACAACCGGTGCACGTCATTGTGGATAACACCTTCCTCTCCCCCTATTTCCAGCAACCGCTAACTCTGGGCGCCGATATTGTCTTCCATAGCGGTACCAAATACCTGTCAGGCCATAATGATGTGGTCTGCGGTCTGGTAGTTGCCGGTGACCCCGCGCTCTGTGAAAAAATCGGGTTTATCCAAAACGCTACCGGCGCCATCCTTGGGCCGCAGGACAGCTGGCTTTTACTGCGGGGGATCAAGACACTGGCAATCCGGTCACGCCAGCACGAAAAAAACGCACAGGCTGTCGCCGAGTGGCTTACCACCCATCCCAGTGTTACCAAAGTCTATTACCCCGGCTTAGCCAACCATCCCGGTAAAGAAATCCAGGACGCCCAGGCCTCTGGCTATGGCGGCATGCTGTCTTTCACCGTAGACCATCCCCGCCTGCCTGCCCAAGTGCTGCGCAAGGTAAAAGTCCTCCAGTTTGCCGAAAGTTTAGGCGGCGTTGAATCGCTGATCACCTTCCCAGCAGTCCAGACCCACGCCGACATCCCGGCCGACATTCGTGAGCGCTTAGGCATTAGTGACTGTCTCTTGCGCTTGTCTGTCGGCATTGAAGATGTGGAAGACATTATTGCCGATTTGGCCCAGGCGCTGGAACAGTAAGATAGAAATGAGTCAGAAATTTTTTCTGACTCATTTCTATCTCTAAATTATGATTGATAATGCCGGACTCTAAAATCAACACCAATTCTGTTGGCAATCTCCCGGCAGGACTGGATATTGTCATCAGACATAACATCAACAACAGACAGTACTACCTGGGGAATATACTTTTTGCATTTAGCAGCAAACGCAAGCATAGCCTCATAGGCTTTTTCACCATAATCGGATTGGCATAATTCCTGATATTCTTTATTGTTTTTTGCATTCATGCTAATAGAAACAGCATCCACCAGCCCTGCTAACTGTGAAGTGATATCCTGCCCGCAAATCAAATTGGCATGCCCGTTTGTGTTTATGCGAATAGGTATATTATATGTATTTTTCAAACATCTGCATATTTCAACAATATCATAAGTTCGCAGCATGGGTTCTCCATATCCGCAAAATACAAACTCCCGGTACTTATAGATATCCCTGGCTTGAATATCTGCCAGAACTTCACTGACCGTAGGTTCCCGTTCCAGCCACAGATTCATTCCCCGGGAAATACCTTCCTGATTATTTCTCACGCAAAAAGTACAATTATTGGTACAGCGGTTGGTAATATTGATATATAAAGAGTCTCCCCATTCATACGTAATCGTCATCATCACCCCCTTTTTTCAATCAACTATGCCTTAGATACCATCTCCGTAAATTCCTTCCTGTTCGTTAATCCGCCGTTTTTCGGTTTTCTCTATCTGTTCCACCTTGCCATCTTCAATTCGGATAATCAGCTGCCCATACATCAGACCTTCAAGCTGAGCAATGATTTTAGGCTGAAAAGAGTGCTGTCTTGCTGGAACATCCTGTACTATATAGCCGGATTTATTTTTAGCGGTAAAAATAAATTTTTCTGTTCTCTCCATTTTAATCACATAGCCGTCCTGCACTGTCAAAATTAAGTGCCCATACTTAACCGTATGAAGCGAATGACGGATCAACTCCATAATTTGCGGCAACAAACGTTTCTTGGAACTTAACTTTTCCACATTACACCCCCGAATTAATTATTATCGACAAATCATCAGCCAAACAAGATGCAATGCAAAAGTGTACTGATTCAGTTTACAATGCTGCCGACGCAGATATGGATTCAGCCACATTTTTTCCAGATAACTTCGTCTTGCCAGCGGTGAAATGCTCGGTTTGCAGTAATTCCCAAATTTTGTGCCGAACCCAGCCAAAGTCGGCTGATGAACGGATACCATCACGCGGTCTTGGCAGATTAATCGTAACAATTTCTTTGATTGTTCCGGGATTTGCCGTCATTACAGCTACCCGGTCTGCCAGAAATACTGCTTCATCAATACCATGTGTAACAAAAACAATGGTTTTCCTGGTTTTTTCCCAAATGCGCAACAATTCTTCCTGCAGAACCTCCCGGGTCTGAGCATCAACGGCTGCAAACGGTTCATCCATAAGCAAGACCTCCGGATCATAAGCCAATGCCCTGGCAATAGCTACGCGCTGCTTCATGCCTCCGGACAATTCATGGGGGTACCTGTCCTCAAAGTTTTTCAGGCCGACTAATTCAATATACTGCTGACTGATTTCCTTGCGGTCTTTTGACGGCACCTTTTTTATTTCAAGCCCAAATTCAACGTTTTTTCGCACTGTTCGCCAGGGAAACAACGCATACCCCTGCATTACGATGCCACGGTCCAAAGCCGGACCGTCAATCAGTTTACCATCCATATATATTTCGCCGGAGCTGGGGTGAGCCAAACCGGCAATCATGTCCAGAAAAGTTGATTTCCCACAGCCGCTTGGGCCGACAATAGCTAAAAATTCTCCTTGTTTAACAGTAAGATCCAACTGTTTAATTGCTTCAAATTCTGTAGCTGTTTCGTTTGGCTTGCGCTTAATTTTGAATACACGCCGGATATTGCGGGCAATGATTTTGTCATCTGCACCAAAAATCTCTGTTGGTGCTATTTGATTGCTGGACATCCAACTTCCTCCTTTATTGTCTATCGTCAAACTGCAATCCAAGCAGTATCGAAGCTATAAACTTGATCCTTCATTTTCTGCAAAAAGTATGGTGCTAAGATACCGCTCGCCGGTATCCGGCAAAATAACCACAACCAATTTCCCCTTATTTTCCTGTCTTTTGGCTACCTGCAGGGCGGCAAACGCCGCTGCACCGGAAGAGATACCGACCAATACACCTTCTTCCTTAGCCAAACGCTGTGCGGTAGTAATAGCTTCTTCATTCTTCACTTTAAAGATTTCATCAATTACATCCAAGTTCAGTACATAGGGAACGAAACCTGCCCCAATTCCCTGAATCTTATGAGGGCCGGGCTGCCCACCGGAAAGAACAGGGGAATCTAAGGGTTCAACCGCGACCACCTTGATATCAGGATTGCGCTGTTTGAGTACTTCGCCCACACCGGTAATCGTACCGCCTGTGCCAACACCGCCAACGATAATATCTACTTTACCGTCTGTATCCTTCCATATTTCGTCTGCGGTAATGGCCCGGTGAATTTCCGGATTAGCCGGATTATTAAACTGTTGCGGCACAAATGAATTTGGCGTCACAGCAGCTAATTCTTCGGCTTTTAAAACAGCGCCTTTCATGCCTGCTGCGCCGGGAGTGAGCACCAGTTCCGCACCGTATGCTTTCAACAGGCTGCGCCGTTCCACACTCATGGTCTCCGGCATGGTCAGGATAAGCCGGTACCCTTTGGCAGCGGCAATGAAGGCCAGGGCAATGCCGGTATTGCCGCTGGTAGGCTCGATAATTACCGTATTTTCATTGATAAGTCCCTTTTCCTCAGCGTCCTTAATCATGCTGAAACCGATGCGGTCCTTAATACTGCCGCCAGGGTTAAACGACTCCAGTTTAGCCACGATTTCCGCCTGAGCTCCGGCTGTTACCTTATTCAAGCGCAGCAATGGCGTACCGCCAATTAAAGCAGTTATACTGCCGGCAATGTTAGACATACTAACACATCCCCTCTACGAATTTATTCAAAAATAATAACAAAAAAAGGCCAAAGTACATCCTTGCGGATAAATACCTCAGCCTTCAGCCTCTCTGATCAGCCAAATTTTGGAATGTTATTGTATTTAAATTATACTGCCCGTAACCTATTTGTCAATAGTTTCCTACTGATTTTCTGCCGCACCCTGAGACTGCATTTGAGCTGCTGCATAGCGAAGACCTGCTTCTACTGTATCGCAGTATTCTGAGATAAAAATCCCCTTATCTCGCAACCGCTCTTTCGCATGATAGCCGATACGCATTGTCAGTACCGCATTACAATCTTTCAGCGCCTCAATAATCTTCTCCCTCCCGCTGTCCCCAGCCTCGGCATCACACTCTGACATCCCGGCACAATACTGACCCACCGTCCGGGTCTCACGGAGCTGAAACCGCAGTCCATCGCCCTGGTAAATAAGCAGTTTAGTGGCATGACCAAAATGCTGATCCACCAGTTTTCCATATTTTGAGGTAACAGCAATCCGGTAAAGCTTCCGGTTCCCGTTGTTTACCGTTACGCCGTCCTGAGGCCGGTCGCACATCCGGAATTCCTGCGAACGGTCTTCATACAGCAAGCCGATGGCATCGGCCCGGCATTGCTGGCAGTGGCGCATCTGGCGAATATCAAGCTGACAAACATCCCTTAAGGCATTCAGTTCTTTCATGCTGGTCTGGGGTAAGTGCTCAAAGGCACTGCCCGGCGCGGGAATAAGCGGCATAATATTGGTAACAAACACTCCCAGTTCCTTTACTTTTTTGACAACCGCCGGTATGTGTCTGTCATTAAGCCCTTTAATCATAACTATATTGATTTTAACCATAACACCATGTTTAACTAAATACGCTATGCCTGCCAACTGATTATGCAGTAACAGTCCTGCTGCTGCGACACCTGTATACCATTTACCCTGATAGGATACAAACTGATAAATTTCTGCCCCGATCGCCGGATCCAGCGCATTAACCGTTACTGTAACATGACGGATACCTAAAGCCACAATTTCAGGCGCATATTCTGGCAGCAGCAATCCATTTGTCGATAAGCAGAAGGTAATCTCCGGATCCAGGGCTTGAATGTGTTTAATTGTCTGTTGGGTGAACAGCCAGTCAGCCAGCGCATCACCCGGTCCGGCAATGCCAACAACACTGAGGTGTTCCATTTTTTCTTTAACCCAGACAAATTTATCTTTAGCATACTCTGGTGTCAATACCTCGCTGGTGACTCCCGGACGGCTTTCGTTGACGCAGTCAAACTTACGATTACAATAATTGCATTGAATATTACACCGGGGAGCCACCGGCAAATGCATCCGGGCATATTTATGATGAGCATCTGCCGAGTAGCAAGGATGTTTACTTGTTTTTTCCAGAACATCAGCATGTAGCGTACTGAAGCATACGCTGCCCATACAATTCACCTCGCTTTTTTTGCCCCCGTTTAAACAACATGCCAGCAGCGGCAGGGGAGGGCTTAACTTCCGGATAATCCCTCTTAGATACCAGCCGCCGCACTGCGAACCTCACCTGTTTCCATGGCCAGCAGGTGATCGGCCCATGTGGCGGCCCACTTGCGTAATTCGGCCGTTTCCAGAGGGGATGGAACTTTGGATTCTGTGGTTTCTATTACCTTTTGGGCTAAGCGGCTGTAAATTTTCGCCTGCTCAGAACCTGGCGACGCTTCCACTGTCGTTTTTCCCTGAAGCTCGGCCTGGGTTACGGTTACTGAACGGGGAATATACTCCACCACCCGGGTTTGCGTCCGCTGTACAAAATCATCCACAATCTCTTTTGCATAGGGAACATTAATTGAATTGGCAATCAGCCCTCCCAGCAGTGCACCGCCGGAATTAGAGTATTTCTGAATTCCTTTGAATAAGTTATTGGCCGCATAAATTGCCATAAAATCGGCTGAAGATACGGTAAATACATGCTCAGCAATACCTTCACGGATAGGTACGGCAAAACCGCCGCATACCACATCGCCTAAAACATCATAAATAACAACATCCAGTTCCAGTTCTTCATATACTTTTAATTGCTTAAGCAGCTGAACTGCCGTAATAATGCCCCGCCCGGCGCAGCCGACACCGGGAGCCGGCCCGCCTGCTTCCACACAATACACACCATTAAAACCCTTATAAATTACATCTTCGGCTTGCACCTTGTTTTTCTCACGCAGTGTATCAAGCACTGTAGGAATGTACGTACCGCCGCGCAGCGTATTGGTTGAGTCAGCCTTCGGATCGCAGCCAAACTGCATTACCTTGTAACCCAATTTTGACAACGCTGCACTGATGTTGGAAGTTGTTGTCGATTTGCCAATTCCGCCTTTGCCATAAATTGCAATTTGCTTGATTTTTTTGCTCATGTGTTACCCCTCCCAGCTTGTTAGAGAATCCTGTTTTTAAGAATTTTTTCTTTTAGAACAAAAAAAGGCCAGAATGACAGTCCTGCAGAACTGTTATCCTGACCTTTGGTTGATCCACCAATCAGTCTCATTTGTATTTTTTTTATTAACTTGTAATTTATTATACTGACCACTTGCCAAAAATACAAGGTTTTTTTGTGGAATTTTTCATGAGTTTTTCTCTCAAATTCTTGACAATTCCCCGCACTAATGGTAGCCTATATTTATATATTATTTACTTCCAGCTAGCTGATCAGAGAGACTGAAGGCTAAAGTATTGTCTGTCCCGGACGTACTTTAGCCTTTTTTGCATACCCTGATCCTGCTTCATAACCAATATTACTTGGCTAACAGCTTATATTCTATGAATAAGGGTGATTACTATGACTACTCGATTTGATACTGTAATTACGCGTCAAAACAGCGGCAGCACCAAGTGGGATGACGCTGCCACACTTTTTGGTTCAAAAGATGTGCTCCCCTTTTGGGTTGCCGATATGGATTTTGCTGCACCGCCGGCGGTAACGGAAGCATTAGCTGCCCGCGTTGAGCATGGCATTTTTGGTTATCCTTCGCCCCATTCCTATGCCTATGATGCCGTAACTGCCTGGCTGGAGAACCGTCATAACTGGCAAGCCAATCCCGATTGGATGCTAAGTACTCCCGGCGTAGTAACGGCCATTACACTGGCTGTACAAACATTCACCAATCCCAATGATAAGGTTATCATCCAGCCGCCTGTATATCCGCCCTTTTTCTCCTGTGTGGAAAGTCAGGGCCGCACCGTGCTGGAAAACCCTTTAGTATATGAAGACGGTGAATACCGCATGGACTTTGCGGACTTAGCCGCCAAAGCCAAGGAAGCTAAAATGCTAATCCTGTGCAGTCCGCACAATCCTGTGGGCCGGGTTTGGTCGCAGTCAGAACTAACCCGGTTGATAAATATCTGTCTGGAAAATAACGTATTAATTCTGGCAGATGAAATCCACGGTGATCTCGTATATAGCGGCCATCAGTATATACCGCTGGCCTCCCTGCAAACCGGCAATGCAGACAAAATCATTACCCTTACCGCTCCCAGCAAGACCTTTAACACCGCCGGCCTGTATACCTCGATTGCCATAATTCCGGATAGCAAATTACGCCGGCAATTTTCACAAATTCTCCAGCAGCTAGGCATAAGCAAAAGCAACGTATTCGGCATCACCGCGCTGGAAGCCGCTTACCGCCATGGCGGGCCGTGGCTTGATGAGCTGTTAGTCTACCTTGAAGGCAACGCCGAGTATCTGACAGAGTTTATTACCGGCAACATTCCGGCAATTAAGGTCAGTAAACCGCAAGGCACCTATTTAGCCTGGCTTGATTGCCGCAACCTCAATCTCCCACAGCAAGAGCTGGCAAAATTCTTTGCCAGCAACGCCAAAGTGGGACTAAATGACGGTGCAACTTTCGGCCGGCAAGGCAGCGGCTTTATGCGCCTAAACTTTGGCTGCCCGCGCCCGGTGTTGGCAGAAGGACTTAACCGAATCGCCCAGGCCGTCAATCAGTTGGGCTAACCAAAAAACCGGATAATATAATATGTAAAGCTGATTAGAAAAACTAAAGGCTCAAAAATGACTTAGGTCGCTTTTGAGCCTTATCTTAGTTAGGGAGGGATAGTACCATGAAACAACATGAATGGATACTCAGTCAAGGCCGCAAATTATCTGCTATGATTCACGTCAACAGCTTCACTGTAACCCAGACACCGATTGTCATCTGCTGCCATGGCTTCACCAGCGAAAAAGTCGGGGCAAATCAGCTAATGCTCCATGTGGCCAATGCTATTGAAGCAGCAGGGTTCATCGCCGTTCGTTTTGATTTTACCGGTTCAGGTGAAAGCGATGGTGAATTTGCCGTTGACACCACCATCAAAAACTGGCAGACCGATTTACGCAATGTGATTGATTGGGTCAAAAACCTGCCGGAGTTTGATGGCTTACCCATCTATTTACTGGGACATAGTCTGGGCGGCCTTATTGTACTGAGTCATGAAGATCAGGCCATTGCCGGGCGGGTGGCTTTGGCTCCGGTAACTCAACCGATCGAAAATTTCCGGAACATTATATTAGGGCCTGACCTGTGGCAGCGTTCCTTACAAGGCGAGACAGTATCGAACTTTTTAGGTAAGGGGTTCAGCCTCACGCCCAACTTTGTCAACGACTTACTGGAAAATCGCTATGATCCTTTGGCCCGAACCCGGCATCACCGTTCACCACTGTTGCTTATTCATGGCAGCCAGGACATTGTGGTGCCACCGTCAGGGTCGGAAATTTTGTATGATGGCTACAGGGGTAAAAAGGAATTGATCCGTATGCAGGCAGATCACGTGTTTACAGGCAAACACGCCGAGCTTACCTCCCAGGTAAGCAGATGGCTGAAAGCAGACTCGGTTCTGCAGGTCTGAAAGATACGGGGATTTTGCCTGGACTCATTGATTACTATAAGGGAGAGCTTGCCTTAAGACTTGATAAGGCAAGCTCTCCTTTGCTTCTGCCGTTATACGCTCAAACTAGTTTACTGGCAGGCAACAGAATGCAATGCCCCGTCTGCCAGACGGAAAGTTTGATCCGCTTGTGCCGCCAAACCCACGTCATGGGTGACAATAACTACACCACTGCCCGCCTGGCGCGCAGCAAGCAGGCAGGCAGCAACTTCTCCGGCCAACGCCGGATCCAGATCATTTGTCGGTTCATCGGCCAATAGGATTGGCGGTTTAAGCAGTAATGCCCTGGCCAGCGAAATCCGTCTCAATTGACCAAGACTCAGTTCCTGCGGCTTATGATGCAGGCGGTGGGACAAACCGAAATGCGCCAGCAAAGCCTGTGCCTGCTGTTCCAGATTTTCCCCGCGGCGAATAAACCAGGCCGGTGCGATGACATTTTCCAACGCAGTCAGCGAATTAATTAACCGGGCTCGTTGAAAGACAAAACTGATATATTGACCGCGCAGTTTAGCCAACATGGCAGAAGATAAACCGGCAATATCCAGACCGTCTATCCGTACCTGTCCGGAAGTCGCCTTTTGCAGCAGTCCCATTATCGATAATAGTGTAGTCTTACCGCCGCCAGAGTGTCCGATAATGGCTATCGCCATTCCCCTTGCCAGCGTAAAGGAAAGCCCTGATAAAATGATATCCTCGCCGTAACTTTTGCCAATGTCCCGCATTTCCAGCAGATTCTCCATATTTCCCCTTCTTTCTCCTTAATCAAATTCTCCTCTGGTCATAATAACACTGGGATCAATACGGCTGCCCCGGTAGGCCGGCAGCCAGGCGGCCAGAGCACCCAGTCCGGTGAACAGTACGGTAATACCAATAGCCAGAACACCAATAAAGGTCCAGGATGGCGGTACAAAGGGAAACGATTGGTAGGATTCCAGTAACGTCAAGCTGCCTTGATACAAGCCGCCCCCCAATAGCAGGCCGGCAGCCGCTCCTGTTATGGCTACCGTGGCCGCTTCGCCAACAATCACAGCACCAATATCCCGCCCTGAGGCACCAAAAGCCAGATACAGCCCCCACTCTGCCTGCCGTTCCCAGGTCAGTGTATAAAACCGGGAAAAAAGCTGCAGCAAAGAGGTTAGTACTGCCAGGATACCGACAATGCCAATTAAAAGCAAAAATACCGTAAACTGATCGGCAATACGTTTTTTCACTTCTGCCGCCACAATTGGTTTCATGAGTCCGGCACTTTGGATAGCGGTTACCACTTCATTCATATCTGCCCCCTCATCCACCTGCACTAAAATAGTCGAAATAAGTTCAGTCGGGGAGCCTTGTTTCTCCCATATTCCCCGCAACGATTTATCTTTGGCAACCACCCGTCTGGCCTCATTCATACTGACCAACAGGGAATAGTCAAGCGTTGTCCCGGTTTCTTCCGCCACGGCGACAATATTGTACCACTGATCTAAAATCGATATTTTTCCCTGTGTCCAGGTAGGTACTTTGGCTCCTAAAATGACCTCATCATCCTTAAGCTCATCTTTATGAACCTTCTTCAGCCATGGAGCAATAATCCAGTCACTGGCCGCATCATACCCAATCATCCGGTTCTGGCTGCCAATATCATGACAATCTGCCGTTAGAGAATGAGTATAGAACTGCGGTGTAGCCGTACGAACACCCGGGACGGCGCGTACGCTGTCCACATATCCTTCCGGCATATAGGAATTGGCCGTCGCCCCGCCAAATAAGAGCAGGCTGGGCTCTAACGTCACCCCATACGGCACAATAACAATATCAGCGCCCATACGCTGCCGGGAAAGCTCCATGCCTGCTGCCACCCCTTTATACATGGCGGCAACGCTAAAAATGATGGCTGCGCCAACAGCAATCGAAACAATCATGGCGATACTCTGCAACCGTCGGTGCAGCAGGCTTTTCCAGATAAGAAATGTCATACTCCTGTCTCCCTTCTTTTTCAACATGCCTAAGGGTAAAGAAAACACGACTTGCGCCGAGCCTTTGGCCAAAGGCATGCTTTCTGTCAGGATAACGAAAAGGCTTGGCGCTACCCCTGACAGGGGTAGCACCAAGCCTCCAGTATTTCTGGTCAACTTCGCATAACTATTCACCTTATTAAATTAGTCTCAGGCTACTATGCTGTTACTCCTGGTGAGTATCCTCCTCATCAGAACATACGAATTTATATTCCTGGAGTTCGTGGATTGCGGGATTTGTACCGCATAGCCGGCAACCGCTCTGCTTGCGCAACTGTATGGTGCCAAAATGAGAAAACATTCCATCCAGGAATAATACTCTATCGTGTAAGGTATTCCCCTGACCGGATAATAATTTAACGGCTTCGGCTGCTTGGAGAAAGCCCATGATTCCCGGCAACGGGCCAAGCACCCCGGATTCAGCGCATGTCGGCGTACTGCCGCCGGAAGGAATGTCCGGCAGCGTACAGCGATAGCAGTGGCTTTGGGGTGTTATAATACTCATACAGGTGCCATCAAATCTAAGTACACCGGCATCAAGCATTGGCTTTTTCGTGAAAAAGCAGGCATCATTCAGCAGAAAGCGGTCAGGAAAATTGTCAACTGCAGCAATAACAAGATCATAATTTTCAAGGATACTATAAATATTTTCTTTGCTCAGAGCTGTATGATATGTATCAATACTAAGTTGCGGGTTTATGTCATGTAAAAACAGGGCCGCCGATTCCACCTTCGGCATCCCGATTCTTGACCCGGAATGAAGAATTTGACGGTTAAGGTTGCTGATTTCAACCGCATCATAATCTACCAGACCGATTGTGCCAACACCGGCTGATGCCAGCGCATAGGCGGCAGGCGATCCCAGTCCGCCGGTTCCGACAATCAGCACTTTACTGTCGGTCAGGTCAAAATTCAGGGCGCTGGTTGTTTGTACCGAAGCTAACCCGGCCAGGGTCTGTTCCAGTTCTGCCTGGCCAACCTTAGAAAACTCCATGGAGAAAAGATTGCAATATAAGAAATCACCTGCGGTTTCGCCAATATCCAGGATCAGTTTAATTGCCTCCATAGCACACAACGCCCCCAGGAAGCAGGTTGAAAAGACTTCGGCAGTTACCTTTGTATCAGCAGGATAGGCGGCGGCTGGTTGTAAATCAGGCAGTTTTGCCAGGAATACATTCAGATCATCCTCGGCTTTAAACACCTGGATACCACCCAGCCAACCGTAATAAAACGCCACTACGGCAGGAAGAAAATGTGTAGAAGCCAACTTGGATTTTTTGATAAACTCCGGCCCACCCAGAAAAATTCGCAAACCGCTATCCTGTCCGTCTGCTAAACTAATCGAGACATCGCCGTTTAAATCACGAATACGGGCAGCAAGCTTGTCAAAGCCCGCTTTATCGGCAAACTGACAGTGTATGGAACCGATACCGGATGCAGCCAGATAATATATCGCCGGCGCTGCGGCGCTCACACTTTCTCCATAGATAAAAACCGACGACTCTAAAAGTTTTTTCTGTCCCGGACCACTAATTTCAGGCATGATAATATGCCGTAAATATCTATTTATCTGTTCCTTGGCCAGAATCACCCAGGTTACCTCCCTCATAAATCTTATTAAGATAAGTTATTACGATATTCCATCTAATTCCCGTTTGTATTTATCGTAGTATCATCTGTTTCCATTGTCAAGGCCTACCACCAACTCATTGCAGCCGGTTATCCATATAGTGTTCTTAAATCTTATTTCATTTCTTGACATTCCCCATTGAGTATTATATATTGATTATGAAACATAGTTCAAAATATGGAAGGATATTTTTGAGTCGGCCATATAATCACTTAACCATTGAAGAAATGCAGGCCATGCGCCATTTTACTTGCCCCGGATATCAAGCTACTACTGTTCATCGTGACGAAACATAAAATTTTTTGATCATATTATGAAATATATTTCATAATATTTTACAAGACTCCCACGCTTTCCGTAGTAAGTCCCCCTTTGGCATTAACGTACTGCCCTTGTTTTACCTATTATAACGTTTACGAAGGAGGTCTCCTTATGACCGAAAGCATGAACTCCTTAAAACAGAATACGGCTAAACTCTCAATCATCGCCACTTCTCTGCTGTTAATATTAAAGCTATTTGTCGGTATGTTTACCGGCACCATCAGTGTCATTTCCGAGGCCATTCATTCGGCCGTCGATTTGCTGGCAACTCTGATCGCTTATTACGCCATACGAAAGGCTGCTGCCTCTCCCGATGACAATCACCACTACGGGCACGGCAAGTTCGAAAATATATCTGGCACCATAGAAGCATTGCTCATTGTAGCAGCGGCTTTGTGGATTATATATGAAGCCTATGAAAACTATATCCAAGCCCATTCGCCCGTGTTTCTGGCATACGGAATGATCGTCATGATCGTTTCTATCATAGTCAACTATTTTGTTTCTTATAAAATGCTGACAGTTGCTAAACTAACTAACTCCCCAGCCCTGGAAGCCGATGCACTCCATTTGCAAACCGATATATGGACATCCGGCGGTATATTGATTGGCTTATTCTTCCTCCACATCACCGGCTGGGCATGGATCGATCCGGTGATTGCCATGGTGATGGCCATAATCATTTTGAAAACAGGCTACACAATGATCAAAAAAAATATCGTGGAACTAACCGACATCAGTCTGCCTAAAGAAGAAGAACAGCTAATTTCTCAAATCATTAACCAGCATGATCAAGTAATATCCCTGTGCCAGCTACGCACCAGATATTCGGGAAGTTATCGCCTAATTGATATGCATCTCATCTTAGATAAGCACATGCCGTTGGATGAGGCTCATGCCATCTGCGATCAAATTGAAGCAGCCATCAGACATCATTTGGGTATCTGCGATGTAATGATTCACTTAGAACCTGAAGAAAGAAAAGCATCGCCGCTTATTTCTAACAACGATTTTTCTTCCTGCAGTGATTAAATCGAAATCCTTCTTGCCGAAATCGCAAGTAAGGGTCTCATCTATGAGGGTTTGTTATAAAAAGGAATAGCACTGTTTCGACTAGAATAACTTCAATAATAAGTTTTTGAAAGGAGGTATCTAAAGTGGGAACTGTTCTATCTATTCACATAAGCTCAAGCAAAGGTATCGAAAAAAATAGCATAAATAGGGTAAAGGTGATTGAACATTGGGGGTTGGAAAATGATGCCCATGGCGGTAACTGGGATCGGCAAGTAAGCTTATTTCCAATAGAGGCTATGAACAAAGTACCCGCCGAAAAATATGATGAGGTAATAAACGGCGGCTATACTGAAAATATCACCGTTTCCGGGATTCCGCTTGAGCAGTTTTCTGCCAACAGTTTCGTACAAATTGGCAATGAAGTTTTAATACAAATTAAACATGTCGGTAAAGAACAATACAAAGAGCAGGGCAGGCCTTATATAGTTAGCAGAGAAGGCCGGTTTGGCATCATCTTAAAAGGCGGTTATATTAATATAGGGGACACTGTCTTCTTAACTGACAAGACGGTAATATCCCCCAAATTACCAAAAAAACATATCCAGTGATATATTTTTTAACACAATTGTGAAATATAGTTCATTTTCTACAAGAGGGAGGCGAAGCAATCTTTGTCTTAACCAGACTGCCTGCACCGACCAGTTGGCGCAGGCCTTGGAAGAACTGAAAAAATCATAGTGAGGGAGGATTTTGTTATGCAAAACATTGTGGTAATCGGCGGAGTGGCTGCTGGCCTGAAAGCCGCAGCTAAAGCCAGACGGTGCGACCCGGCGGCGCACATCACCGTCATCGAAAAAGGCGACCTCATTTCTTATGGTGCCTGCGGCATGCCTTATTACATAGCCGGTGATGTGAAAGACATTGAAGATTTAATGAAAACACCGGTGGGCATCCTGCGTAGTCCCGGCTATTTTAAAAATGTCAAAGATATTGTCGTACGACCCCGGACTCTAGCCACAGCCATTGACCGCCAATCCAAGACGGTAACCATTAAAAATCTAGCTTCCGGCACCGAAGAACAACTTATCTATGACAAACTGGTCATTGCCACCGGCGCGTCAGCCATCAAACCACCACTGCCGGGCGTAGACCTAGCCAATATCTATCAACTCTGGCATCCGGCTGACGCCAAAGCAATCCGGCAAGGGCTGGAAGAAAAAAGCTTTAAAAATGCCGTCATCATTGGAGCCGGACTGGTCGGCATGGAAATGGCCGAAGCCCTGTCTAACTGGAACATTCCGATCACAATTGTAGAAATGAAAGACCAGGTGTTTCCGGCCTTTCTGGATGCGGAAATAGCCGGTATCGTGAGCAAATATGTGCAGGATAAAGGCCTTACCCTGTTGACAGCAGAAAAAGTGGTACGCTTCACCGGCGGCAATGCCGTAGAGGCAGTGGAAACCGACAAGCACACTCTCCCCGCCGATCTGGTCATCCTGGCCATGGGCGCCCGCCCCAATGTAGAGCTTGCCAAGGCGGCCGGATTATTGCTAGGCTCAACCGGCGCCATCGCCGTAGATGAAGAACTCCGCACCAGCGACCCGGCAATCTATGCCGGCGGCGACTGCGTAGAAAATACAAATCTGCTATCAGGCCGGAAAGTATTTGCCCCTATGGGATCGACGGCCAATAAGCATGGAAGAATTATCGGCGAGAATCTGTGCGGTGGTCATGCAAAATTCAAGGGTATTCTCAATACTGTTGTCGTCAAAATTCATAACCTAAACGTTGGCAAAACCGGCCTGACAGAACAAGAAGCCAAACAACTGGGCTATGAATATATCACCGCCATGGTAGCCGGTCACGACAAACCGCATTACATGCCGGGAGCCAAACCAATTACCGTAAAATTGATTGCCGATGCCGCTACCGGCAAAGTACTGGGCCTGCAGGCCGTAGGGAAAGGCGAAGTGGCCAAACGGGTGGATGTTGCGGCCACAGTCCTGACATTCGGCGGTACCATTAATGACTTATTTGATATTGATTTATCGTATGCCCCGCCGTATAACTCGCCTATCGACAATATTGCCGTAGCGGCCAACGCGGTCATGAATAAACTAGCTGGTAAATTAAAAGGCATTTCCTCCCTTGAGGCTAAAGAAAAAATGACATCCGCACAAACTGTTTTCCTCGATGTGCGCACCCCGGATGAATGCCGTCAAATTCGTCTGGCTGACTGCAAAAACATCCAATATATTCCCTTGGGGCAGTTACGCAGCCGCCTGGACGAATTAAACAAAAGCGATGAAATTGTAGCCTTCTGCAAAATCAGCCTGCGCGGCTATGAGGCTGAAGGCATTTTGGAAAGCGCAGGCTTCGACAATGTTAAGGTTATGGAGGGCGGCATTGTATCCTGGCCATTCGCTTGTGAAAAAAATTAAGCAAATGAAACTTTGCCGCCGGTCTTTGCATAGGACGGCGGTCACTAAGTAAGCGCCAAGGCGCATCGGGAAGAACATTGCATCACCCTGAATGCGCCTTTATCTATGCCAAAGCAACACGACCCGTAGGATAAGGAGGATGATGGTATGACACTACTCCAAGAAGCCAGAACAAAACTTCGCCAACTAGCGGCAACCTACAAATGGAATGAGAACGAAAAGGTTCATATTGTGTCCGCACACGATCTCACTCCCGCAGAAGCGATTGGAAAGCCGGACCGGGACGATTATCCCCTTCTCACCGGAAAAGAAGTCATGATGGAGGCCCGCTTTCGCGGTAGCGCCGGCCAAGCCTTTACCGACCGGCCAGGGCGGTTTGAAGGCACGCTCGGTGAAGTGCTGCAGTTGCCGCTGGACACCAATTTTCGCCGAGCAGTATTTGTTGCAACGTTGAACGCTGTCCTGCGTAATTTGCAGCAGATAAAGGCAACCGTCCACTGCAAAGATAGCGAACCAGCGCTTTGCGCTCAGAAACTGCCGGCCTATATTCAGATGCGGTATGGCCAGCCCAAGATCGCGTTTATCGGGCTGCAGCCCGGCCTTATCCAGGCTCTGAAGAGCGCCGGCTTTGACCTGCTCGTAACCGATCTTAACCCGGATAATATCGGTCACATTCGCTGTGGCGTACGGATTGAAGATGCGTCCCTCAATGCCGAACATGTCCGTTGGGCGGATATTGTCCTGGCCACAGGCAGCGTCCTGGTCAATGACACTTACCAGGAACTGCAGCAAGGAAAGCCTGTCATTTATTATGGTGTGACTGCAGCAGGTCTGGCAAAATTATTTGATCTTCCCAGAATTTGTTTTTGCGGGCGCTAAAGGAGCAGTCTTGCAGGGGTAATTACACTTGCCTATAAAGCCGATTGCGCTTGGCTTTCCACCGCTTTTTTCGCCCATAGCGAGTCCTGTAATACCGCCCGGCCGATACCGAGGAGATCGGCCTTGCCCTGAGCTAAAAGTTGTTCGGCGGCCTGTACGTCGGTAATGCCGCCGGTAAGAATAACCGGAATGGCAACAGCTTCCTTAACTGCCGTACTAAGTGGGGCAAAATATCCCTGTTCATTGTTTCCCGGAATGGTATAGCCGGAAAAACCGCCGGAAATATCAATGATATTGACTCCGGCTTTTTCAAATTCGCTGGCGGCAATCTGACTGTCGGCGGCGGTGGTTCCCCCTTCTGCATAGTCGGAAGCTCCCAGACGCAGGAGAACGGGGAAGTCTTCCCCTACAGCGGCCCGTACGGCAGCAATAACCTCTTTATGGATCCGGATTCTTCCCGGCAAATCACCACCATATTCATCAGTGCGCCGGTTGGTCAGCGGTGATAAGAATTGATTCAAAAAATAGCCATGCGCGGAGTGAATTTCCACGCCGTCAAAACCGGCCTGTTTTGTGCGATAGGCAGCGGCACCGAAGGCGGCAACAATTTCACCAATTTCTTGCCGGGTAAGCTCGTGAGGAATGCCGCCCTTACGGGGATTTTTTACGGCAGAGGGCCCCACCGGTATACTACCGGTGATTTCCTGAGAAGCGGCACTCCCGGCATGGTTGATTTGCAGCACCGCTTTCGTGCCATTTGCCTGAATAACAGCCGCCAGCCTTTTTAAGCCGTCAATCACACTGTCATCGGCGACAGAAAGCTGATTTTCACTGGCCTTGCCTGCCTGCTGGATAAAACTATGTTCAACGATAATCAAAGAAAAATAACCGCCTGCTGATTTCTCCCGGTAGTAATCCAGGACGGCTGAACTCACCTTGCCGTCAGGTTCGGCTTTGGCAGTAGCCATCGGCGGCATAACCAGGCGGTTGTTCAATAATAAGGAACCTGCCTGTAATGGTTTTAATAGATAAGGCACGGTAAATCATCCTCCTTTAGTGTTTGGTGAATATTTATTACTATAATCTTACATTTTATACGTCTTATCGGCAAGTACCTATTGTATTGATTGTGCTATGGCTCATTTTTTGAAGTATCCCTCATTTTTCTGCAGTAAAACCGTTTGTCCTTTTGCCTGTTACTTAACCTTGCTGTGCTTCTTTGATGTTGTCAAACGGATTACTTGCATACCATTCAGGCCGGAACGGCAGGGCTACATTGGCCGCTATTTTTTTTGCAAAAGCGGTATTCTGAAGCCTTCTCGCCGCTTTTCTCGCCAGTTCAAAGGCTCCTGAATAACCCATATAGTTAAATGACTGGCCAAAAAGCGGTGTGGTGGGAATACCCAGTTTGGTTACCCAGGCGTTGGCTCCCGTATGGCCGACATAAAGGTCAGGCCTGAGGCGGCTGAGTACAACCAGTTCTTCGGCCGGCTGCCCTGGCGCCACATCAACAACAGCCTCCGGGTCATCAATATCATCAATCATCGGTACGGCAAAACGATCAAAATTATGCGGTTTCAACCCCAGAACCTTCATTCCTAAAGACTGATAAAATTCGGCGGTTGTAAAAATACGGGTCTCGCCGCCGCCGACAAAAACAGTTTTGCCGTTAAGCACTTTTTTAAAGGGTTCGAGAGCGGCTTCAATCTGGAGAGTTTCCATGGCGATTAGTTCTTCTGCTTCATTTTCGAGCTTAAAGAATGCTGCAATAGCCCGCAGCCATTGATTGGTATTCTTAATACCGATCGGCAGGGTATCGATTATATATTCTGTACCAAAACGCTCTTTCAAGTGACCAATCAGGTAATCGTCATGGGTGGCGCAAATGCTGACATTGAGTGCAGCTTCCCCCATACGGGAAATTTCCTCAATACTTGCATACAGCGGCATTACACGCACTGTCAGGCCAAGAGCTTTAAGCAGCCTTGATAACTCCACTTCATCGCCATAGCTGGTGGAGCCCACGTTCAGAAGATTGACAGTCTTATTGTGAATATATTGTTCCACTGCAGTTGTCCCGGCACTGTCGCCTGGATTTGTTTTTTCATCTTTTCTTACAGGATCAATCAGTTTCTTCAATACTCCATGGTAAGCCGAATCATAGCCGGTGGCAACAAACTTGCTTTTAAACCCTTCGCAGTGAACAGGCACTATCCGGGCCGAGAGCTGCCCGTCCAGTTCGTCGATTAAAGCATCAATATCATCACCGATAATTCCAGGTACGCAGCTATTACCAATGACAATAGCATCAGGACGGTATTCTTGCTCTGCATATACTATTGCTTCACGCAATTTGTCAATGCCGCCGGAAATAACATCATTTTCATCCAAATTGGTGTGTAACCAGATATTATCGGTAACCGGTTTATGCTTTAGCACCCTAAAGGTCTTACTATAGCCGGCCACCCCCAGGTTATTGGAAGCGCAGCCCAGCGGCCCGTGGATGATGACCACGGTATTCTGAAAGGTTCTGACGATGCCTAAGGCTAAGGTTAACTGGCAGCCGCCGCCTTGTGCAAACTTCCGGCAGTTATACTTAGTGCAGCCCTTTCCCATGCCAAGTTTCAGACTTGAGCAAGAACCACCAAAGGCATAGGTTGCTTCAATCCGTTCTTCTCTGGTAGGCGCAGCCTCGGCGGCTAAATAATCATAAGTAAGGTTTTCGGTTAATTTGGACATGATTCTGCCTCCTTCTATCGATTACTGACAAGCGCTGAAAATAGATCTTCGGCAAGTGATAACCCGCCCCGGTAACCGGTGTAGCCTTTATTCAAAACAGCCCGGTTAGTGACCGGAAAGGAAACCGGCAGGAATGCGGCTCCGATCTTCTGGGCAGTAGACCCTTCCAGGCTGCTGCCGACAAGGAAAGCCGGACTGAGTGCATCATAGTACTTATCATTGCTGTTATGAGGCCAGCTTTGCCGGATATGGTTCAGCAGCTGTCCGGCATGCTGTTCAAAAACAACTTTGGGTTTGGCCTCTGAAGTCAGTTGATTAAATTTCTGGTCATATCGCTTTTTGCCAAGCTCATCCACCTCTTCATTGATAACAACAAGATGCGGTACCCAACCCAAATCGTCAGCCAGAAAACTGATTAACGGAAAAGCATAATTAATATCGGCCGAAACGATGGCATACCGCTGCAAGTCGATATCGCCGTAAATATCCAGAAACCGTTCGAGATAGCTGTAATAATAGCGCCTTTCCTCAGCAATAAGCGCATCAATGGCGGCCGGCTCAATTCCCAGACGTCTGCCAATTGTGTGTAAAAAAGCATCTGTCCTGGTCTCGCCAATAGGAAGATCTGCAGTAATATACGGAATGTTATGCTTTTCCTCAAAAACCTTGGCAGTATCGATGCCGTATTTGTCGGAAAAAACAATTGTCAGCGCTGCGTCTCCGTAATTTTTGATGGTTTCGATGGTTTCCCCATCGCCAAAAAAGGTATTGGCTTTGATGCCCAGCTTATTTAATAATCTTTGAATGCCGCTGATATTTCCCCGGTAAAAAACATCCTGCCCTGGCATTATGCCTAAAATATTGACGGTCTTTGCCGCTTTGGCAGCTTTGGGCTCGATAAATTCGGCAGCCAGAGTACTCAGCACCACATCATAGCCCTTAAAGCCATTGCCCAAAAAACCGGGGGTATTGGCTGCCAGCACAGGCAGTTTACCATCCTGGAAGCGCCGGGTCACACCGACGGCATCATCACCGATGATTTCTACCTGGCAGCCGGTCACAACAAAATACAGATCTCCATCGATTATTTTGATCGTGTGGGTAATTTGTTCCTCCAGCCGCTCCTCGCCGCCAAAAACAATGTCTTTTTCAACAACATTCGAGGTAGGTGTCATATGGCCGCTGCAATAGCCTGAACCTTTGTAGCCGCTTGCCTGGTTATAGGTGCCTGACAGCATGGTGGCGCACCCGCCTGATGCATGAACAATGGGAATAGCCCGCGGCAACGAAGCTATGGTAACAATGGCACCACCCAGAGCGCATGTCGATTTTGCCCGTTCAATAAAAGTACCCATATAATAACCTCCTTCAATAATCTTAAAGAATCTCTTTAATTCTCAGTTTTACATAGCATTTCACATATTTAAGACTCG
>NZ_BMBX01000020.1:0-57273 GCF_014634905.1 Sporomusa sp. GT1 | reverse complement strand
TACTTGTCACCGGCTCCGTAGAGAATTTCGGAGGACATATAATTGGGACCGCTGAGCATGGAACCGCCGGTCACATGGAGAGTGGCCATATCAAGCCTCAGCATGGTCATTAATTGCGCGGGAACCGACTTGTCACAGGATGCCATAAACACAGCGCCGTCAAAGGGTGATGCCAGGGCATGGATTTCAAACATAAAGGACATGATTTCCCGGCTGGCCAGGGAGTAATTCATCCCGTCATGCGCCATGGCGATACCGTCACAGATATCAGTAACCGCATAAACCGCCGGCTTGCCTTGTGATTCGTAAACACCGATTTTTGCTTCGTCGGCCAGTCCCCCCAAATGGCTGCTGCCAGGATGGCTGTCGCCATGGACTGTATCAATTAAAATCTGGAGTTTCCCCAGATCCGGCTCGTCCCACTGCATTCCGGCCCGCAAGCCGTCTCCCTGATAATTGACTTTGCGTAATTGCTGGCTGCGGCTGCAACCACAACTCATAAAAATCGACCTCCCCCTAGTATATTAAATCTTATTAAATTGCTGCTGCCCATGATAATATTAAATTCCCATTACTATTAAACACTTCAGTTACAGCAGTATTTTCCACGACATATTCTGTCGGTATTTCCTTTATTAACGCCGGCGAAATATACATTTCGCTAAGCGATAACGTGTTTTTTATAAATACAATTCGTGCACTGTCCCAATTGACCGCACGACCACATGTTTTTAGGGCAACACGAACGGCTTGGTAATCGTCAGGCATTTTTACAGGTACGAAACACCGCTCTAAAAAACCCGACGTGATGGTGTTAATATACGTTTTTTTGAAATCTACTTTATTATACAAACGTTCAGTAATGACGTCCGGAATCCCCAATCCGACTGCGTTGCCGCCGGATTCCTTGGTTAAATCCAGCGCCACTATCCGTTTTGGCCCTCCCGGTTCATCAATTACTTCTTCGATGCGCATCCGTTTAGTAACATTGGGGTCTATCCCAACGCCGGAAATGTTTTTACCCATTTCCTGGACAACAAGTACATCTAAATTGTCAAAAGGAATTTGGGGCAGCAGTTTCTTCGATAATACCAGCAGCTCTTGCTCCCGGGCGAAAATATTATCAGCTCCTAGCACTTCGATAATTGCTGTTTCATCAAACTTGTTTTCCACAATAGCAACTGCCGCTATTAAAGGTATTCGTTTCTGCACAACGGCAGACACTTTCGGGATGAGCTCCCTGAGCCCTCTGATACCATGGCGATGGACAGCCTCGGCTTGCGCCCGTTTTCCGATGCCAATAGTTAACATTTTAACCACACCACTCTCATGGGGACCATGAAAATCGGTGTGTGCTTTTACTCTGTTAACAGGCACAACACCATCTAACGTCATCGCGTTTTTGTCAACATATACCGGATGACCGTTAACATTACCCACCTGTTCGACCTTCATGCCGGAAACAATGGGTACCCCAAGATACTCTTCAGTAATTCCATAATCAGCCAAAACAGCTTTCTGGCCTTCGGCTGTCGCCCCACCATGGCTACCCATGGCCGGCAGAACAACTACCTCTGCCCCGGCCGCCTGCAGCAGGCAGACAACATGCTTAACGATTTCCTTTATGTTACAGATCCCCCGACTTCCTGACAAAACACCGATTTTCTTACCTGCCAGTGATTTCCCCGCCGTTTGGCACCTAAAACCATCGTCAATATGGCGGAATATATCAGCAAGCTCTAATTTGTCCGGCTTCTCCATATCTTTGATTAAGTACAGTTCTTGTTTCATTTATACACCGCCTTCCAAGCCTATTACTTTCCGATTACCCAGGTAGTCATTTCAGGTACATAGGTAATTAGCATTAACACCAACAGCATAATACCGATAAACGGAAGAATGGCCCGGCTTAATGTTACTAAAGGAACTTTAGATATATTACTGGAAACATACAGGGCTGTCCCTACCGGTGGAGTCAACAAACCGATAGTTAAATTTATTACCATCATCAACCCAAACTGAACAAGGTTAACGTCCAGTGATTGAGCTACAGGTACCAGCACAGGCACCAGTAAAATGATGGCCGGCCCGCTGTCTAAGAACATACCGACAATAAGAAGCAGTACGTTAATCATAGCTAAAATAACAAGTTTATTGTCTGAAAGACTCAAGATTGACTGAGTGATTTGCTGCGGTATTTGTTCACAGGCTAACAACCAGCTAAATAACGATGCAGTGGCAATCAGAAAAGAAATTGTGGCTGTACTGATAACCGCCTTCCCAAAAATATCGGGGAAATCGCTCCAGTTTAATTCTTTGTAAATAAATTTACCAACTATAATCGCATATACAGCAGCAACAACCCCACCTTCGGTGGGCGTGAAAACACCAAAGCGAATACCAACGATAATAATTACCGGCATCATTAAGGCCCAAATAGAATCTTTAAAAGAAACCCACCGCTCAGGCCAGATCTTTTTGCCTTCAATTGGATAGCCCCGCTTGATGGCTATATAATGTGAATAAACCATAAAACCGCCAGCAATCAGTATACCGGGCACAAACCCGGACATAAACAAGTCACCAATGGAAGCGCCGGCCGACACTCCGTAAATAATCATGGCAATACTTGGCGGAATAATCAGTCCGATACTGCCGGCAGCCGCCACCAAAGCAGCGGAAAAGTCCTTGTGATAGTTACGTTTTGTCATTTCCGGTACCATGATGCTCCCAATGGCTGCCGTATCAGCAACGCCGGATCCGGAAATACCACCCATAATGACACCGGTAATTGAAACCACATGCGCTAAGCTACCGCGGATGCCACCTACCAGCGATAATGCAAAACCGATAATGCGGCTGGTAATTCCCCCTTTTTCCATGAGCGAGCCTGCCAACATGAAGAAGGGAATAGCCATTAACGGAAAAGAATCTACTGCCGCAAACATCCGCTGTAGCACTACCTGTAATGGATAATCACCGACCAATACCATAGCTGCTAAGGAGGCAATACCTAAGACAAAGGCAATTGGCACCCCGAGAAAAACTAGGGCAATAAAAGTTGAAAACAGTATAGGAGTCAATCCTCAGTACCTCCTTGCATGCAATCTTCATACAGATTTTTGGCCAGATAAAAAATTATCAATACACCGCTGACTGGCAAAATCAGATACACCCAGTACATGGGTATTTGCAAAGCTGCGCTGACCTGCCGCGATCCAAGGGTTATCATATTTATTGCGGCATAAATCATAACACCGGCAAGTGCCATCATCGTCAAGTAACCAAAAGCAATTACCGGCTTTTTCAAAGACTGCGGCAGTTTGCCTATAAGTACATCTAGAGCCACATGGGATCTATTACGTACCGCTAGGGCAGTACCCAGGAATGTTATCCATACAAACAAGTATCTTCCTACTTCTTCCGACCAGGTTAATGAGTTGCTAAACACATAGCGAGAAATCACCTGGAGGAAAATTACTGATACCATAGACAACATTAACAAAAAACTCATTCCCAAAAGGAATTTATAAAGTTTTTTTTCTAACACTGAGAACATAGGCATTTCCCCTTTCCCATCCAGAGGACTTCCCTAGCGACTCCACTGCTGGAAAGTCCTCCTTGCGACAGAATTAATTACAATTACTTGCCGGCTTCAATAATTTTATTATAGATGTCAATCCCGTATTTCTCGGCAAATTCCTTGTGGGTGGTTTGTGCGGCTTTTGCCCATTGAGTAGTATCCGGTGTGGTTACCTTCATTCCTTTGGCCTGTAGATCATTTAACAGATCCTGAGTCTTATCAGCAACCAATTTATTCTCATATTCAGTTGTTTCTTTTGCCGCTTCACTAATGGCCTTTTGCTGATCAGGAGTCAGTTTCTCCCAAGTTTTATTACTCATCGCCATAACGACATACTCATACTTATGATTAGTCATAGCAATATACTTTTGCACTTCGTAAATTTTACCAGCGTGAATGTACGGTACCGGGTTTTCCTGAGCTTCAATAACATTTTGCTGCAATGATGTATACACTTCGCCCCAAGCCATTGGGGTAGGATTTGCGCCCATAGCTTTCCAGGCTGTAACCATTGGCGGAATCTCCGGTACCCTAATTTTTATACCTTTAATGTCTTCAAGCGTGTTAACCGGCTTATTTGTTGTTAATTGACGCGGCCCGCGCTCCCAGAAGGACAGTCCCCTAATGTTCGAACTATTGAGTAATTTACTTAGCAGTTCATCGCCTATCGGTCCATAGATTACTTTGCGTAAATGTGCTTCATCTTTAAACAGATAGGGCATTTCCATAATTTGCAAGGTTGGTTCAAAGTTACCAAGAACTCCGGCAACTAACGCAAAGTCTACCGACCCCATCTGCAAACCTTCGGTCATATCGCGGTCATTACCAATTGTAGAGTTGGGAAATATCTGAACTGTTACTTCACCATTCGTCTTTTTTGCAACCAGTTCGGCAAACTTTTGGGCACCTTTATGCCACAAGTCGGATTCGCTTTGAATGTGTCCTAACTTTAGTGTAATTGGTTTCTTTCCAGATGCAGTATCGCTTTTCGTACCGGTTCCGCCACACCCCGCCATAGCAACAAGGCTAAACACTAACAGTAAAACCAAGGACAGTCTTTTCATAATTTCCCCCTATTGTTTTATTTAGTGCCAAACAAACTCTATCTCCTGGTACTTATCCCCCCTTATTCCGACATTAGCACCTTTGGCACTATATGGATAACTTTGTTATAACAGTTCCAATACTTTTCTTAGTGAGTTTTTCTTGCCAAAACCGCCGGCTTTAGTAACCAGATGCAACCCGTCGCAGTTGCCGCCAACTGCTTTGCCAATGGGAATACCGGCGAGTAATTCGCGCTCAAGATCAATTGCCGTTATATCCAGGGTCTGGCAAATCCTTGTCGCCGTCCCCCCGCCGGATATAACAAGGTTACATAAGCCATGTTGTTCTGCAGTTTCTTTGGCAATCTGACCTAATAAAGCAGTTACAGTATTGCCATGCTTCTGCACCTGTACCGACAGGCTGAGGGCATCAGTGTTGTTGCGGCTTTCAAGCAATGTATCGATAACTACTACCGGGATCCGGCCACTATGCAGTGAAGACCCTATACTTGTCATCACCCTTGCCTGTTCTTCTGCAACCTGGCCATCATAGATGACTGCTGATTGAATTATAATTAGTTCAGTATTGGGGTAATCTAACATGCTGGTTATTTGTTCTGCTGTAACCTGATTCAAAGTTCCGGCAATAACCATAGTCCCTTGGCGCATGCTCATAGTTTCCTGGTTAACAACCTTCCAGGCAATCGGCATACTACCGGCCAAACCTGATGATCCGGCAGCAAGATAAGGAACCGACAACCGGCATAAGGCAATTGCAATATTGCGCAAATCTACTTCAGTCACTGCATCAATCGCAATCACTCGGATACCAGCGGTATGTAAAGCAGTAATTTTTTGAACAAGCTTCTTTTCACCCTGGCGGACATCGTCAAGGCCAATAATAGCTACCGGTATACTGGGGCTGCATCTGATAATGGAAGGTATATAGCCGACAGGAACAGGTACACTACTATCGCCCCATTCTTGTACAAGCTGTAAATACCCATTTTCCACAATCCGTCCATGAGCCGGATAAGATGGCACTATAACCGCCAAAGTAAGCGCCAGTGCATCCATCATGGCTTTCAGTTCTTCAATAATATTGCCCCGTAACGTGGAGTCAATCTTTTTGTAAAACTGTTTAAACCCAAGTTTGTGCAATGCTGTCGCCACTTGGTTAACACGGTCATAAGCAACTTCAGCCGAAAGGGTCCGCGAATTGGTGTTGACTGAAATGACGTCTACACCTGCGCAGTGGCTGACTAATTCCAAATGATTCAGTACAACCTGTGTACTAAAACCAAATTTTCGAAATTGCACCCCCGCATCATTAGCTCCGATTAGATTGTCCGCAATAATCGCCAGGCGTTCCATTAATATATCCATCCTCACTTTCACAATATTATATATGCAAATATCGCGCCAACTTTTTTGATTAATCGTTTTATTCCCGCAAAAGCAAGAACGGCGCAGATAATTGTCTAAATATCGCTATTATTATAATTATTTGCAAAAATCCTGTCATTTCAAAATGAAAGCCTGGCATATCTTAATAGCGATATATCAGGCTTATAATTCAGGTATTATTTAATCTATTCTGACTCTTTCAAATTGTAATTGATTATTTCATTTTGAAAGAGTTTAATTTTCCGCCAAATCGTAGTCGTACTAATTCCCAGAATTTTTGCAGTGCGTTCGTGACTGCCTGTTTCCTGCAAAACCTGTCGAATGATGGAGTACTCCATTTCTTGTATTGTTCCTTTTGGCACCAATCTCATGCCACCATCCTGCCGGTCGCAATCTAAGTCTAACACTCTTTCCAGGTCTTCACCGGTAACAACACAATCTTTTTTGAGAATAAGCAGCCGCTCAATGATACTCTCCAGTTCTCTTACATTTCCCGGCCATTGATACCTGCTCAGCATATTCCAGGCTGTAGCGCTAAACTGCAGCGGTTGTTTAAACAACTTTGCTGCCAACTTAGTATTGATGTTTTCAACCAAGCAGGGAATATCTTCTTGCCTGGCCGCTAGCGGCAGCAACTTTAGTTTGAGAATACTTAAGCGGTGATATAGATCCCGGCGAAAAAGTCTTTTTTCGATTAGTTCTGGCAGATCTCTGTGTGTCGCTGCTATTATTCCAACATCTACCGGAATAATTTTATCTCCGCCAATTCGCATAATTTCACGCTGTTGAATGGCTCTTAACAGTCTGGCCTGGATGCTTAACGATATTTCACCAATTTCGTCGAGGAAAATAGTTCCTTGATTAGCCTGTTCGAACAGGCCCTTTTTCCCATTCTTACGGGCACCGGTAAAAGCCCCATACTCGTAGCCAAAAAGCTCACTTTCCAGCAAACTTTCAGGTAAGGCAGCGCAGTTAACAGCAACAAATGGCCCGCGTGCGCGCCGGCTATAATTATGGATACTTTGGGCAATAATTTCCTTACCGGTTCCAGTGTCACCATTGATAAGGATTGTAGACTCCACACTGGCATAACTTTTTGCTGCCTCTATAGTTTCCTTCATGCTTGCATTGACCGTGATAAAGTCGTCAAAATGATACACAGCCTTATACCCTTTTTGGCCATAATCCTTGCCACATTTATCCTTGTAAGCAAATGGCGCTTCGGTGATTGTTAATACGGCGCCAATCGTTTGTCCACCCACAAGCATGGGTACCACCCGGCATTCCAAAGCTTGTTCAGCGCCTCCTGCTAACGTTATAATTCTCGTCTGCCCATAGCGCAGAGTATCATCAAAGTTGATGTCAACAAAAAAAGTGGCAGCAAGATTGCCAATCAGCTGATCTTTACTTCTTTTTAGCATTTTTTCCGCAGCATGGTTCATATAGGTAATTCGACTGCGACTGTCAAGGGCCACAATTCCTTCGCCTGTAAACTCCATGATGGCTTTAAACTGCTTAAGTTTTGCCATATTAGCGCGACCGGCAGCAACTAATTCACGTGCCTGCTGCACAGATTGCAACAAGGCTTCCCGGCCTACAGTCACCGGAAAACAGGGAATTCCTTCTGTCATAAATTCTGGAATACTTTCATTTGTAGATATATCCGGAACTTCGCTGACTATGGCTGCGATTCCATTCAGACCAGCTCCCGGCAATCCGGATAAAACCATAGTCCGCAGCCCGACAATGTCAGACACGAGTGTAGCATTATCAACAACAGCATCACCCCTTAACCCTATCACCAGGTTAGCATAGTCTTGCTCCTCCTTATTTTCTGCCAGCCATTTCCGGGCCTGTTGCACACCCCGCAAAATATCCAGAACGCCAGGCCGGAGGGAAACTGTCGGAATACTGACCGTTGTTTTTACGGCTTCGGCAAAGGATACGTGACAAATAAGAACATCTGCACCTTTTTCACTGAGCTGTTGTGCGATCGAAATAACATCTTTGCCTGTAGCCATAGCCACATGGATCTTTTCTCCCCAATCGCGGAACAAATCTAAGGCACGTAAAGTAAATTCCTTGTTAGGAGCAATAAGAGCGATTTTATCTGTTTGCACTGTTAACAATCCCTCCCCCTGATTATTATACTATAAAAACCCGCTAAGACAGAATTTTAAGTAAATACCTCCATAAGCGAATAACTAAAGCAACACCCTCAAGACTCTTCTACATAATAATTCTTTTAAAATACAGAAGGAGCCCTTACTAACAGGCTCCTCCATAAAATAAAGCATGCTCATCCGTTTAAATCTCGATTACAGCACCCTTCGCCGCCGAACTTGCCAGCTTAGAGTAAACGCCCAAATAGCCGCGGGTAAACTTAGGCTGCGGTCTCTGCCATCTTGTCAGCCTTGCTTGTATTTCCTCCTCCGACAGGTGCAAATGCAGGCTGCCGTTAGGAATATCAATGGTGATTTTATCACCATTTTCCACTGCGGCTAATGGCCCGCCCTCAGCCGCTTCCGGCGAGATATGTCCGACAAAGCAGCCATTATTTGTACCGGAGAAACGCCCATCGGTAATTAGTGCCGTTTTCTTGGCCAAACCCATGCCGTAAATATATTTCATAGCTTTATACATCTCCCGCATACCGGGTCCGCCTTTCGGACCTTCATAACGGATAACAACAACATCGCCTGCGGCAATACCGCCGTTTAAGATGGCCGCTTCAGCGGCTTCTTCACAGTCAAATACCCTGGCCATGCCTGTAAATACATGCATGGCCGGATCGATGGCCGCCGGCTTGGTTACGGCAGTACCGGGCGCAAGATTTCCTCTTAAGATAGCCAGGCCTTTTTGTTGGCTGAAGGGTTGTTCCAAGGTACTGATGACATTGGGATTAAAAGGATATTTATATTTATAGGCGGCAAGGTTTTCCGCCACCGTCTTGCCTGTTACCGTAATGCTGTCACCATGCAGCAGCTGTTTTATTTCCTCCATTACTTTCGGTATTCCACCCGCCTGGTGAAAATCTTCCATATCATACTGCGAAGCCGGATTTACCTTGGCAATTTGCGGCGTCGTCCGGCTGAGCCGGTCATAGGCAGCCATCATGGCACCGGCATCAATGCCAAGTTCTGCCGCAACCGCCGACAGGTGCAGCACAGCGTTGGTTGAACCGCCGGTTGCCATTAAGACCCTGATGGCATTTTCCAGCGACTGATAGGTGATAACCTTGTCTGCCGTTATTTGGCGCTGTACCAGCGAGACAATAGCTTTGCCCGTACTTTCCGCCAGTCTCAGCCTGTCGGCATACACCGCCGGTACCAGCGCCGCTCCCGGCAGGGACATTCCCATAGCTTCCGCCATGCAGCACATGGTATTAGCGGTGCCATAGAAGGCGCAAGAGCCGCAGGTTGGACCGCAAAGCTCCTCTAATTGCTCATAGGTCTCGCCGTCTATTTTGTCGCTTTTCAGCATTCCCAAGGCTTCAGACATGGTGGTTAGGTCGGATTTCCGCCCATCAAACGTTACGCCGCCCAGCATCGGCCCGCCGTTTAGGAAAATAGCCGGAATAGTAAGCCTGGCCGCGGCCATCAGCATACCGGGAACAATTTTATCACACGAACCAAGCAGCACAATGCCGTCTAACCGGTGCGCCTCGACCATTACCTCAATATCATTGGCAATTAAATCCCTGGAAGGCAAAATATAGTGCATGCCCGCATGCCCCTGGGCGGTACCGTCACATGCCCCAATAACGCCGAATTCGGCGACGGCTCCGCCGGCCCGATAGATACCTTTGCGCACATGGTCGGCAACCTGGCGCAGGTTGGCATGACCTGGAACCAGTTCGTTCCAGGAGTTGGCAATCCCAATGACAGGCCGGTTTAAATCGTCGTCAGAAAAGCCCACAGATTTAAATACGCTCCGATTGAAACACCAGTCGGGTTTTTTTAGAATATCATGACTCCTATTGCCCATAAACCTTCCCCTCCTACTCGATTTGACCTATAAAATTTTGTTCGATATTATCAAACATTGTTCGTGTTTTTACGGAAAAAATTTTATCCCGGATTTTGGTTAACCGCACCGGGAAGTTATCCCCGCTTTATCCAATAAAATTCGAATGGTTTGCGACTGCAGAGCTGTCAGCTCAACTGCCGGTTCTTTTACCGCCGGAACAATGGGGACCCCCACGGCGGCAACAGCACCTTTAATGCCGGCAACAAAGGGCGACGTTACCTCATACAGATTCATCAAAATTGAAATTTGCGCCTGGGCTATGGCAAGCTTGCCAAAATTCCGTGCGGCATAGGCCTTCATAAAATCGGCAAAGACCTCCGGAATTACATTTGTCAGGCCACTGAGAGCCCCGTCACCGCCTGCCATTAAATTAGGCAGCAAATATTCGTCATAGCCGGAAAGAACGCTAAAATCCGGAAACTCAGACTTAACCACCTGAATCAGTTTGCGCGTGTGGCTAATATTATCCACCGTATCTTTAATGGCTACAATATGCTTAAACTCTCTGACCAGGCGCAGAACAAGCTCCGGTCCAAGGTCAAAGGCAGTTCTGTCAGGGAAGTTATACAGCATGATGGGCAAAGTGGTGCTCCGGGCCAGATTGGCATAATAGCGGTATATGCTGTCCGGGTCCAGCTTGAAATAATAGGGAGCAATGACTACCGCGCCATCGACGCCTGCCTGTTCCGCAAACCGGGTAAGTTCAATAACCTCCGCCTGCACCGTGCCGCCGGTACCGATAAGCACAGGTACCCGTTTGTTGACTGTTTTGGTAACAAAGGTAATAAATTCTTTCTTTTCTTCCAGCGAAAGGGCAAAAAATTCACCAATACTGCCCAGAAACAGAATCCCGTTAATCCCTTTGTCAATTAAGCGGTTAATATGAAGCTCGTTTCCCGGAAAATCAATGTTCCCCTGGGCATCAAGCACCGTAATGCTTGGCGATAATATCCCCCTAAACATACAAATCCTCCCCTTCCTGGTTTTGGCGAGCAACCTCACGAGCCTGCTTTGGTTATAGAGGCAACCAGCGTACTCGGTGATTGCCGGTAGTGTTTTTTAAACACACTGCTAAAATAACTGGCATCACGGAAGCCAACCATATGGGCAACCTCGGCAACGGTATATTTGCCGCTTAACAATATTTCCCTGGCTTTCTCCAGGCGCACAGAGGTCAGGTAGGCTGCATATCCTTCGCCGGCATGTTTCTTGAAAATACGGCAAAAATAGCCTGTGCTCATAAATAGCTTTTCAGCAAATTGTTCCAGCGTAAGGTCTTTATGATAGTTGTTATTGATATATTCAACCGCCCATTTCACTGCCTGCCCGGCGCTGTTTTGATCAGCAGAGCCAAGCTTGCTTTCCAGGCTGTCGATCAAACTGTACAAACATTGTTCTAATTCCGCTACCGATGATGCCTGATTAACTTCACTGATAATTTTTTTTCGAAGCAGACTGGCATCCTTGTCGGAAATAATATACTCGGCATACTTTTCAATAAGCTTATTGACTATTTTTATAACAGCCGCGTGCACGGCTTCCGGCTGACACGCCCGCTCTTTCGCTTCACTTAAAAACTGATAAAATGCTTTTTTGGCTCCGTCCGGTTTTCGTTCCAGCAGACAATCCCGGATTTGCTTTTGCACAGCCACACAATCTATTTCCGCCGACCCGTCCACAGCACTGTCGATAACCAAAAGGCCCTGCTGGCGCCAAAACAAACCGGCTGCCCGTTTTTTCTTAGCCTTTTTGTAATCTGCGCCAAGCTGTGACGGCCTGACAACCAGGCTTACCGCAGCACAAAAAGTAATGCCGTATTTTTGCTCCCACTCTTCTAACTGCTGCTGCAGCATACAGCGTTCATCATAATCCCAGCGGTTAAAAATCATAACCAATTCTTCACTAAAAGAAGTCACAATGGCTTGTCCGCCAAAAAGTTCCACCCCTTCCTGCAGCAGCCGTTTCCCCAGCCCCTCCATGTGAGAGCTGCCGGAACCGGGCCAGTAAGAAGCAGACAGTACGGCGGCCGGAAAAAAGTCCTCTTTTGCCGAAATACGCTGCAGCAAAGGCAGTGTCTGGGGATTATCACCGTCATTTTTCAAAAGTTCAAATAATTTCTGCCGGTTGACGACCGGCTTGTCCTTAGCAATTTGCCGCTCCATACGCTGAAGTCGCTGACAGGCTATGCGTTGACTCAGCGCACTGGAGATGCCTTTCCGGAGGGTATCGGCCAATTGATCCGGCTTAATGGGTTTTAGAAGATAGTCGGCAACCTGGGTTCGAAGCGCTTGTTGAGCATACTCAAACTGACCATAAGCCGTTAAGATATAAATGATGATATCCCGGTGCTTCTCCCGGATAATCGCAGCCGCCTCAAGTCCATTCAGAACCGGCATATTAATGTCCAGGATAACAAACTCCGGTTGATACTGGTCCACCAGCTGCACGGCCTGCTTACCATCTGCCGCCTCCCCGCAAATTTCGAAAGGCAGGTTATGCTGATTTACAATATAGCGCAGGTAACGGCGTACAGCAGGCTCATCGTCAGCGATAATCATCTTGTACATTTGTTCTCCTCCACTCGTTTAGTGTGAAAACAAGCCAGTAGTCCGCCAAGTCTAAAGCTGTGGACTACTATAACCGCAAGACAATCCGGGCCAAAGTCCCCCCCGCTTCCAAGCGTTCAATAGTAAATGTAAACATATCTCCATAATAATGCTTTAATCGCAGGAAGATATTTTTAATTCCGATACCTTTCAGGCTTGGCGGGTCATAATCATCGCCGGACAGCTCACGCACCGCTGCCCCAATGTGTTTAGCTATACCACAGCCATTGTCAAGCACCTCAATAATGCCGCAATTATCCTCTTTATACCCCTGCACCAGCAGTTGTCCCTGCTGAGCAACATCCTTAAACCCATGTAAGATCGAGTTCTCAATTAAAACCATGATTGTCATGAAAGGAATTTTCACTTCCAGCATAGCGGGCTCAATGTCAATGGCAACAGCAAATTTGTCGGGAAACCGGGTCTGCTGAATAAACAAGTAATCCCGGACATAGCTTAATTCCTCTTCGATGGTAACTAATGACTCGGCTTTTCCCAGGCTTAATCTCAGCAGATTGGAGAGTGAATACGTTAATGACGCCAGGGTGGTGGCACCATCCATTTCGGCCTGTTGGGAAATGGTATTTAGGGTATTAAAGAGAAAATGCGGATTGACCTGCGATTCCAGAAATTTTAGCCGCGCCTGGCTTAAGGAGTGATGCAGCCGTGCCTGCATTTCCCGCTCCTGGACTAGATTGATCCGGTAGTAACTCAGCTCTTTTTCTTTCATGGAGTCAATCATAAGCTGTACCAGTGAAGCGCTTACCAATGACAGGGTTTCGGCCACCGAATTAAGATGGTTCCGGTGAATAAAGTTCAGTTTAAAATAAGCTTCCTGCGCACTGTTGACGGCGAAATTGTCCGGAACGAGCTGGGTTAGGTTTGTTGACATTCTTCCATAACCACAGCCAAGATAGCCCAATACCTTGCCATTGACAATAAACGGGCTTTGAATGGCAGAAACACCAAATTTGCAATGAAAAATCCGTTGTCCCGCATATGCCTGCCGCTCAGTTGCCTCATGCAGGACACAATCGCCGCTTTTCTCATCCAGACAGCTCTGGCAAATTTCCGGCAGGTTGTCTTTATCTGTCAGGAAATTGCCTGCCTCATCAATAAGTGTAACCGTCATCTGCACCGATTGGGACAGCTTTTCCACAATACTGTCAAGATTAATGGCCTTAGCCACTTCTGTAAGCACAATATCTCCGGAAATACTGACTTCTTTCAACGGCTTGGGAATCACCGAGTGAACAATGCTAAGAAAAGCCGTCGGTTTGGAGGAGCGATTGGCAAGCCAATGTTTTCCACCCTCACTGATATAGCCGATTTTACCTTCACCCAGTCTTATTTCCCGTTCATTGCAATAATGCGTGGTTACGCCATCAAGACCAATGACAATTTCAATAAAACCGGTATGCACATGCGACTGCTGCCAGGCACCGGGATATACAATAGCTACAGACACTGTGGGCTGAATGCCCGAACTGTCCGGTTCCAATTGCAGCCAGTACTGTTCTCCCCAATCAAAATGCTGATCACTGACAATTTCCAATTGAAGAGAATCCTTTATTTTGTTAATAATGTCAATGGTCATGCTGCATACCTCACAACATCAGTATCGTATCACTAATAATTTATCCATTGATGTCTAAACTCCTGCATTCCCGAATTGCACAAAGGGCTGTGAGGTTTCCCCCTTCAGCCCTGGCTCCCTGCTTGGAATTAAGCTACTTTGCCGCCGCATCCGGCAAAAAGCGGCTTTATTCTTCATCGCAATTTTTCAAATTTTCATTAATTATAGTATTGGTTAACCTGCAGGTAATTACCTCCTGAATTTATTGATATTCACTATGAATTTATTGCACAACCCCAGGTGGTCTTACTTTAGAATAGGCAGTGTGTTTGCTCCCTGTGGCATTACCGTATACATGGGTTTTTCAACACCGCATTTTTCTCTGGCAATCCGGAGTGCCTCCTCCAGTGTGGTTGTGGGGATCATGCCTGTCTTGGCAACAAGCTCGGCATTTTCAGGACGTGTTACCATGACATAGGTGGCGTGGTTGCTGCATTCGACTTCTTTGAGCGCCACCCAGCCGGGTATGCCAAAATCTGCACGCAGTGCCTTTTCCATAGCCAGCGTATCATCATAGCCAAACCAGCGGGAAAATTCCTGTGGCTCATAAATATCTTCGCACTCACTCAGCAGCACTACCACACCGCCCTTTTTAACGGCATAATAAGCGTTATCCATAGTTTTACCTGTTTGGTAAAGATTGATATCTTTAGGGTAACCGCCGGCGCTGGCAACCGTAATATCGGCCAGAGCCTCAATTTCCACACCGTACAGCTGATCTACCAGTTTGCAGCCTTCCTGCCAGGCCGAAACCCAATTACCGGCAAAAATCCCGGCATACTGTCCGTCAGGTGTCGGCACCATATTAATGATAAAGTCCGGTTGAACAAAACCGGCAATCTCCATCATATCTTCATGCAGGTCATTACCCTGCGTTTTCCGGGAAGCAGCGTTAGGATTAGAGCCTGAACCCACCTCGGCGCCAAGCCCCCACAGGTGGTTCTGACGAATGGTTTTAATAGAACTGATCCCCGGAACAATACTCTTACGGCCGCCGCCGAAACCTGCCATATAATGATAAATAATGCCGCCTGTCAGGATTAACCTGTCGGCTTCGGCGGCTATTTTATTAATAGAAACCTCCGTACCCCGGCTGGTTGTACCATAATAAACCATATTGTCCGTGTCCCAGGCATCATGGTTGACGACTTTAACCCGCTCGCAAATTTCCTTGCCGCACAGTTGGACAAACTCCTCTTCGGTATTTTGGCGATGTCCGCCTACCGCAATAATAATCGTAATATTGCTGTCCGGAACCCCGGCCTGGTTAAGGGTGGCAAGGATTTCCGGCAGCACCAGCGGCATCCGCTGCCAGGCACGCGTAATATCACTGACAGCAATGGCAACAGTTTCACCCGGTCTTACGAGTTCTTTCAGCGGCGGCGCATCAATCGGTCTAAGCAATGCTTCGCGCACCGCCTGAGGGATATCTGTCACCGGCGGATACTCCCGGCCAATAATTTCGTGCAACACCTGTTCTTCAGGAACAGAAAAGCTCATGTCTGCTTTGCCGCACTTTACCGTAAAATTCCTCATGTTTCAACACCTCTTTACTTATAATTTCCTGTTTTTGAAAAGCGCTGGCGCAGGCCTTGCAACCGTCAACATTACTGAGGCGGGGGCGGCCGTTATGCATAAGCGGAGGTTAAGCGCCAGCGTCGCAGCATTGTATGACGGCCGCCCCCGCCGGGCTTTGGCATCTTTTATCAAAAAAGGCTGGAGGTTGCGCCTCACAGCCTCTTTTTCCACCTTTGCCGCTACTTATTATTTAGCCAGCAAAGTGAGAAATTCCTTTTCTTCTTCAATACAAGCGTTTCAAATCTTCATCATTCATCGTAAAGCAATGTTTTTCTTCCGGGAAGGTGCCGTCATCAATTTCCTTGCACCAGGTATCGAAAACATCTACCATTTGCTGTCCCATTTGCGCGTATTGCTTAACAAACTTAGGCACAAATTTATCAAAAATACCTACCAGATCATAGGCGTTCAGGTTGTGGCCATTGCAGTCCCCGCCGCCGCCAACGCTGATAGTTGCGCATTTCACCCGCTCGGTAATGAGTTTGCATAACCCGGCAGGCATGCACTCCAGCACCATGGCAAAAACACCGGCGTTGTCAATGGCAATCGCATCCTGCAGCAGTTTTTCCGCAGCTTCCGAGCTTTTGCCCTGAACCTTAAACCCGCCCATCATGGCAGCAGTCTGCGGCGTTAAGCCGATATGGCCCATTACCGGAATACCTGCATCAACAACGGCTTTTACGGTATTGGCAATTTTAAAGTCGCCTTCCATTTTTACACAATCGGCGCCAATTTTTAAGAGAGTGCCGGCATTGCGGATGGCCTCATCTTTATTTACCTGGTAGGACAAAAAGGGCATATCACCTACGACAAAAGTATTGGGAGCTCCCCGGCGGACCAGCTTTACATGATAGATCATATCTTCCATGTTTACCGGCACTGTACCGTCATGTCCCTGAATAACCATTCCCAGCGAATCGCCGACCAGAATAAGTTCGGCAGCCGAACGGTCAACAATACCTGCCATCGGATAATCATATACTGTAATCATTTTGAACTTTTTGCCATTATGTTTTGTCGCAAGAATCTCAGGAATTGTAATTTTTGTTTTAGCCATTGTTATTTCCTCCCACAATTTTCTTTATTTACTATTTAAAGATTGCACCATCCATTGCTGACGATACCATCTTTGCATAACGGTCAAGATAACTGCCCTTAATTACATGGTCTTGCTTCATCGGCTTCCAGGTTGTTTTGCGGCGGGCCAGTTCTTCGTCACTGACATGCAGGTGAATACTGCCTTGGGGGATATCAATTTCAATCATATCACCTTCCTCGATCAAGGCTATCGGACCGCCTTCCGCCGCTTCCGGCGACACATGCCCGACAGCCGCCCCGGCAGTCGCCCCGGAGAAACGGCCGTCCGTAATCAGGGCCACTTCCTTGGATAAGCCCATACCCACAATGGCTGCCGTAGCGGTGAGCATCTCCCGCATACCTGGTCCGCCTTTCGGGCCTTCATATCTTACGACCACCACATCGCCTGGTTTGATTTGTCCGCCATAGATAGCGGCAACTGCCGGCTCTTCCTGGTTAAAGATCCTGGCCGGTCCTTTGTGGTGATACATTTCCGGCACAACAGCCGCACTTTTACATACCGACCCTTGAGGAGCCAGATTGCCATACAGCAATTGCAGCCCGCCTTTGGCTGAATAGGGATTATCCAGCGTCCTAATGACATTGCTGTTAATTACCTTAACCTCACTTACATTCTCGGCAACTGTTTTTCCGGTTACAGTCAAAGCTTCTTTATGAAGCAGACCGTCTCTGCATAATTGCCCCATTAATGCCGTTATTCCACCGGCATTATGGACATCTGCGGGATAATGACCATTATTGGCAGGCTTTATCTTCACCAGGTGCGGCACCTTTTGCGCCAGTTCGGTAAAACAATTGATATCAAAATCAATATCTGCCGTTTTTGCCAGTGCGGTCAAATGCAGAATGGTATTGGTAGAGCCGCCGATGGCCAGATCCACAGTGATTGTATTTTCAATGGCCTCTTTGGTCACAATTTGACGCGGTAAAATGGATTTGTGGTATAACTCCATAATTTTCATACCTGTTTGTTTGGCCAATGCCAGCCGTCTGCCGGTACCGGCCAGACAGGTGGAACCAGGCAGACACATTCCCAGCGCCTCTGTAAGAAAATTCATTGTATTGGCAGTTCCCAGCAAATTACAGGCACCACAACCTGGCAGGGCATCTCTTTCCCGTCTGGACAACTCCTCACGGGTAATGATGCCTCTGGCCACATCTCCCTGCGCCGCCATCAAATCGGTATACCCTATTTCCTGTCCGTCAACACAGCCGGTAGCCATCGGCCCCCCGCTAATCATGATGGCAGGAATATTGAGGCGAACAGCCGCCATCAGCAGGCCTGGAGTTATTTTGTCACAATTAGTAATCAGCACCATAGCATCATATTGATGCCCGTTGACCATACATTCCACCGAATCACAAATCAATTCCCGGCTGGCCAGCGGATAATGCATGCCATAGTTACCCTGGGCAATACCGTCGCACAGGCCGATCGTCGGAAACTCTATCGGTGTCCCGCCTGCGGCAATAATTCCTTCCTTAACAGCCTTAGCAATGCTATCCAGATGCACATGTCCCGGCATGGTCTCATTCTGAGTATTAACAACAGCGATCAACGGTTTATCCAGGTCTTCCGGTAAAAATCCCATAGAATAGTACAAAGCCCGGTGTGTTGCCCGTTCCAAGCCCCTTGTGGTAATATGACTTCTCATGTCATTGTTTCCTCCTTTTATTAGTCCTCTATATATTCCGCGTTACAGAATCTGACAGGCGCAGGCGGGTGGTGCAAATAGTTGGCACGTTATATACATCTGTTCACACATGGGCCGGTAAACCTGCAGGTATGTCTTATGCTTATAATCTATTCCTGAAAAAAGCGGCTTTACCTTCTGAATTTTTTGACATTTCCATTAGGAATCTTGTCATCTTCGGGGGAAGCGAAAACAATATAACACCACAGCTTAGCCGCCGCTGACAACGGCAAAGGGCGCACCCCAAAACGTTTTAACAAACGCAATGCGGCACGCCCTTTTTGAGTCAGTAACCAGGAAAACAGATTGACCGGCATGCTTGAAGTGTGGCTGCCATTATCGGCAAATTGCAGCCGTTATTGGCGGCAATGCGATTTTAGCAGCGGCGCTTCCCGGCGAAACGCAATTAATAAGTCAATAGCCTGTTCCCACGGCACCGGCCGGCTCAATAAATAACCCTGAATATAATCACAACGGTACTTAAACAATTCTGCGGCCTGCTGTTCTGTTTCCACCCCTTCGGCAACAACAACCAAGCCCAGGCTATGTGCCATATGGATAATCGCACCGGCGAACTGTGCATCGTCGGAGAGGATTTTGTCGATGAACGACTTGTCAATCTTAAGCTTTTTGACTGGCAGGTTTTTTAGATAGGTCAAAGACGAATAACCTACGCCAAAGTCATCCAGTGAAAGACGCACACCGTAAACCTTTAATTCCTGCAATTTGCGAATACTGTCTTCCATCGAATGAATCAGGACATTCTCCGTTACCTCCAGTTCCAGTTGACTGGGTTGAATAGCCGCAGTTTCAATACTCCTGCGGACAAGTGAGACAAAATCCCTTGCCTCCAGCTGGCAGGGTGAAATGTTAACCGACACGCTTATTTGGCCCAGCCCCAAATCTGTCATAGTGCGGGCAAACTTGCAGGCTTCACGCAATACCCACCGTCCGAGCAGATGAATCAGATCGCTTTGCTCGGCCAGCTTAATAAACCGGTCAGGCGGCACCGCTCCATGTTCCGGGCTTGTCCAGCGCAATAACGCCTCAAAACTGATAATGTCCCGGTCCGGCAGTGACACTATCGGCTGATAATGCAAAGCCAGTTCTCCCCGTTCTATTGCGTAGCGCAGATTATACTGAATGGACATGTTTTCGCAAGCGTCCTGCTGCATACTTTTTTTATAAAACCGCCAGGAATTCTTGCCGCTTTCCTTGGCAGCATACAGGGCGAGATCCGCCTTCTTAAACAAGTCTTCCGCCTTGTCACTGTCCTCCGGGTATAGTGCCACACCAATACTTGCCGAAACGCGGATACTTGTGCCGCAGAGTGTATAATCCCGCGTGAGCGCCTGCGAAATACGCTCGGTGATAGCGGCAATTTCCTGCCGGTCAGTCCTGTTAAGCAGCAATACGATAAACTCGTCATCGCCAATCCGGGCCACTATATCTGCCGCTGCCGCTTCGTCGAAGATATAGGAGCCGGCTTTGATTATCACCTCATCGCCGCAGGTATAACCGAAAGTATCATTAATCAGTTTAAAATCGTCCAGGTCAATGAACAGCACCGCGCCTCCCGCCTGCCCCCGGCTTACCTTTTCGAGCTCCTCTGTCAGCCGTTCTTTAAGACTTGTCCGGTTTGGCAGCCCTGTCAAACTGTCGAAATAAATCAGTTGGCGCACCTGACTTTCCGCCATTTTTCGCTCCGCAATTTCTTTTTCAAAATACATAATCAGCATGCCCAGCGCCGCTGCCAGCGCCAGAATGGCCCCCAATAAATATCCCCAGGTTGCAAACCAGGCTACATCTCGCAAAAAGGGATAGTTCACTTTGTGCAACCCCCAGACAATGAAGGTGCAGCCGGCAATTATTTTCCCCGCGCCCGCAATAGGGTAGGTAAGCATGGTTCCGCCAACCCAGAGGTTGACCAACCCAAGAAATATAAAAATCGGCATATATAGCAGTGCGGCTGGCAGGGATAAGTAATTGCCCGTAACAATCCATAATCCCCCCACGATGGACAGCCCTATCCATACCCGCTTGCGCTCATGTCCCCCAAAAGCATCGGTTCCCCAGGCCAGAAAAATACCACTAAGAAGGGAAACAAACTGGTTCGCAGAAAAAAGATACGGCGTGGCCGGAGCAGAGACCAGCCCCAACTCAGAAATAAGCCGGAGAACATACAACACCCAGCCTGCTGACCAAAGGCCGACAAAATTTTCCCGATATTGTTGGTAAAGGTATAGGTTGACTGCTAAAAGAACGCTGGTAGTTGCCAGCGTGACAGATACGCTGAAAAAGATCTGTTCTATGATATCCCAACTCCGTTCCGCCGGAGGCTTAACCAGTGTTCTCCAGGTTATAACCGGTATAGCACTCCCGTATTGCCGTTAGCAGCCGATACCGCCGGTTGTGGAAGGCGGCACCCAGCCCGTTCAGGTGAGACTCACACACGAAACTTGACCACCGCTGTCTGGAGCTCCTGCGCAAGTTTTGCTAAGGCTTCACTGGAGGTTGCGATTTCTTCCATGGAAGCCAGCTGCTCTTCGGCAGCTGCCGAGACGCCCTGGGCTTCACCCGCTGATTTCCTGCTGAGTTCATCAATCTTTTTGACTGCTCCTACGATATGCTGACTGCCGGCTGCCGTCTGCTGAATGGCGGCCGAGATATCTCTTACCTGGGCAGACACTTGCAGCACTAAATCAGCAATTTCACTGAAAGCACCGCCGGCGGTATTGACCACTTCGGCCCCGGTCTTGACTTCCCGGGTACCGTCATTCATGGCCACCACGGCCTTCGCAGTATCTCCCTGGATTTCCCCGATTAAGGCGGCAATCTTTTTAGCTGCCTCCTGAGATTGTTCGGCAAGTTTTCGTACTTCCTCCGCCACGACAGCAAAGCCGCGGCCTTGTTCGCCGGCGCGGGCTGCTTCGATGGCGGCGTTCAGCGCCAGTAAATTTGTCTGACCGGCAATGCCGGAGATGGTATCCACGATCTGGCCAATTTCCTTGGACCTTTCACCCAGTTTAGCCACTACCGCTGCCGAGGTGTTGACAGTATCTTCAATCCGGGCCATCTGGCTGACCGCTTTGTCCACAGCCTCGCCGCCGTTTTTGGCTTTATCCGCCGCTTGGGACGATTGGGCGGCAACCTGATTAGCACTTGCGGCCATTTGCTGGACACCTGCCGTCATTTGCTGAATCACGGCAGAAGTTTCGTCAGTTGCAGCCATTTGTTCATTGGCGCCGGCGGCCACCTCGGTGATGGAAACAGCAATCTGATTAGCCGCCTGAGCAGACTGCTCCGAGCTGGCGGTCAGCTCCTCCGACGAGGCGGCTACCTGCTCGACATTGGCGTTAATGTGCTTGATAAGTGTTTTAAGCTCTATGACCATCGTATTAAAGGCTGACGCCAGTTGGCCAATCTCATCCTGACTTGCCACCCTTACCTGCTGCGTCAAATCTCCGCTTGCCACCTGCTGGGCCACGGCCGCCAACTGGTTGACCGGACGGGAGATGCTGCGGGCGGCAAAGATGCCGATGCCAATGCCCAAAACGGCACTTAACAAACCGGCGGTCAGAGAAGCCCTGGCACTGTTGTCGACGGCGGTTACCGATTGGTCCATAGACTTATTAATCTGCTCCCGCCGCAAATCCATATATTCCTTTGCTTTATCCCGCAATTGCCGTCCTATATCTGTAAGCTCGCCGTTCATTACCGCAAGAGACTCCTGCTCTTTGCCTGCCTGCTTTAAGGGAATGACTACTTTTTCGGCGACCTCTGAGTACTTGGCGTCCAGCGCCAATAATTCACTTACAATTTTTTTGCCTTCTGCCGTACGTGCGGCAACCAACAGCTCTTTTTCAAGCTTTTCGCTTTCTGCTGTCACTCGCCGGAAATTATTGAGCGACACTTGATCTCCGGATATAAGAAATCCTCGGAGGGAAGCAAACTTATTTTCTACGCCTCTCGCAATCTCCGCAGTTTGTACCAATCTCGGGATGTCTTCACCTCCGGTTTTAGTGATTAAATCTCCGGCAATATTAACATTGTACATTACAAAACCGAACCCAACCGCTCCTACGATTACCACCAGCATGAAGTAAGCAATCATTTTACTTAGCAAATTCATCTTCAAAAATATGTGCCTCCTTTTCTTCTTCCTGAGTTGCTCCATACAGATAACAGCCGCAAACCATGTGCGAAATAATGTAACATAATTAGTTTATGTTACATCTTTTTCCGGTTGTCCAGTATGGCATTAAACAAACGAATACCTCATATCCATTGCCCTATGATGAGCTGATGGGATATGAGGTATTCATGGTACGGCGGCAGGCTATGCAGCTGATTAGGTAAACTCTTACGCAATGTTACAAGGTATTTCCCGCTTTTCGCCATAACATATTAAATTGGTACATATATTAACAATCAGGATGTGATTAGTATGGAATGCGTTGAACCAATCCGTAGTAAAGAACAAATTAATGCCATTAAATGTTATCTGAGAAACCATAATTTGCGTAATTATTTACTGTTTGTTTTAGGTATTAACAGCGGTTTGAGAATTTCAGACTTATTATCGCTTACCATCGAGGATGTAAAAGAAGTAGATCGCATCATTCTGCGTGAAAAGAAAACCGGTAAACCAAAAGATTTCCCGCTTTCAGATACATGTAAGGATGCTATTCAAGAATATTTTACGAATACTAAAATTGATAGTAACTGGCTGTTTAAAAGCAAAAAAGGGGATCGGGCGATTACTCGGATACAAGCTTACAGAGTAATTAATAAAGCAGCACGTATGACCGGTATTACAGAGGCGATTGGCACACATACCTTGCGCAAAACATTTGGTTATTGGGCCTATAAAAATGGCGCAGATATAACTCAAATTCAAAAACTGCTTAATCATTCCACCCCTGCTATAACATTAGCTTATATAGGAATTACGAAAGATAGTTTAGATAATATTTATAAAAACTTAAATCTATAACCCAAAACTTTATTGCTGGGAAACAATCTTGTCGAAAGAGGAGGAAATTGCAATAAATGGTTGAATCTAGTATTATTAGTCCTTATGCAATTGTGTAACATAAACTAATTATGTTACATTATTTCTAATTTTATACTCAAAACAATGAGCCTGTAAAACAATTTGTTTTTTTGCTTTTTTCGGAAAAATTCAATTTACCGTGCGAAAAATCTCAAAACTGCCGTAACTGTATAACATATCTAGAAAAACTGTAAAGAAAAAGGTGTTTACCGAGGCGCGGCCTCATACCCACCTTTTGTTAGAATAAATAAGAAGGACAGAGCTTGTGCTAAGCTCTGTCCTTCTTCTATTGATAACCATGGTTGTCTGCAATCATACCGGCTTTACCGGAGCTGTTCGGGACTCACTTCCGATGAGCCCGAAAAAAGCAGGGAGATAATATATCCCAATACCGCGCCGGCGACAGCCGGTATCAGCCAGCCAAGACTAATGTCAAACAGCGGCAGATAGCTGCTAAAAGACTTGGTAACAAAACCTAGCGAAATGTTAGCCGCCTTTAATCCGTCCACAAGACTAACAACCGCAGTCAAAAGCATGCTATAGCGATAAACCTCTGTCCGGCCACCAAACAGCGGGTCCAGGAATACCAGGAAAATCAAAACAATTACCAAAGGATAAATGCCAATCAATACCGGTACAGAAAACGCAATGAGCTGCGTTAAGCCAACATTAGAAATCACCAGACTAAAGATCGACAGTATATATACCAGGTTTTGATACGTAAGACGCGGGAAAAATCTGGTGAAAAAGGTGGCACAGGCAGATACCAGACCAATACTGGTTGTTAAACAAGCAAAAATTATCGCCAATCCTAAAATCAAATTACCGGCTGAACCATAATAGATATTAGCTGCCTTGGACAAAATTATGCCGCCATTCTCTGCTTGCCCGATGGTCCCCACACTGGCGGCGCCAAGATAGGCCAAAGATACATAGATGGCCCCCAGGAAAAATGCAGCAATTAAACCGGAACCGGTGCATACTTTGGCAATCTCTTTAGCGTTCCTGACACCCTTGCTCTTAATAGCATTCACAACAATAATCGCAAAGACAATCGAGGCCAGCGTGTCCATGGTTAAATAGCCTTCCTGAAAGCCTTTGGCGAAAGCATGGCTTTGGTACTCTCCCAGCGGCGCCAGGAGGTCCCCCATAGGGTTGATGAAGGCTTGCCCCACCAGGAAAACCAGCATAATTAACAGCGCCGGGGTTAATATCTTGCCAACCCTGTCGACAATCTTGCTGGGATTTAGCGCCAGCCAGCAGGTAACCGCGAAGAAAATAACGGAATAGATAAGCAGGCTCAGGCCATCGCTGCCCATAGTTCCTGCCACAAACGGCTTAACGCCAACTTCATATGACACCGCACCTGTACGGGGAATAGCAAATAAAGGGCCAATGGTCAGATAGGTGCTCACCATTAAAGCAGTGGCAAAAAGCGGGTGAACCCTCTTGGCCAAATCCCCTGCATCATTGCTGCCGGACAAACCGATGGCCAAAACCCCTAATAAGGGAAGGCCGACACCGGTAGTCAAAAAGCCTAAAATAGCAACCCAGACATTATCGCCTGCCGCTTGTCCCAAAGCCGGCGGGAAAATCAGATTCCCGGCACCAAAGAAAAGCGAAAATAACATTAAGCCAATCGCCAATGTATCTTGGAACGATAGTTTCTTTACTTCCAACAATATGTCCTCCTTCGCAAGTACTTATACTGTTACAGTATATTACATGTTTACATTTAAATCAATCTTATGTCTTCTTGTTGTATTCATAATTCATTACCTAAAATACCAGGTATAAAAAAATAAAACCAGTTCTCCTTCGTGACAAGGAGATAGCTGGTTTCTTGCTTACCGCCTATTGATACTGCCATTTGCACAGCTTTCTTTCCAGATAATCAATGGTGCTAAACAACGTCAGCCCAATGCTGCTTAAGGCAACAATCCCTGAATACATTTCCAGATAGTTGACCCGCAGCCAGGCGTCCATAATAAAATACCCCATTCCAAATTGTGTGCCAAAGGTTTCTGTAAAAAATAACACCGATATGGCGGTCGCCATAGCCACCCGCAGCGCGGTTAAAAACTTGGGCATAGAGGCTGGAATGAGAATGTCACGGACAATATCCGGAAACCCGGCTCCCAAAGAATATAAGGGGTAGTAGGTTTCCTTGGGAATGCTTTTAACGCCATCCCTCACCGCCACAATGACCTGGAAAACGATAATCAGAAATATCATCAGTATCTTGGACATTTCCCCCAGGCCAAACACCAGCATCACAACAGGCAGCAGCGCAATCTTCGGAATGGGATAGGTTAAATACACTAACGGCGAAAATAGCTTGTCCCAACCGGAGAAATACCCCATACAGAGTCCCAGCGGGATTCCAATAAGTACGGCAAAAAAAACTCCGGCAAGAATACGCCATAGACTGTAAAAACCGTGAACAGCAATTTGCGGTACAAAAATTTCGATGAAATTAGCCATTACCGCCGCCGGCGGCGGAATAATCGGCAAATCTACCCAGTAGGCTGCCGCCTGCCACAATACAAAAAAAATCACGGTTCCGTATAGGTACCAAACTCCCGGTCCCTTTTTCCTCACTTTGACCAATCCTCTTTTATCATCTTGCGTAATTCAATACTAAGCTGGAAAAAATCCTGCTGGTTGCGAACCCCTTCTATCCCGAACAACGGATTGTCAATGATTTTACTGACCCTCCCGGGAGTGGCTGACAAAATAACGATTTTCCGCCCCAAATACACCGCTTCTTCCACATGATGGGTAACAAGAATAGTGGAAACAGAATGCTTACGCCAGACCTGTAAAAACACATTTTGGATTTCCTCCCTGGTCATGGCGTCCAGCGCCGAAAAGGGTTCATCCATCAGCAATAGATCGGGCTGCAACAGAAAGGCGCGGGCCAAAGCAACCCGCTGCTGCTGACCGCCGCTCAATTCGCCGGGATAACGATGCTCCAAGCCGCCCAGTCCCAGCAATTGAACCATAGCTGCCTGGTTTTGCTCGTTATCACCAGCTTGTTTGTTTTTAATTTTTACGCCCAGGCGTATATTCTCATAAATGGTTTTCCAGGGCAGCAGTCCGTAATTTTGGGGAATGAAGCCAATCTTTTGCTTTTGCGGTCTAACGGCTTGCCCGTTAATTTCGACAGTTCCATCAAACTTTTTAATAATCCCGGCCAGTACCTTTAACAACGTTGATTTGCCACAGCCGGAAGGGCCAATGATTGCGCAGGTTTCACCGGCAGCAAGCTCCAGTGTAATGTCTTTAAGCGCCATATTGCTCACGTTGCGGTCTTCATAGGCGACACTTAGGTTTTTTATCCTAATCATAATGAACTACCTGACAAAACGGGTGTCGACCAACTCGGAATAAGAATACTTGTTCTTAATAAGCTGCCTGGCCTGCAGCCAGGTCATCACAGCCTCAATGTCCTTGGGGTCGGGAGCAACAGCTTTTTTATACTGAGGCAAAACAAGCGCACCTTTGACATCCTGGGGGAAACCGCCTTTGGCAATAATCAAATCGATATAATTCTCCAGCGGTTCCTTGGCTAAGTAGTCGACAGCTTTATTATAAGCCCGGTACATGGCATGAATTTCCTGCTCCTTGCCATTAACAGCCTTCGCCGTAAAAAGTAATACACCGGGATTTATCCCCAGCCTGTCGGAGGAGTTTACCAGCTTACCGCCATTTTTTATGGCGACACTTGCCAGCGGCTCCGGCAAAGTAGCGGCGGCAATCTTGCCATTTTGCAGCATTTCCAGACGTGCGGGAATCTGCGGAATAACCACTTTGTTGATACCATTGGCAGGCAAACCGCTTTCATCGGCAATTTTGTCTGTTACATATTCAATAACGGTGTTTTTGGAAACAGCCACATCCTTGCCCTGCAAATCCTTGATGGAGGCAACTGTTTCATTTTTGTTAACAACCATTTTATAGCTGCCGGTTGTTAATGAAGTAATTACAGTATCAAATCCCCCGGCTTTGGCAAAAGCCTCGGCCAGCATATCCGAAATAGTCCCGTCTAAGTTGCCGCTCTGCAGGGCGCTGTCCCGTTCCATTGCACTTTTAAAGGATTTGAGGGTTACTGTTAAACCTTCTTCCTTAAAATAGCCTTTTTCCTGAGCAATGATAAAGGGAATGGAATCTACATCAGGCATAAGCCCGATGGTAAGGCCCTGCAACTGAGAATGCTTGGGGGAAGTATCTTCTGTTTTGTTGCCGGTGCAGCCTGTCAGGGCAAGCGCCAGCATAGCAACAAGCAGGATAATTGTAACCTTTTTCATGGACAAACCTCATTTCTGTTAATTATCTTCGCAGCGGAAATCCTTAGGGTTTCAGCGTAGACCGGCCATAAGTTTGTCTAACTAAATATAGTATATATAATACAATAAAACAGACAACAACATTGGCAGAATAAAAATATATCGATTGATAACCCGATTGTCCGGCCAAAATGCCAAGCACAATAGCCCCCCCGCCAACACCCGTATCCAGCGCGTTAAAAAAAGTGGCGTTGGCAATACTGCGCCTCTCCGGCGTTACCATGTTGATCATCCATGTCTGTAATGCCGGAAACATTGAGCCGGTACCCAGACCGTAGCAGGCTGCCGCCCATAAAAACGCGTCCGGGGACGAAACCTTTGACAAGATCATTAAACCCAGAAACAAAACTACCGCTCCGGGAATAATGACCCAGGCAGGACCTTTTTGATCAAAAATCCGGCCTGTTACCAGGCGCGCTAAAAATACATTCGAGGTAGCTACCAGGAAGAAATACCCGGCGTTAGCAACATGCACCTCCCTTGCCAGTAATGTCACAAAACTTAACACCCCGCCGATACAAATGCCCAGCAGCAGGCTAAGAACTGCGGGGAAAATCGCTTGCCGCTCAATAAGCCGGCCCACTCCCGGGCTGCCTGCCTCAGCATGGCTAACCAGAGCGGCAGGCATACGTGAAGCCTGTGTCCACACAAACGCCAGCACCTGGCTTGCCGCGGCAACGGCAAACAAAACAGCGAAACCGTAACTGTCCACCACCCATACGCCGATAGCCGGAGCCAACGCCATCAACAGGGTACTGCCAAGCCCGAAATACCCCATCCCTTCCCCTCGGCGCGAGCCGGGAATAATATCAGATACTATGGTGGCGTACATCGTCGTCGCGATGCCGAAGCCTACCCCGTGAAGTATCCGTGTTGATAACGACAGGGCTACATTTGTCGCCCAATAATAACCAGCTATCGCAATCATGCAAATAACAATACCCCATAGCAAAAAATTCGTTTTTCCCAGCCTGTTAATTCCCTGCACTGTATAAAAGCGAATCAATACGGCGGAAAAAGTGAAGCTCCCCATAATCAGCCCGATTTGCGCGTCTGTTCCCCCAAAACCGGCGATAAACAGCGGCAGAGTCGGTATCAGCATGTGAAAGCCTGAAGCCAATAACGCATTGGAAACTGCCAGATAGATAAATGCCCTGGTCCATAACGGTTCTTTTACTACTGCCGGATTCATTCTGTCTATGTTCACTACCTCTGCTTCCCTCGTGGTCCACCAAGCCAAAATTCACAGTGTTCTTTCACCCTATGACTTTAGACCTGGCAGACGACTGGTCCAAAATTTTAAACACCATTGCACTGTAAAGTTAACCTTCGTCAAGCTATATCCTCTTCGACACCTACTGTGCTCTTACCTCCAAAAAGTTTGGATTCTTCGTACTTTGGTGAGATTATCCGGCTGCCAGGATATCTTTCCCAGAAAAATTTGCGTTACCCAATTGATCCTCCGGCGTTTAACACTATGAAGGCGCCAATACAAAAAACAATTTCGGGAGGAACAATACTCATGAACTTGAAGCATAAAAAATTAATCGCGGCAATAACCGGAGCTGCAATTATCTCCGGCGGTTTTGTACCAATGCTGTCCCCGCTGGCCCTGGCGGCTGCAAGCCAATCGGCTCCGGCCGCAAACGGGCAGCAGACAGCGGCAGAAGTATTTGCCACAGAAGCTGTAATTACAGAAAACAACGGAGCCACGCGCCGTGTGGTTGTAAACAACACCGGGAAACAAACAATTGCGGTTGCACTGGAAAAAAACATCGTAGACCAACTGCAGCAGGAGGCAAATAAAGGCAGGCAGCAATGGCTCCTGGACCCGGTAAAAGTAGTCAAGGCTAATGCTGCCAAATACGGGTTTGATGCCAAGCAAGACAGCTTCACCCTCATATTTAAACACTACAACAACTCTGCCGGCACCGGCAAAGCCTATGTCCTGGTGGGACACGGCCCGGCATTTTATTTAGTGGAACTGTCCCAGCCGACAGGCTATGGCAATAACAAAATCTGGCAAATTACCTCCATCAAAGAAGCCAAGGTAACCGAGCCGAACAAGCCTAATAAACCTGATGTAGGTCCTGGCGTCACCGGCCTTGATTATAGCAAGGTAATCAAATGGCAGCAGGCGGTCGATGCCGGACGCGAGTTGTGGCGGCTTGACCCAATAAAAGTTGCTAAAAATGAAGGCAAAAACTATGGTTTCTCAGACAAAGACAAATTTACTGTTATCCGCAAAGTAAGCAGCAGCTCCCTGTCACGGCATGGACAAACCGACGTTGAGGTAATCCACAACGGCAAGAAATATACTATGATTCTGGTTAAACCCTTCGGCGGACGTGATGCCATCTGGACAACGTACAAGGTAACAGGCACTGCCGTTACACCAGGTACCCCCAGCGGCGAACAAGTACTCTATTCCACCAGCAAATACAAAAACTGGCAGTGGAACCTGCCTAAATATCCCCAGGGTACCGGCGTAGCCGCTATCTACAATTATGAACTGCATGCCAGAAGCTTTCAGCAGCAAGTCCCCCAGGCAGTTCTTGATAAACTCAATAAGGTGGATCTCACCAACAAAGTGGCTTTAGTGGCCTACCTTGGCGGAACCTCTTCCACCAATGAGATTGGCATTGAAAAGGTCACATTGAAGGATAATACGTTGACTGTCAATGTAAGAACAAAAAGCCCCAAGCCTGGTGCGCCGATGACTATGGATTATGTGAATCCTTCGGCCCATGTACTTGTTGACCGCAGCATATTCGAAACCGGCAAGGCTATTAATGTAACCTTTATCGACCAAGCCGGAAAAGTATTAGGAAAAATGACCCTGTCCCTTTAGCAAACCGGAAGCCGCCTAACCAGGCGGCTTCTTATCATTTGCCCAGGTCTTCTCTTTAGACCGGAAAAAATTTAGCAGCAATATCACAGGGTTATATGATTTATATCACAGGCAGCCACGCCTCTTTTCTTTATACTGTAATTATCAATACTACTAAATACGGAGGTTTAACGATATGAGTATGTTTTGTCATCAATGTGAACAGACCGCCAATGGAACCGGCTGCACCAAAGTGGGTGTATGCGGTAAAAATGAAGACCTGCAAAGCTTGCAGGATATTCTGACCTTTGGTCTTAAAGGCATTGCCGCCTACGCTTACCATGCCCGCGAGCTGGGAGCCCGCGATGAACAAGTTGACGCATTTGTCCATGATGCCATGTTTTTTACGCTAACCAATGTTGATTTTAGCCTGGAACGCCATATTGATATGGTAATGAAATGCGGCGAAATGAATTACCGCGTAATGGAGCTGTTGGATAAAGCGCATACCGAACGCTTTGGCAACCCGGTGCCCACTAAGGTATCAACAGGCACCAAGGCAGGTCACGGCATTTTAATCACCGGCCATGATATCCTCGACCTCTACGAACTACTTAAACAAACTGAAGGTATGGGAATCAATATCTACACCCATGGTGAGATGCTCCCCGCCCATGCCTACCCGGAACTGCAAAAATTCCCGCACCTGGTAGCTAACTATGGTACGGCCTGGCAAAACCAGCAAACCGAATTTGCCGCCTTCCCTGGTGCTATTTTGGTCACAACCAACTGCATCATGCCTGTCAAGGAGTCTTACCGGGAACGCCTGTTTACCAGCGGCGTAGCCGGTATGGAGGGCTGTGAGCATATTACCGGCCGGGATTTCAGCGCCCTGATTGCCAAGGCCAAAGCCTCGCCCGCCCTGCCGGAACAAGCCGGTTCCAGCCTCATGACCGGCTTCCACCACACTGCCGTTTTAGGCTTAGCCGACAAAATCGTGGACGCTGTAAAAAGCGGCAAAATTAAACGCTTTTTCCTGGTTGGCGGCTGTGACGGCGCCAAACCGGGCCGCAATTATTACACCCAGCTGGTGGAACAAATTCCACAAGACTGTGTGGTATTAACCGTAGCCTGCGGCAAATACCGTTTCAATCATCTTGATTTGGGCGACATTGACGGCATCCCGCGCCTGCTTGACCTCGGACAATGCAACAACTCCTACTCAGGCATCCAGATTGCGTTAGCCTTAGCCAAAGCCTTTAACTGCGGTGTTAACGACTTGCCGCTCACACTCATCCTATCCTGGTATGAACAAAAAGCGGTAGCCATCCTGCTGACACTGCTGAGCCTTGGGGTCAAAAACATCCGTGTGGGCCCTACACCTCCGGCTTTCATGTCCCCTAACGTGCTAAAGGTATTGCAAGATAACTACAATTTGCAGCTTATCACCACACCAGACCAGGATCTCCAAGCCATATTTGGCTCTACCCCGGCTGCTGCTAATCCGGAGCCTGTGGCAGAACCCTCCTTCTGGGGACGTATCGCTGCTTTTCTGGGATTTAAGTAATTTGCGCCAGCCTTGAACAGTTTTTGCCTCATCCGCTTTTGACAGCAAAGAGCCCGACCCTTGCGGCCAGGCTCTTTGCTTTGTTTATTATATTGCTATATTTACCTAGAATTATGCTCTTAAAAATCTGAAACACTAGATACAAATAAAGCTGAAGGAGGGAAAACCTTGGGAATTAACTCCGTTAAACGCAAACAACTGAGACGCAAATACAAACGCCGGGCTGCTGCCTTAATGAGCGCCGCAATTCTGACAGGAGCAGCATTGTCCGGTATCCCAGCCACTAAGGCTCTCGCTGCCGAAGCACCATCCAACACGCCCCCGCAAAAACAAGAACAGACATTCAAACATTCTAAGGATTCCCGCCCGCCAGGCCGTGGCTGGCATCAGCACAAGCATAGCTGGCCAAGTCCTGATGAGAGCCAGGCCTGGTATCAGGACGGGAAAATTTATTACCGCAGTACCAACAGCTCAGCCCGCGATTACCACTATCGCAGCGACTATGCCTACTCTGTCAATAATCCGGTACAATACCTCAAAGACCGGGCGGCTACCTATGGCTTTGATGCCTACCGTGATTCCTTCTCGCTGCTGAGCGTTACCAACCAGCGGGCCTTTATCGAAGTCCGGAAGCAAGACACGGGAAAACTCTATAACGTATTATTAGAGCGGGATTACAACAATGCATGGAAGATTACCAGCATTCGCGCCTTATAACCCAAGGATAATACAAGGGGACGGTTCTAGTGTATCATTTTCCTTCGATACGCCATAACCGTCCCCTTGCATTATTTAATTATTCGCTGAACCAATGGCAATACCAATCAGCAGGGCAGCAATGGTGCGCATTTCCCTGTCATGACGCTGTTTCTCCCGTTCCTGACGTTCACGCCATTCCTTGCGGCTTTCATGCGCCCGCCGTCTCATTTCCCGCTCATGGCGTTCATTTTCGATACGTTTACGCTCATTATGGATACGCCGGCGTTCCTGTTCGCGGCGCTCCTGTTCGCGGCGCTCCTGTTCACGGCGTTCACGCTCACGACGGTCATGGTCACGGCGGTCATCATGCCCGGGTCCGCGGCGATGGTCGCGGTCAGGTCCATGGCCGCGGCTAAGATATGATATTTGTTGTGAGTCATTATTATATAAAGAAACAGGTGCAGCCGCAGCAACCGATGAAAACATGCCAACTTGCATTAAGCCAAGCATGGAATAAATAATCGTCTTTTTAAGCATGCAGTTCATAACGCATTCCCCCTTTATTTTCTAATCTAATCATAATATGGGAATATGACAAAAGTATGACAAAACATGAAAATAGTGCATCACTCACCAAGTTTTGTGAGGATGCACTATTTGAAAATTCTCTGGGGATATTTCATTTTCACTTGATAACGATCTTCAAGGCTGATGCATCATCGGTTCCTTTATGTTCTGCAACCAGTGCATGTAAGAACGACCAAGTGCTGTCTGGCATAGTGACGGCAAAGGCTTTACGGTCTGCAATCAGGTCAAACAGCCCGTCTGTGAGAAACAAAAATACATCACCCGATTGAAAAGCTATTTCATGTTCCTCATACTCAGGGTCTGGCAGCAAACCTAGAAATATGCCTGGTTTAGAGATCAAGCCGGTCTGCTGAGCCGTCCAGGCAAACAGATGATTAATACCCGCAACCGCAAAAGACAGCACCTGTCGTTTAAAATCTATTTGAAAATAAATGGCTGCGGCAAACGTATCCTCGGCAACATATGGCGACACCTTCGAATTGATCCACCGCAAAGTATCGCCAGAGGATAGCCGCTTTTCTTTCGCTTGACGAAATAAAACCCGCAAGGCCATTGCTTGCAGCGCCGTCCCAACTCCGTGGCCCATGATATCAGCCACATAGCCGGAAAGGGTCTGGGTCTGCTCGTTCCATAAATAATCAAAGATATCACCGCCGACATGTTCATGCGGCTGATAGATATTGCTGATCGTCAAAAATGCATTATCCAGGTCTGACGGCAGGAACCCGCGTTGGATACTGCCTGCATAGCGGATGTTGTCAGTCATCAATTTATTTTGTAAGCGAACTTCCTGCTCGGCTTTTTGCCTGATCAGAATTTCTTCTTTTAAACGCCGTTCCCGCTCGTCGAGTTTGATAACCATAGAATTGAACGCAAGTGAAAACTCTCCCATGAAATCAATTCTTTGCTCGTAATCTCCTTTGGCAATTTGCTGTGCCTGCCAGGTTAAATGATTCAGTTTAGAATGGAGTTCTTTTATGCCGGCGGCTAAAAAATTCATTTTCCCCGGACGCTCTATATTTAGAATTCCTCTGGCCAGCGGCACAGTGTATTCGTATAGTTCCTTCATCTGTCCGGCCAGGCGATTGAAGCAGAGAACGACTTGAGCCAACGGCTTGCTGCATTCTTCGGCAGGTATTTGTTCCGGATATTTGCCCTGCATCAGCAGTTCGAATCCGGTCTGTAATTGCTCTAGTACCAGTAAATCCTGCTTATGCAATGTCAATTTTCTGATTCATGTTAGCGAATCCCCTTCCGGTTTATTTTTTGAGCAGACAATCAAGCAGCCTTATCACCGCTGCTGTCATAAGCAACAGAATCTGTGCCAAGCCGCATGATAGCCAAAAAAATCATATCTTTAGCCAAACGGGTGATATGTCATGGTATCTATTCGGTAAATTAGGATAATTATCCTCTATCCATGATTGTGTCTTTGTCATACCGATAAAGAACCGCTCTCTATATTCAAAAACATAAAAGTCCTGCAATTTGTTAATTGCAGGACTTTTATGTTCGCCTGATGATAGCTAAGGCAAATATTTATTCCCGTGAGCCCTAAATTTCCTGGGGCGGCTTAGTGCTTTTTCTTATTTAATTCTCCAATAAGCTGTTCATTGAGAATCCTTATATTTGTGCCTTTCATTCCCAGTGACTTGGACTCAATCACACCTGCACTCTCAAGCTTTCTCAAGGCATTGACAATGACCGATCTGGTGATTTTCTCACGGTCAGCAATTTTGCTGGCCACAATTAAATCCTCATTGCCATTGAGTTCGTCCATGATAATCATAGCTGCCTCCAGTTCAGAATAAGAAAGCGTATTTAACGCTACCTGGACGATGGTTCGCTTACGCATCTCTTCCTCCAGCTTATCCACGCTGCCCCGGAGCAAACCCATGCCAAGCATGGTAGCGCCATACTCGGCCAACACCAGATCCTGTTCAGTAAATTCAGCATGAAACTTGGCAATAACTAACGATCCCAGGCGTTTGCCAATACCAACAACCGGAACTACCAGGGAATACTTTTCATCAATAGGGCATTGCAGCTGCTCACTAAGCACACAATTGCCGTCTTGGAGACGTATATTGCTGCTGGTTTCACGCACCCGCCGCAGTATCTTCACATATTCTTCCGGAAACTGACCCTGTTCCAGTACATCTTCCAATATAACTCCACATTCAAATTCCTGCTGCAAAGCATATCCGAGAATTACCCCTTCTTTGTCAACCAGATACACATTGGCTGCCATAAATTCACTGAGAAGCTTGGTAACCTTATTATAATCCACCTTTTCGGATTCTTGCAGCAAATGATTGATTTCCCGCGTTTGTTTTATTAATGCCGTCACGACACAAGCCCGCCTTTCCTATATAATATATTCTATTTCTAACTAAACCCCTAATACTCGGTTTTTGTACCCCTTTCCAATTTTTGATTGCAGGTTATTATTTATTTCTCACAAACGGACAGAATTCCTGCCACATCCGACAGGATTTAGCAGGAATTCTACTATTTTTCGCTATTACGGTGTGATATGTCTATTTTTTTATTGCTTTGAAGGCCTCGGTTTGCTGCTTTATTCCCACTTCTGTGGCAAACCGTTCAATACTGGAAGCACCAAAGAAACCTGCCACATCACGAGTGTTCGCAATGATATACTGTGCATCTGCCGGTTCAGCGATAGGACCGCCATGACATAAGACAAGAATATCCGGCTTGACCGCCTTGGCAGCATCACAAATCGTCTGAACTTTGACAACACAATCATCCAGCGTTAATGCGGTTTTAGCCCCGATTGTGCCTTTGGTTGTCAACCCCATATGAGCCACAATGATATCGGCTCCGGCTTTAGCCATTTTCACGGCTTGCCCGGTATCAAATACATAAGGGGAAGTAACCAAATCCAGTTCATGCGCTTTTTTGATCATTTCGACTTCCAAATCGTATCCCATGCCGGTTTCTTCCAGGTTCTGCCGGAATACGCCATCAATGAGCCCAACGGTAGGGAAGTTCTGGACACCGGCAAACCCTTGCTCTTTTAGCTGCTTTAAGAACACTTCCATAATCCGAAACGGGTCGGTACCGCATACGCCGGCTAAAACAGGGGTATGCTTCACAACAGGTAATACTTCGGCCCCCATCTCGACAACAATTTTATTGGCATCGCCATAGGGCAGCAAGCCTGCCAGTGACCCCCTGCCTGCCATTCTATATTTCCCGGAATTATAAATAATGATTAAATCGACACCACCGGCCTCACCGCTTTTAGCCGATATACCGGCCCCGGCTCCGGCGCCCACTATAATTCTGCCGGCAGTGATTTCCGCTCTCAGCTTCTTTAGTATTTCGCTTCTGGTTGGCATAAAAACGCCTCCCTTAATAGTCTAACGAAATTCTTCATTTATCTCGTTCAATCGCAGTATTTCACATTGGACAAATCGAACCTGCTCCTCGGATAGACTTAACTTTACTGGTCGCGATGTGTTTTAGGGTATGGTAAATAAACCGCTTCGTTTTTTCCATATCCTGGCCTATGGGATTCCACATCAGCTCCAGGCGGCAAACCTCCCATGTCTTACGGCATCATTGTGCCTAATTCCTTCGTTCTGCCTATCCCGGAGATGGAACGTCAATCATGCTCCTACGCTGGGTCTGTGCCCTAAAGGTAAAATTCAACTTGACTGCCCCGGCTCTACGTTGTCAATGTACTGTTCATGAATCAATTAATGTATCTTGCTATCTTTTTGCGGCGATCCCTTGTCCGTTGCGGCACTCGGACAGCTTTGCGCGCAACTTTGTGCGTGTCTCCAGTGGCTTACGCTGCTTTCATCGACGGTTGCATATCCTGAGTCATTTTTGCTGCATCATAGGCACATCCCTTGGTCAGTAACGCGTAGAGTACGCGCACCAATTTACCACAAAGCGCGATTATTGATTGCATCTTACTCAGCGGATTCTTTTCCCGCGTCAAGTTGCGCTGATGCATAACTCTGAATTCTTCATTCGTTGCTAATATCGGTATCATCACCCGGAACAAGCCTTCGCGCAGTCGCCTTCTTCCTCGCTTACTTATGGTAGTTTTTCCTTTGTGCTTACCTGAACTGTTTTCTTTCAAGCTCAAGCCTGCCATTTTTTGAATCTGGCGCGGATCCTGAAACCGCTGAATGTCGCCAATTTCACTGACGATAACAGCCGCCGTCATCATTCCGACACCTTTAATCTCAAGTAGTTTTGCCGCATTAGGCACCCTGAGCAATAGCTCTGCCATCAGCTCTTCTATTTGCTGTCGCTGCGTTGTAATTATCTCATACTGTTGCAGCAGATTCTTCAGCGATGCTTCAGCTGCTTCGCTGCCAGCAGTCCGCCCAATTGATTCAGTGGCCGCTCGAACCAATCGTTCGGCTTTTTTCAGACTACTTCGCTTCAGGTTCTCTTGCCATATTTTCATCACGCCTTGTGCTCCGACTGCACTCACTTTTGCTGGCGTTGGCATATGCTTGAGCGTTGCTATGGCCGTTTTGGCACTCCAGTCTTTGAATATGCTTGTGAATTCTGGAAAGCGGATGTCCAGCCAGCGGACGACTTGGTTGCTGATTCCGATGAGCTGCTCTTGCAGGCGCTCGCGCTCAGATACTGCTTCTCGTAGTTCTTGATACAAATCAGCCGGAATATATACGTCACGGTATCGACCGTCTTTGATCAGCATGGCAATTGTTTTCGGGTCTTTGCGGTCGCTTTTTGTCTGGCTATTGTCATCAAGTTCTCTTGTACATTTGACATGAAAAGGATTTACTATACCCAGCCTGTAGCCTTTATCTCTTAGGTAATCCCCTAGCGTAAACCAGTAGTGCCCTGTTGGCTCAAAGCCTACAATGGCCTCGGTTTTCTCTTTTTGCTGCATAATATTTTGCATCCATCCCTCAAATGCTTCATAGCCCTGAGCTGTGTTGCTAAACCGCAGCAATTTTGCTTGCTCGACTCCCCGATTATCAAAGGCTCTGGCATAGTGCGTCTCTTTGCCGATATCGATTCCTACCACTAGCGTTTCATTTTTGATTTGCAAAATCTTCTCGTTTTGTGTATTCTTCATAGTGAGATGCCTCCTCAATACTTTTGCCTTGTGCCTTTCTTTGCTCGGATCAGCACATTGCTATTGTATTGCCGGGCGTCTCTTTTTTCAAAGCCTATTTTTACTGATTACAGGAATGCTCCTACCTGTGTTTTTCTGTTACTAGTTCAATTAATTTTTGCGCGGCCGCTGTGGAAAACTCAATATCATTGATATTCGCATTGATTTCGATAATTTCAACAAGTGGATTGGTAATATTGTCTTTGAGCGTTTTAAATAACATGGCATCCTCTTCCGGGCCATAGAAGGGCTGACCGGGGGAATCAATCATGGAGACCCCCTGCAACGGCAGCAATAACGCCGCTTTGGCTGTACACATATTTAGTTTTTCGGCAATCATCAGTCCCAGCTGCCTATTTTCCTCAACCGTGGTGCGCATCAAGGTCACCGTAGGATTGTGTTTATAAAAATTACGCCCGTTATATTTGCCCGGAACGGTGCTAATGGGCCCGAAATTCACCATATCCAAAGCGCCGACAGAAACAACTTGCGGTATTTGATTTAGGGCGGCGGCTTCCAGTCTTTTATCTCCGGCTGCCATGTTGCCCCCCATGAGCTCATCACACCACTCTGTTGTGGTAATGTCAAAAACGCCTTCAATATAACCGTCTTTAATCAAACCTTCCATGGCTTTACCGCCGGTTCCTGTCGCATGGAAGATTAAAACCTCATAACCTTGCTGCTCGAGATATTCTCTGGCCTGATCTACACAAGGCGTCGTCACCCCGAACATGGAAGCGGCAATCAGAGGGTTCTTTTCAATCGCTTTATTTACTTCAAATTTTACCATTCCCGCGATAGCCAGTGCCGCATTGGCAAAGATTTTCGTTGAGATAGAATTTAAGCCGGCAACATCCACAATGGAGGGATACATAAAAATATCACTGGTTCCCACGTACATGGATACATCGCCTGCCGCTACGGTTGAAACCATAACTTTCGGCACACCGATCGGCAGAGCCCGCATGCCGGGAGTGACCAGAGAGGTCCCGCCGCTCCCGCCACAGGAAATTACGCCGTCAAACTTACCTGCCGCATACAGCTGGGGAAGCAATTTCTCCAACCCCCGGGAGAGTACATCGGTTGCCAGCGCTCGGTCTTTGTTAGCCGCGATGGTTTTAATATCGGCTCCCACAACGCGGGCAATGTCTTCATTCGAAACATCTGCCGCCAGTTTTGACTCAAATACCCCTGTATGAATCATGAAGGTCTTCAAGCCCAGGCTGTGAATGATTTCTTGCAGATAAGCAAACTCAAGACTTTTGGAATCGAACGTTCCGGCAATAGCAACCGTTTTCATGATAACCCCTCCTCGCGATTCGTGAGTTAACGGGATGACTGCACAGCTACATTTTCCTGTTAACAAAATGATACCGTATTTTCAGATAAATTCATATATTTATTACATTTATAGTTTTTATTTTTCCCAATTATATTATGATAGATACAGGAGTGTTCAACATACTTATGTAGAAGGGGTGGGCGTTCATGCATTTTTATTGTTCTGATTGTAAAAAGGTATATCCCATTAGTGGCCTTGCGTATCAATGTGAATGCGGGGGACTTTTTAAGCTCTATAAAGCAAAAGAAGAAGTAATTCCCAAAGCGGTGTCCCTGGGAGAGGTTGTGACTCCGGTTGTAAAACGCAAGCTGGAGAACATAGAGGTTAATTTAAAGCTTGATTATATGAATCCCACCGGTTCCTTTAAAGACCGGGGGGCTTTGGTTACAATTAATATGCTCAAGGAGTTAGGTATCACCGAAGTGGTTGAGGATTCTTCCGGTAATGCCGGGGCAGCTTTCGCCGGTTATTGTGCGGCAGCCGGCATTACCTGCAATATCTATTTGCCGGAAAATACATCGGCAGGCAAGATTAAACAGATTAGTGCCTATAAAGCCAATATCGTTAAGATTCCGGGAACACGTGATGACGTGGCGGCAGCAACCCTGAAAGCAGCCGAGAAAACCTACTATGCTTCCCACGTTTATAATCCATTGTTTTTCGAAGGAACTAAGTCGCTTGCCTATGAAATCTATGAGCAAGTCGGCATACCCGACTATATCGTTGTGCCTGCCGGTAACGGCACTATGCTGCTGGGGGTATATATCGGTTTTAAAGAACTGGGGAAACTCCCCCGTATCATTGCCGTGCAAAGTGAGAACTGTGCGCCTGTGTACAGCAAATTTAAAAACCAGCCAAATAAGGAAATAACACCAACTGTCGCCGAAGGCATCGCTGTTGGAAAACCCAGGAGAATTGATGAGATGATAGCCGCCGTTAAAGACAGCAATGGCGATGTTATTACCGTCGATGACGAAAGGGTAATACAAGCTCAGCAAATGCTTGGTAATATGGGCATTTATGTCGAAGCCACTGCCGGCGTGGCCGTCGCCGGCATGCTGCACTATTTTCAGGGACAATCTGACAACAAACTTACTATTGTCGTCCCTTTAACCGGTACAGGGTTAAAGAAATAGGAGAAGCCGAAGAAAAGAAAAACCACCATCCAAAAGGATGATGGTTTTTCTTCGCCATATATATTTGTCAATTCACCATGTCTCTCAGCAACTAAATTATGCCAGATACGTGAACTAAGTTTAGTACAAATAACGAAACTGCAATAAAGACTAGAGCGGCCCCTCCAAGTTGAAATGCCATAGTATCATCCCTTTCCTTACCCTATTTTTAGTTACTGCTGCACCAAAGAAAGCGTGAATAAAATGAAAATATTGAATTGACATAATATAAGATGACTTTATTCTACTCCGATTAAATTGTCCTTGCAAGGAGGATTAAGGAACATATAGCCTGAAAATGAGCGCTAAGCCGGACTAAGGATTACTTACATACCCCATAAGTAAAATAACTCCTGATTAGGAGCTTTTAAGGATATGTCGGCCTGCCGGCCGCCATACAAAACTTATACATGCAAAAACCTCCCAAGGTCTTTTTTCATCCTACCCTGAAAGGCTTTTGCTTTTGCTTTCTTTTTCACTGCACCGATACACATGGTACACATCAAGCGCACTCCTTGATAATTCCGCGCCTGCCTGATGTTTAATGACCAAAAAGTTTAACCGCCTGTTTCATTTTGTCTATAACATTTACAGCAAAAGGACAGTTCTTCATACATGACCCGCATGCTATACATTCATGTGCATGATGATCCAGTACGGCATAATGATTCTTCACTGTTTCCGGCACATCGGCTTGAATTAAAGCTAAATCCAAATATTTATTTACTAATGCAATATCAATTTTTTCCGGGCAGGGGGCACAATGTCCGCAATACATACAGTGTCCGTGTAAGGTACTTCTTGGTGCACTCACAAGAACTTCACTATAATCCTTTTCTTTATTGCTTGCAGTGTTGTAGGCAGTTGCTGCCAATATTTCCTGCAGATTAGCCACGCCAACCATTACGGATGCCACTGCCGGTCTGGTTAAACAGTAATGTAAGCATTGCACCGGGGTCAGTGCTTTGGCAAAAGGAGATGCCTGGTCACTGAACAGCACTCCGGCAGCATATCCCTTCATAACAGTTAAAGCGACACCCGCATTGCTGCAAGTTTGGTATAATCTATTACGCTTGGGGTCAATGCCTTCATAAATCCGGTCTTTAAAAGTACTTTCTTCAAACAGGATATTTACATCCTCATTAGCTGGCAACATATCATAAGCCGCATTGATGCTAAATAAAATTACATCAATGAGTCCTGTTTCCACTGCACTAAAAGCAATATCCGGATTATGTGTTGATATTCCTAACGATTTAATAACTCCTTTTGCCTTTAACTCTTTGGCATATGTGATTATTTCTCCCGTAAAGATGTTATCAAAATCTTTTTGATCATCCACATAATGCAACATGCCGATATCAACATAGTCTAACTGCATTCTGCGTAAAAAATCTTCAAATGCACCGACAACTTCATTAAAATCCCTGGTGCGCCGGTATTGTCCGTTATCCCAGACAGAACACAGATGCCCCTGAATAACAAAACTGTCCCGGGGATATTTGCTTAACGCTTTGCCAACATTACTTCTGACTTCCGGATTGGAATTGTATATATCAAGAAAATTAACGCCTTCAGCAAAGGCACAATCAATAATTGCTTCACAAGCCACAGCGTCTATATTTTCAAGTCCGCCGCCGCCAAGACCAATGGTACTTACTTTAATCCCAGTTCTCCCTAAAACCCGATATTCCATACTAACCTCCCTGTCACAAAGTTATCAACCCCCGGATTTCCCTAAATCTAATCTAGCACTTGGAGCCCAGTCCATGTCAAGCATTTTTTGGGGGAAGTACCGTAAAATGAAAAGGTAACTTCGTGATTGTAAGGGTAAATTCGTGTTTCATGATGTTAGTCTTGCACTACTTTTTGGTACAATGAATAGGCAGTGGATTCCTCCTCAAGCTAGGAGGTCATTATGGCTAAAACTAATTATGATGGCAAACATTTGACAACCACCCATCGCATTAAGATTGAGAAAGGGTTATTGGACGGTGAATCTCTAGCTTCTATTGCTAGAAAAATCACTAAACATCCCAGTACTGTGGCTAAGGAAATCAAAAAATACCGCTACTTTCCCGAGAGGGAATGTTCTGCCAAAAAGCTTCCCTGTCTTTTTAAAAAAAGCTGTCAGCTTCGTTTTCTCTGTGACAAAAAGGACTGTGTTAAACTCTGCAAGACCTGTTATGATCCCTCGCGTGAGGCTGATTGTCATGAAATCTGCCCCGATTACGCAGCTACCGTCTGCTCTAAAATCCAGAAAGCACCTTATGTCTGTAATGCTTGCTCTAAGGTTAAACGCTGCTCGCTTCAGCATGCCTTCTATTCCGCTCAGCAGGCAGATGAAGCAGCCCAGGATCTTCTGGTTTCCTGCCGCAGTGGAATTAACCAGTCTCCGGCCGACATCGCCCTGCTCAATGACCTCATTTCACCTTTATTAAAGCAAGGGCAATCTCTGGCTCACATTTATGCCCATCACGGACATGAGATTCCTTGCTGCCGCAGAACACTTTACAATTACATCGATCAAGGAGTCTTTACCGCAAGAAATATTGATTTAAGACGCCGCGTCCGTTATCAATGCAAAGAACGGAAGAAAGCAACCCGAGTGAGCCTCTCGGCCAGAGAATTCCGCATCAACCGTACGTATGACGATTTCTGTGCCCTAATGAAAAAAGCTCCTTCTTCTCTGGTGGTCGAGATGGACACTGTGGAGGGCGGACGCGGGAATAGTAAGCAGGCTTTTTTAACTTTATTTTTCCGAAACTGTTCCCTGATGCTTATCTTTGTTATCCCAGAAAAAACGCAGGAATGCGTCATCGAAGTCTTTGATACCCTTTCAGAAAAGCTGGGGATCCAAATCTTTCAGGAACTTTTCCCGCTCATCCTTACCGACAACGGAACTGAGTTTCAAAATCCGCAACGCTTAGAATACGATCGTCACGGCGTAAGTCGGACAAGCATCTTTTACTGTAATCCAAACAGTTCCTGGCAGAAAGGGATGCTTGAGAAGAACCATGAATACCTGCGCTATGTCATTCCCAAAGGGCAAAGCCTAGATACTTATAACCAGCGTGATGCTACTCGTTTAATGAACCACATCAACAGTGAAGCAAGAGACAGCCTGAACGGTTGCACTCCGTTCAGGCTGTCTCTTTTGCTGTTAAATCCAAAATTGCATGAACTTCTGAAACTAGTTGCAATTCCTCCGGACGAGGTTACTCTAAAACCCTCACTCTTAAAATAACACTCATCATACAGGAAAATCCACTGCCGAATTTAGTCTTGCACGAAAACGACATGTGGAACTGAGTTTTGCACGCTGTTTCAGATGTCTGTTTTCCCTGTGTAAAAACAGGAAAATTAATCTCTTTAATGGCATTATACCAGATTTTTTTCTCTTTCGTAAATAAACTGAATTGACCTTAGCCTTGCATTCTCAATGCTTTGATCGATTCTTGAAGTTACCTTTTCATTTAACCTTTGGGGGAAGTACAGCGTCCTCGCGAATCGGCAGGTTAACCAGTGCCGCTAAAGCTGCCAGCACAATATCCACATACCACATCCAGAGGAAATTACCATCATGCGCCATGGCAAGACCCCCCAGCCAGGCACCTAAAAAACCGCCAATCTGATGGGTCAAGAGCGTCAAGCCGAAAAGGGTAGCCAAATATCGTGTTCCGAACAATTTTCCCACAAGACCGGCGGTTGGCGGTACTGTCGCCAGCCATGTAAACCCAAGCGATGCAGCGAAGATATAAAATGTCAAAGCCGTTTTGGGAGCCAGGAGATATAGTCCGATCATTACAGCGCGACTGCCGTACATAACAGCAAGTATATACTTCATCCGGTAGCGTGAGCCCAGTGAGCCGGCAAATAAACTACCTGCTATATTAAACAAGCCGATTATAGCTAACGAGGCCGCCGATACATTGGCCGAATGCCCGCATAACGCAACTTCTCCCGGCAAATGAGTCACCAGAAAGGCAATGTGAAAGCCGCAGGTAAAAAATCCTGCATGCAGGCACAGATAGCTTCGGTCCTGCATCGCCAGCCGTAATTGCTGTACCAACCCCCCGGCTGGCTGTTCTGCTGCCACCGCCATTGCAGGTGCCCGTTTGCCGCATAGCAGTGAGGCCAGAGGAATGGTAAGCAGGGTTGTTGCCGCCATGGTAAACATGGCGGCAACCCAGCCAAATCCACTAATAACGGCCTGGAGTAAAGGAGCAAAGATAAATTGGCCTAACGAGCCTCCCGCATTGATAAAACCGCCGGCAAAAGCCCGGCGTTCGGCAGGTATCCGCTGCGAGGTAGCACCAATGAGTATGGAAAAGCTCCCCGCACCGGCTCCTGCCGCACTTAAAACACCCATAGTTAACACCAGCGACCACTCTGAATTAGCGAAAGGAGTAAGGGCTAAGCCTCCTGCAAGCAGGAAAGTGCCAAAGACAATCACTCCATAAGAACCTCTTTTGTCAGCAATCGCGCCAAAAACAGGCTGCGCCAACCCCCATATAAACTGCCCTACAGCGAGAGCAAAGCTAATGGAAACAATACCTAAGCCGGTTGTTGTATCGATTGGTGAAACAAAAAGCCCCACCGATTGTCTGGCACCCATGGTAATCGCCAAAATTGCAGCTGAACTTAGCATGATCACCCATGCTGCCCTGGTTGAATTGACTTCCATATATGTCTCCTTTAGTTACCAGGCACCATGTCCATGCCGGCTAATTTAATCAGTTTGTTGGCAAGATAGCTGCCAACGCCGATAACACTCTCAATATGCAGGAAATGTTCGATAGACGGGTCAAATAAAACTGTGGCGTTTGCCGGAACTTCTTCGTCTCCCTCCCAGATAATCACACACAGCGGAATCTTGGGAAATACCTGGAAAACAGCGGAGGCAGTGCCAAACCCGGCCGGCTGGCCGCCCATCTGTTTGGCGCAGGCCAAGAGGAGTGCCGACTGCCGGCCAAAGGCTTTAATGAGACCGCGGATGGAATCTTTATAGAAAGCGGGATAGAAAAGCATGCCGCCGCCAGGTATTTCCTTAAGGCTGACCCACTTGCAGACAGGTTCTTGCCTGGATGCAAAAAAGGTAAGATAATGCAGGATGAGCATACGCGCACCGATGCCGGGAACCAAGCCATCTGCCGCATTATAAATGGTTTGCCGGCTGCAGTCGACAATAACCTTTTCATTAAAAAACGGGACAATAAACTGCTGTCTGTCACTAAGGTAAGCTACCTGCATGATCTCGGCAACTTCAGCAGGATCTTTGAGTTTTAAATCCTCCCAACCCTTATCAAGGGCGACACGGTAATTAGTCTTTTCCAGATAAATTCCTCCCCCGTAATCCCTGTATTATGCATCTTCTCACAGGTTAAAGCGGCAACAACGCTTACGCTGCTATATCTAGTAAAACAAAATATTAATATTCGGCAGATATTTACAGTAATCCTCTGCTGTTTCCAGCATGGCAAAGTCAGAAGATACCAGCCCAATTACATTTGTATTCACCTTGCTTTGATAACCGGTACAGCCTGGCCCAAACTTACTTGCCCCATCTTGGAAACTTCTCTCTGCCACCTTCGCAGACCTGCCTCCCGCCAATGTGCCGGAGTGTTTTTTGTGAATTGTCATTGCAATATCGTCCTTTCTTTTCGTGAATGTACTGGCTTACTAACATTCGTATTAAATTTGTGTGCATATACACGCAAAACATTGTACTACCAGCCGGCTAGCTTCTTGTGCCTCTTTCCCTGGCACCATCCCTGAAGCAAGTACCGTTTTCTCTCTTCGCCAGCATTTGCCGGACACACGAATGTTGCCCAGACTAAGCTCTACAAATTCAGCAGCAAGCTATCCGTCTTTCACTGTAATTAATTATTAGTGTATATACACATATAATATTTTAAATATACTACCTTGCCTCATACTATGTCAAGCCTTTAAAAAAATATTACCGTATTGCGTACCTGGCAGCCAGGCAAATAAATTTTTATCCCATCTCTAAACATAGTAAACCAAGTGCAGCAAAACAGCCAGCCCAACAAGGCTGACTGTTTGTTTTTTTGGGGACTACACAAAGGACAATCACGTGTGAGCCGCTCGCAAGCAAGTTCTAATGGTGACCGGAATGCTCGTTTGACTGGTTGTTGCCACTTTCTGCAGACGGTACTTGTTGATGATCTTGTTGGGTATTGGCTTGTTCAGCCAATACCAGTGCGGAACTCACTCCGGATGTTGCCACAAACGTACCCAGCAATAAAGCAATAACTAATTTTGATACCACTTTGTTCATAATGTCATCTCCCTAAAAACTATATTATTTGTATATAATGTCCCGTTTACGTATTGAAGGTATCAGATACGGGAGGGTTTTTGCGCTCACGCCATTGATTCCAGACCAGATAGATACAAGGCAATACGAGCAGGGTCAAAATTGTGGAGGTAATCAAGCCGCCAACAACTACTGTAGCCATCGGCCGCTGTACCTCGGCACCGGTGCCGGTGGCAAAGAGCAACGGGAATAAGCCGAGACTTGCGACCAGTGCCGTAATCATGACCGGCCTTAGCCGGGTGAATGCGCCCTCCATAATGGCTTCTTCCAGCGAGCGGTGATCCCGCAGGTGTTTGATATAGGTCACCATGATCACCCCATTTTGGACCGCAATCCCGAAGAGCGCAATAAAGCCGACAGCTGCCGCAACCGTAAGGTAGGTACCGGTAGCGTACATGGCTACAATACCGCCCACTAAAGAAAACGGAATGTTCATTAGAATGAGCAAGGCATCACTGGCAGAGTTGAAGGCCATATACAGTAAGAAAAAGGTGAGCACAATGACTGCCGGTACCACTATCATCAGCCGGTCTTTTGCCCGTTGCTGGTTCTCATACTGGCCGGTCCATTTCATGGAATACCCAGGGGGAAAGTCAACTTTTTCTTTAATAACTTGATTGGCTTCATTAACAAAGCCAACGACGTCCCGCCCCCGGGTATTCATCTGAACGCTCATCCAATAGACTCCATTTTCACTGCTAATCATGGATGGTCCGTCCACTACCTGGAATTGAGCGACTTCACCGAGAGGCACATAGGCACCGGTCGCCGGAGCAGCCGCGGCAGTGGCTTCGCCGCCGCTCATACCGCCCATACCGCCTGGTGATGTTGAGGCCGCAGCAGTGCCGCCACCGGTTACAGGAACGAGGATGTTTTGCATGGCATCAATGGTTTCGCGGTTTTCCCTGTTGTACCGTACAAGAACGTCAAAGCGCTTGCGCCCTTCAATAGTGGTTGTGGCAGTTTTGCCGCCTACCGCTAATTCGATAGCATCTTCAACGTCGGCGATGTTAAGACCATACCTGGCTGCTTTTTCCCGGTTAACCTGAATTTCTAAATAGCTGGCACCAAAGACTCTTTCGGCCAGTAAATCGCTGACACCGGGTACTGCTCCCAATGCCGTTTCAATGTCAAAGGCCTTTTGCTGAAGCACCTTAAGGTCTTCTCCGTAAAGCTTAATACCAAGTTCGGTGCGAACCCCGGTGGTCAGCATGGACAACCGGCCGGCAATCGGCTGAGTAAAGGCTAAGTTGAGTCCGGGGATGTTGGCCAGTTTGACCATCATTTCCTGTTCAATCGCCTCCTTGGTCATACCTGGCCGCCACTGCTCTTTGGGCTTTAGGGTGACAATAGTTTCAATCATACTGATTGGCGCCGGGTCCATTGCCGACTCGGCTCGACCCACCTTGCCGACCGACATATCGATTTCCGGAATCTCCATGATGACTTTGTCCATGGTCTTTGCCGATTCCAACGCTTCCGTGAGTGATACACTAGGCAGCATGGTCGGCATAACCAGGAATGTCCCTTCATCTAAAACCGGCATAAAAGTGGTACCAAGGAGCGGTAAGAGTGAGAATCCGGCTATCATTACAATTACGGCAATAACAATAGTAGTTTTGCTGTGCTTTAGTACTGACTTCAACGCAGGCGTGTACCATTGATGCATTCTGGCAACAATCCAGGTGTCTTTTTCCTGAACCTTACCTCTAAGCAGAAAAGTGCAGAGCACCGGCACCAAGGTGAATGCCAGTAACAATGAGCCGGTCATGGCAAAGCTTTTAGCCCAGGCCATGGGGGTATACATCTTGCCTTCGGTACCTGTCATGGTAAATACCGGCAGGAAGGTGACGATAATAATGGTGATGGAAAAGAAGATGGGTATGGCCACCTCTTTAGCCGCTTCCAGCGTCACGTCAATAATACTCCGCCGGCCGCGATCCTCGGCTAGATGCCGGTAAATGTTTTCCACCATAACAATGGCCGCGTCTGTCATAACGCCAATGCCGATAGCAATACCGCCAAGTGACATTAAATTGGCCGATAGGTGAATCTGTTTCATGGCAATCAGCGCAATCAAAATACCAATTGGAATGGCGCTGGTAACAATCAGGCTGGACCGGACATTCCCTAAAAAGGCGATAACAATGATAGACACTAAAATAAACTCTTCAATCAGCGCCCGCGTTAGTGTATTAACTGCTTTTTTCACCAGGTCAGTCTGATCATAAAAGGGTACAATCCGCATACCTTCCGGTAAGGTTGGCTGAATTTCTGCTATCTTGGCTTTCGCTTGGTCAATGACGTTCAGCGTATTCTCGCCCATGCGCTGAATAACAATCCCCCCGGCCGCCTCATAACCGGATTTGGTCAGCACACCCCGGCGAAAATCCGGGCCTGCAGTTACACCGGCTACATCTTTGATATATATGGGGACATTGTTGTTTTGGGTAATAACAACATTCTTAATATCATCAATGGACTCGATTAATCCCAGCCCGCGAATGATATATTCCTGACCGTTTTGTTCGACAACTTTCGCCCCAATATTGGCATTGTTAGCGTTAAGCGCCCCAATTACCTGATTAAAAGTAACCCGGTAGCTTTGCAGGAGCTGCGGATCAAGATTGATCTGATACTGCATTACATAACCGCCAATACTGGCAACTTCGGCTACTCCGGGCACAGCGCCCAGTTGTTGCTTGATGGTAAAATCCTGAATGGTGCGTAATTCAGCAAGATTGTGGCGATCACTTTCCACGGTATACATAAAGACTTGTCCCATCGGGGTGCTGACTGGGCCTAAAGCTGGCTGCACACCGCTTGGCAGACGGGGAATAGCCTGCTGCACTTTTTCATTTACCACTTGGCGGGCAAAGTAGGGATCTACTCCGTCTTCAAAAATAACTGTTATCAGTGACATGCCAAAAGATGAAGCTGACCGTACTTGTTTAACATTCGGCAGTCCCCGCAAGGCCGTCTCCAGGGGATAGGTGACCTGATCCTGGATTTCCTGCGGTCCCCGGCCCATCCAGTCGGCTGAAACAAGCACTTGGTTCTCACTAAGATCAGGAAAAGCATCAATCGGGGTATCACGTATGACAAAGATTCCCCATACAATAACCAGTGCGGTTAACACCAGGACAATCATTCGGTTTTTCAGGGAAAACTCGATTATTTTATTTAGCATGCCAGTCCTCCTTAATGCCCGCTGTGGCCGCTGTGCTGGCCTGCGTCAGCCGGAGCACCAGGTATGGCCGGCGCCGGGACCGGCGCTGCGCTACCGGCAGCCGGTGCCGATGCTGCGGCTCCCTTACCATCGCCCCCGCCGCCATGACCGGCATGGCTGCCAAAGCTGCCTAATTTAGTTTGGGAATCAATAAGGAAGGCAGCAGCTGTAACGACGGTTTCACCAGGCTGCAGCCCGGACAGGATTTGGACATAACCGTCGGCATATTGTCCTATGACTACATCGCGTCTGATGAAGGTATCTTCACTTTGAGCGACAAAGACAATTTTACGGCTGCCGGTATCCAAAATACTGGATTCCGGGATGAGCAGACTGTCTCCCAGAGGTATTTGAATCATAGCGTTAACAAACATGTTAGGTTTTAATTTGCCGACGGGATTGGCCATTTCTACCCGTACTTTAACCGTTCTGGTTGCATCATCAAGTATCGGGTTAATAAAGGTGACCTGTCCGTTAAAGGTTTCTCCCGGATAAGCGCCGCTAGTTACCACGACCGGCTGACCCGGCTTTATTCCTGCTATGTCTTTTTCGTAAATATCCGCATACAGCCAAACGGTAGATAAATCCGACAGGCTATACATTTTATCGCCGGGCATAATGAAGGTACCTGCCAGGACTTGTTTTTCCAGCACGGTTCCGCCAAACTGAGCATAAATGGTCATATGATCCTTGGGTTGTCTGGTATGCTCCAGATGAGCGATTTCATTGTCAGGTACATGCAAGAGTTGCAGTTTACGCCGGGCAGCCTCTAACAGGCGGTTGTTGATCTGGACTATATCTTTACTGGCATTTTTTAGTTTTTGAACATTTTCCATTGCCAATAAATATTCCTCCTGGGCCGCAATGTAGGTCGGGCTGTATACGGCGGCGATAGCCTGGCCGGGAGCAATCGTTTCTCCTTCGGCGGTTACGTAAAGCTGGTCTATCCGTCCTTCAACCCGGGAAGTGATGTAGGTCCGGCCGTTTTCATTCATAGCAATCTTGCCGGTGGTTTTAGTTTCTTTAGTTAACGGCTTAACAAACGCTTGCGCCGTTTGCACCCCAGCCAATTGCCGCGCCTTGGCGTCCAAAGTCACGGTATCTCCCATGGCCATAACCGGGGCATTTGTTTGGTGGCCGGTATGGTCTACAGCCGCCGGTACATTATGTTGAGCAGTATAGTAGTAGCCCACACCACCAATTACCAGAATGCCAGCAGTCACACCAATAATAAGTTTCTTTTTGGTCTGTAATGTTTCGATCATGCTGTCCTCTCCTTTTACGGTTTACTCATTATGGCTGCGTTCCACTGGTGAATAAAGGCTTCCCTACTGCATTTTCCAGATTGGCCGCCGCTTTCTCATAATCCACTTTAGCTTTATATAGTCCCAATTTAGCATTACGGAGCGTATTAACCCCGTCCAGAACAGTCATAAAATCGGCTTTGCCATGGGTATATCCAACGACCGCAGCCTGGTAGCTCTGTTCAGCCTGCGGAACAATGGTACTCTCATATAGTTCAATTTGACGCCAGCTAGTTTGGGCTTCGGTAAGCGCCATTTGGACGTCAAGTTCAGCCATATTCCTCATATTCTGAAGGGCAGCTTGCGAAGCTTCATAACCGGCTTCCGCTGCTTTGATTTCGGCTTTATTTTTCCCTTGCCAAATAGGGAACATTGCCATTACTTCAATACTCCAGGCAGGCTTGCGATCTTCAACCATGATTTTCGGGTCCATGCCGCTCATAGGCATTACGTCAATCATGGGTTCCTTATTCTTCTTGTACCCTAAACTGACTTCAAAATCAGGTAATTTTTGTTTTTTGGCTAAATCAATCCCGTTTTGGGCCATGTCCGCTTGATACTGCATCCCTACCACAGATGACTTACTTTCAGTAGCGGTTTTAATAAGGCCGGCCAAATCAAAATTGGGCGGCGGAGCTGTAAATTCTTCTTTAACTTCGAAAGCGGTATTCGTGCTGCGTCCCATCAAGTTGTTAATCTTTGCTTTCGCCACAGCTTCCATCGACGCCATATTTAGCAGATCAATTGTCATCTGTGAAAACTCAGTCTGAGCTTTTAGTGTATCCTGAAGCGGCACCATGCCTGTTGAGTAATTGACTTGAGCCAGCTTCGCAAGCTGACCCATAAGCTGCTGGCTCTCTTTGCCAATTGCCAGCGCTTGCTTAGAATAAAGGTAGTCATAATAGGCCTGTTTTGCTTGTACATAGACTGCGACCTGTTTTTCATCCCAGCTTGTTTTGCTCATGTTTGCTTCATTTTCTGCCATTTTACCCATTAACTTAAGTTTAGACGGGTTCATAAACTCCTGACTGATAGTAAACTCGGTCATCATGCCGTCACCGGGATTCAAACTGGATGTTGGAATATCGTCTTTCATAAAACCGACTTTGAGATTGGGTTGTGCTGTGGCAACAGGAATGCGATTGAATTTTTCTTCCCACCTTTTTTCGGTTTCTGCTACCGCCGGATTGCTTTTGATGGCGGTGTTTACGATTTCTTGCAGGGTTAAGGACTGTTCCGCTGCAAGGACTGGCTGTAAATTTGTTGCGAGCATAATACTGCCTACTACGAATGCTCTTATAATGCCAGTCGTTGAGATATTGCGCATTGTTCATCCTCCCTTAATAGTCTAACGAAATTCTTCATTTATCTCGTTCAATCGCAGTATTTCACATTGGACAAATCGAACCTGCTCCTCGGATAGACTTAACTTTACTGGTCGCGATGTGTTTTAGGGTATGGTAAATAAACCGCTTCGTTTTTTCCATATCCTGGCCTATGGGATTCCACATCAGCTCCAGGCGGCAAACCTCCCATGTCTTACGGCATCATTGTGCCTAATTCCTTCGTTCTGCCTATCCCGGAGATGGAACGTCAATCATGCTCCTACGCTGGGTCTGTGCCCTAAAGGTAAAATTCAACTTGACTGCCCCGGCTCTACGTTGTCAATGTACTGTTCATGAATCAATTAATGTATCTTGCTATCTTTTTGCGGCGATCCCTTGTCCGTTGCGGCACTCGGACAGCTTTGCGCGCAACTTTGTGCGTGTCTCCAGTGGCTTACGCTGCTTTCATCGACGGTTGCATATCCTGAGTCATTTTTGCTGCATCATAGGCACATCCCTTGGTCAGTAACGCGTAGAGTACGCGCACCAATTTACCACAAAGCGCGATTATTGATTGCATCTTACTCAGCGGATTCTTTTCCCGCGTCAAGTTGCGCTGATGCATAACTCTGAATTCTTCATTCGTTGCTAATATCGGTATCATCACCCGGAACAAGCCTTCGCGCAGTCGCCTTCTTCCTCGCTTACTTATGGTAGTTTTTCCTTTGTGCTTACCTGAACTGTTTTCTTTCAAGCTCAAGCCTGCCATTTTTTGAATCTGGCGCGGATCCTGAAACCGCTGAATGTCGCCAATTTCACTGACGATAACAGCCGCCGTCATCATTCCGACACCTTTAATCTCAAGTAGTTTTGCCGCATTAGGCACCCTGAGCAATAGCTCTGCCATCAGCTCTTCTATTTGCTGTCGCTGCGTTGTAATTATCTCATACTGTTGCAGCAGATTCTTCAGCGATGCTTCAGCTGCTTCGCTGCCAGCAGTCCGCCCAATTGATTCAGTGGCCGCTCGAACCAATCGTTCGGCTTTTTTCAGACTACTTCGCTTCAGGTTCTCTTGCCATATTTTCATCACGCCTTGTGCTCCGACTGCACTCACTTTTGCTGGCGTTGGCATATGCTTGAGCGTTGCTATGGCCGTTTTGGCACTCCAGTCTTTGAATATGCTTGTGAATTCTGGAAAGCGGATGTCCAGCCAGCGGACGACTTGGTTGCTGATTCCGATGAGCTGCTCTTGCAGGCGCTCGCGCTCAGATACTGCTTCTCGTAGTTCTTGATACAAATCAGCCGGAATATATACGTCACGGTATCGACCGTCTTTGATCAGCATGGCAATTGTTTTCGGGTCTTTGCGGTCGCTTTTTGTCTGGCTATTGTCATCAAGTTCTCTTGTACATTTGACATGAAAAGGATTTACTATACCCAGCCTGTAGCCTTTATCTCTTAGGTAATCCCCTAGCGTAAACCAGTAGTGCCCTGTTGGCTCAAAGCCTACAATGGCCTCGGTTTTCTCTTTTTGCTGCATAATATTTTGCATCCATCCCTCAAATGCTTCATAGCCCTGAGCTGTGTTGCTAAACCGCAGCAATTTTGCTTGCTCGACTCCCCGATTATCAAAGGCTCTGGCATAGTGCGTCTCTTTGCCGATATCGATTCCTACCACTAGCGTTTCATTTTTGATTTGCAAAATCTTCTCGTTTTGTGTATTCTTCATAGTGAGATGCCTCCTCAATACTTTTGCCTTGTGCCTTTCTTTGCTCGGATCAGCACATTGCTATTGTATTGCCGGGCGTCTCTTTTTTCAAAGCCTATTTTTACTGATTACAGGAATGCTCCTTAAATTAATGTACTAGCTCTTGCTGGGGCCTTATGTAGCAGTACAAATACATATACTGCCAGCTACTGCCTGGCTTTAAAGCCAAGCAGCCCTCCTCACTCAGAGGGCTGTTTGTAACTTTGGATTTGTTTCAGTATAACAAGTCATTATGAATTACTTATGAATACTTCTTGAAGAACTTGTGTGATTTCACTCTGGACAAATTCAGTTAAAAACAAAACTGGCACCGTATGAGAAACGGTGCCAGTCTGCTTAACTTTGAAATATTCTATTATGATAATGTACAATAAGTTTCGCAAATTGAATTAAGAGAAAAAAGGACCAGTTTGCAGTCCAAAAGGTAAAATCAAGTCACCACAACAGCATTACACCTCTTATAGACCCAGCTTTTGTTCAAGCCACTGTCTTGTAACGGGATGAAGCAGCAAGTGCTCCTTATTCTGCTGATACCAGGGGATCATATCCAGCCGGTCCGGCTGGCGGGAAACAGCAAGCCAATCGGCCAGCATTTCGCGCCGGTCTGCATCAGGCATAGGCAGCGGACGGACTGTGCCATTATCAAGGCAAACTACCCAGTGCTGCCAATGATGAGAATTGCGGTGATAATGGCGCAGCCAGCACAGAGCAAGCTCATCATTCGCCCGGTTCAGATCTATACAGCCATCTTCGCCACGCAAATTGCCTGCCCGCATCGCCCGAACCCGCGGCCCCCATTCACCAGACGTAAACTTAGTAAAGTCATGCAGCAGCCCCCGCCAGGGAATCCCCAATTTGCAAGCTTCCAGAAAAACATAACATTTATGACGTAAAACCGCAGACACATATTGAAGATGATATTTCATACTCAATAAATCACTCTCTTTTTCATCTGTCCAGCAGGAAAAATCTTAGCTGAGTATCCATCTTTACAATTCCTTGCTTCAAGCTAAATTCCTGCATTTTTTACTTTAGCTATATATAAGCCAATGTTTTAAACTGCCAGCTGATAACTTGCCTTAAAGTACTGCTATAAGTAAAAGAGCAGATTCCTTTCTTTTTTTCCATCATGCTTTTATAATTCATTGGTAAATAGGGACAGGCTGTGCCGTCAGTACACTTACCGATTAAGATCGTTAAGGTATAAAGGTTTTACCCTTAAATCGCCAAAGCTCACTTAATGCCATTTCCAGTTGCCAGAGAGCTTCGGTCGTATCTATTCCCGCTTTATTAAGCCGAGCAACCTCATCGGACGCTTCTCGTATTTTATCACATAGCTTGGTTTCCTTTTGTAGATACTCCGGTGAGTTTCGCGGTGTTACCATGGAAAACCTGTTATCATGATTAAACCACGCTTCAACCCTTTGGCTAATCCTCTCCATAAACTCATATTCCTCCATTAAGAAAACACCGGCAAAGATACCAGTACAAAATTATATCCCATATTATACCATATTGTTCAGTATTTATGCAATAAAATGTCAAATATTATGTACAGATATTTCACTGTTTCACCTCTATAATTTTAGACAGTTCCATTTCTTGTGAGGTGAGGCATTATGAGAGGCAAACATTTAGCAAAATATAGAGAAATTGGCCGCAAAGTTGCGTTTTACCGCAAGCTTCGCAATCTAACCCAAGAAAGCCTGAGTGAACAGATCGACAAGTCAAGGTCGTACATATCCAAAATAGAGGCGGAAAATTCTGAGATGGAATTTAGTCTAGACATTCTTTTCGATATTGCGGATGCCCTAAAGTGAATAATCCGGGGCAGAATTCCCACCCTGTCCGTACGTTGGTTCCAACTATTCCGGCATAAAGTTCCAATCGTTC
>NZ_BMBX01000019.1:0-59981 GCF_014634905.1 Sporomusa sp. GT1 | reverse complement strand
AAGACGAGTCTTAAATATGTGAAATGCTATGTAAAACTGAGAATTAAAGAGATTCTTTAAGATTATTGAAGGAGGAAATTATGCAATACAGAATGAAAACGCATATGCTGACAGAGGTAGCAATCAAGGAACTACTGGTTCGAACAGCAATGGGGAGTCTTGCTACACTTAATGATGACAGGACACCTTATGTTATCCCTGTTCACTACCTGTATTATAACGGTTCCATCTACGTTCATGGTCTGCCGAAAGGTCAGAAAATAGGCAATATCAAGGCCAATCCCTGTGTATGTATGACCGTTTATGAGATGGATAGCTTGCTGCTTGATCCAGAGGGAAAGCCTTGCGACACAAACACAAAGTATCAAAGTGTGATTCTTTCCGGCAAAGCCAGCTTAGTTGAAGATATCGAGCATAAGCGAGAAGTTCTTATAGAGATCGTAAAAAAATACACGCCGCATCTTGCCCAAAAGGCCTTGCCGGAAAATATGGTTAATGGAACAGCAGTCATTCAGATACAGATACTTGATATTACGGGAAAATACTATGAATGAGGTTATTATCAAGAACAGATAAAAATTGAACAATTGTAAAATGTACATAAGTAATATGAATAAAAAAGAGGTTATTATTGCAATCAGATATTCAGAAATAAGTTTTAATATATAGATTCGCATTTTTAGCGTAAACATACAAAACCGTTCAACTTTACTTTGCTGTAGGTTGAACGGTTTTGTATGTTTACGAAGCAAAATTTGCGTCCCCATGCTTACACTTTAAGCTTGCTGCCTACAGCAAAGCCAAGACAACTTAACAATGCCAGTGTGAAAAATACAATACCGTACTGCAAGGCATCCTGCTGTAAACTTCGGGTAAATACCAGGAGGCTTGTCAATAAGGGAATACCGATTGTTCCGCCAATGTTGCGGCTGATCTGAATCAGTCCGCTGACAGTTGCCTGCTGGTTTTCCTTTACGGCATTTTGTGCCGGCAAAAGGAAGGTGGGCATCAAACTGCCAATGCCGCAGCCAATGCTGACGGCAAAGAGAAAGGACCAAAAAACAGGCAGGGTTAACGCACCTGCCAAGCCAATTCCACTAAAGCCTGCTATAGCAAAGCACCAGCTTATTTGCGCCAGAGACTGATAGGAAATCTTCTGCAGCAGGAAGCCTGATGCTATGGCTCCGATACTCACGCCAACGGTAAAAGGCAGTAAGAAGTAAGAACTTTTCGCAGGATCATTGGCAAAGGTGGCAACCGAAAACAGCGGCAAAATGAAAATGGTGCCAAAGTTTAATATTCCGGCCAGTAAGGCACTCAGACTGGACAGGGAAACTTGTGGAATACGCAGCATGGCTTGCGAGAGAATGGGATCAGGATGTCTTTTTTCTTGCCGCACGAGGAGAATGATCATGATCACACTGGCTGCTAACAGGAGGGTTGTGGTGAATGTCCAGCCCGTTTGCTCAAACAGGCTCCAGGTTTGAGTAAAAGCGGCAATGGCACCGCCAAGCAGAAAAGCGCCGGCATAATCCACTTTCGGTCTCGTTTCCCCTCGTCCGGGCACTGGGCCGAACTGACAAAAATAAATAATGACAAACGAAATCACACATAGAGGAGCGACCATGAAAAAAGCGGCAGACCAGCCTAAGGTTGCGGCGATCACACCGCCTAGTATCGGGCCCAAGACATTTGACAACATCTGTACGGCCGCAAACAAACTCATAGCTTTGGCGCGCTCTTTCATGAGTGGAAACAACATACTGATCAGCGCCATGGTAACAGGCGCAATCATGCCGGCGCCAACCCCTTGTACCAACCGGGCGCCCACCAGAAAAGCCAGTGACGAGGCCAGGCCGCACAGCAGTGATGCAAGCAGAAACAATAGCAAGCCCAGCAAGAAAGACAATTTATAGCCATAGAGGTCAGCGAGCTTGGAGAACAGAGGAACTGTAACCGTCGACATGAGTAAGTAGCCGGTAAATACCCAGCTGTATAAATGAGAGTCACCTAATTGTGCCGAGATGGCCGGCAGAATGGTTGCCACAAGCGTTTGCATGGTCATATGCGCAGTTACGCCCAACAGCACGCCTGTGAAAACAAACCAGCGGTTATTCATTTGGCGTTCTTAGAAATTCAATCAGGCCTTGCGTACCGTCAACCCGTATGCGTTCACCATTTTTAATCAGCGTTGTTGCGTCATCAACTCCCACTACGGCCGGAATACCATATTCCCGGGCCACAACCGCCCCGTGGGTCATTAAGCCGCCAACCTCCGTAACAATGGCAATGGCTGACTGAAATAAAGGCGTCCAGCCCGGGTCGGTATGGGGAGCGACAAGAATCTCACCGGCGTTCAACACGGCCTCCTCCGGTCTGAGAATGACGCGGGCTATCCCCTCGGCGACCCCGGCCGATACCGGGCTGCCCAGCAAGGCTCCTGCCGGAACATGATCTCTGCGTGGCGGAACTATGACAATCTCGCCTTCGCTTGTCATAACGCGCGGTGGTTTTAACTCCTGATATCGCTGGTATTTTGCCTTGCGCCGGGCAATCAATTCAGTAACCGGTTTAGCCATATTGCCTTGCAAAAGCTGGTGCAATTCGTCCAAGGTCAGGTAATAGCTATCTTCTGCCTGTTCCAGCATGCCTGTCGCCGCCATTTGCCGGGCTTCCGCCAAAATGGCTTGCTTGCATTCTCCCATGACGCTAATCAGCAGGAATTTGTGATGTTCCCTGAGTCCGCCTAAATTCCGGTATACTGTAATCAGCCGGGAAACCGGTTTCGAGGTTAATCTTCCTTCTTCGGCCTGTAAAATCCGCCGGGCGGCTTCTGCCGCTTCCTTTTCCCCCCGCGCAAACCGCTCTCTGTGTTCACCGGGCTTTAGGCTTTGGATATTGCTGAAAATAGCGGAGGTCAGGCGTGTCGGTGTTTCATACCAGCGAGGTGTGGTAATGTCAATTTCGCCGGGGCATCTCATGCCATATTTATCAATAAATACTGCAAACTCGGCTTTGCATTGTTTGCCGCCCGGCACCTCATCCAGTCCGCTAAAAAAGCTCTGGTCCTCGGCCACCTTAAGATATTCCTGAACGTCCGGCAAGTCCCGCACTTTGTCGGCCAGGTCCCCAAGCGCCAGTCCCATCTCGCTCGTGACATTGCCGGGAAGCGATTTATTTAATAGATCCACCTCGGTCTGATTGCCAAACTTACGGATGCAGATTTTTTTCAGTAAGACATTGGCAAGGAGGCCTGCCAGCAGATAAGGCCCAATGTTGGGAATCAGCTCAGTGAAAATAGAATCAAATTGTTTTTTTACCGCTTTAATCCGTTCTGCCCCCTGTACTCCGCATAGCGCCTGACGAGTATGGGCCATATGCTGTTGCATGAATTTGTCAACATGCTCTCTGCCTGCTTTCGGGTCGCCGCTGCGAAGGATGGTCCAAACCTGCTTCATGACCGGCATCAATATTTTTCCCACGGTGGAAGCGTTTACTGCATCTGCCTCCCGCAGTTGTCTTCCTTTAAGAAACTCGGGGCGTTTAACGACGGCATCAATTGCACGGCTCATGGCTTCATCGGCATTGCTCAATACCTTCGGGACAATCAGGCGGGCCAGTTTATTGTGAAGAATATCCGACAGATCAAGGAAGATTCTGCCACCCGCAGCTTTGAAGAGCCGCTGTGAGACCATGTTTTTTAATACCGACAGCCCCAACGGCTTAAAGGCATCGGTCATCATTTGGGCATGGCCGAAGGACAGCATAACACGCACCGGCTGCTGGGGCATATCCGGCAAGGGATACAGCGTGGTAATGGGCCGGCTTTGCACAATATAACATTCATTTTGGGCAACACAGAATTCGATATCCTGCGGCTGGCCATAGTGCTTTTCAATTTTTTTGCCTAATCCGGCCAAGTCAATGATTTGACTATCTGTCAGTACTTGCTGCTCTTGCTGCGCGGCTGACAGTTCTTGCGTGACGGTGCCGCCCTCCGGCACGGCATAAATGGCCAATTTCTTCCGTGCTATTTTCTTGCTGAGAATGGCATGATTTTTTACTTTATATAAATCGGCCGTTACCAGGCCGGACACCAGCGCTTCGCCCAAGCCAAAACTCGCGTCGATGGACACAACGGTCCGATTGCCGTTCACCGGGTCAGCGGTGAACATGATCCCGGAAACTTCCGGAATCACCATTTGTTGAATGACAATCGACAGATATACTTCCCGGTGGTCAAAGCCATTTTTGGCCCGGTAAACAATGGCCCGGTCGGTAAATAACGAGGCCCAGCATTTGCGGACATGTGTCAGCAGTTCTTCCTGGCCTTTAATGTTCAAATAAGTATCTTGCTGTCCGGCAAAAGAAGCGTTGGGCAAATCTTCGGCTGTCGCACTGGAACGGACGGCATAGTAATTTCCCGTCCCTGCTTTTTCCCAGGCACGGAGAATTTCAGCCGTAATTTTTTCCGGGATTGCTACCTGCTGCAAATGCTCCCGTATACCCTGGCCTATTTCCCTGACTTGATGTAAGTCGGAGGCGTCGATATTACTTAACTTCGTAAAAAATGCCTCCATTGCCGGGCTTGTGGCAACAAAGTCCCGGTACGCAAAAGTGGTAACACAAAAACCACTGGGAACAGGAAAACCAGCCTGTGTCATCTCGCCTAAATTTGATCCCTTTCCACCCACTAAAGGCAGACTGGAACGGTTAATCTGGTTAAAGAAGATTACATATTGCTGCATAGCCAATCATCCTTTGCCAAGTTTCATATCTTATGAGCGCAGTAGTTACGGTAAGCTTTTTTCCGGACATCAATTCCACCTGTAATTGAACAATGGTTCAGTTTGCTTTTAGTTTGCTATATAATCTTACATTCTATCAAAGATACTTAGCAGAACTGAAGGTTTCCGCAGTTCTTGAGTATCTTAGCGGAGAACATTCGCAGAAAAAATCATAAAAAATACAAACCATAGTTCGGAACTAGTGAATGCAATGGACGAGGAAGAATTATTCGATTCAAAGGTTTTACGATACTTTCGTAAAGCCTTTTTTATCAGCTTAAGCCGGTAGAGCGCGTGGATTTGGCGCTCCAAAATCTGATTATTGGTGAGCTGCTCTCTAGCCGTGAAGCTGCTGTTTATTCGCCGGATTATCCCGGGCAAGGACAGGCTCAGCCTTATACCAGGCTGCATACATCGTTGGCAGTACTAGTAATGTTAATATCGTTGCTCCCAATAAGCCACCAGCGATGGCTACTGCCATGGGTCCCCAGAAAATGCTGGATACCAAGGGGAGCATGCCCAAAATAGCGGCGGCTGCTGTCAGCATGATAGGGCGGAAGCGGGTAACGGTAGCATGAATAATAGACTCCCACATGGATTCACCCGCCTTTAGATGCTGCTCAATTTGATCAATGAGGATAACCGAGTTGCGCATGATGATACCGGCCAAGGCCAGCAGGCCTAATTGTACAACAAAACCAATCGCCTTACCTGTGATTAGCAGGGCTAAACTGGCACCGATGACTCCTAATGGAGCAGTTAGCAGGGTCAGAACCATTTTGGGGATATTCTGCAATTGGAACATCAGCAGTGTGACAATAATAATCACCATAACCGGCACCGGCTGCAGCAGCCAGCGAGTTGCTTTTTCACTTAATTCCGTCGTGCCGCCAATCTCAATAGTGTAGCCGGGAGGCAGGGAAGCCTTCAGTTCTTTTAATTTGTCATAGGCTTCATAGGTTGCATCGTTACCGGTAATTTTGTCGGTAATATTGGCTTGCACGGTAATGGTCGGTTTTAAATCCCGCCGCCAGATACTGCCATCTTCTGCGTCATAGCTGATCGTGGCAATTTGGTCCAGGGGAATGTATTTGCCGTTACCGGTATAAATAGTTAAGTTTTTAATTTGCTCAAGATCGCTGCGGTCATGGGCTGCAATCCGGAACACAATTCCGACAGTCTTGTCTTTTTCGCGAAACTCGGATACTTTTGTTCCCGACAGCAGGGCTTCGAGACTTGAGGCCAAGGTCTGGCTGTTCAGGCCCAGCATTCTTACCTTATCCTGATCGATAGTCAAACGCATGACTTTGCCTTTTTCCGTCCACTCCAGATTGACATCATACAAATGGGGGTTGGCCGCGAGTATTTCCTGCGCCTGCTGGGAAATGGCGCGAACCTTGTCATGGTCGTAGCCGCTGACCCGGAGCATGACCGGGTAGGGGTCGGATGGACCGGTAGTGACTACCTTGACATTGCCGCGTACATTGGGAAACTGTGTGGACAGAAGTTTTTCCGCCTTTTCCCGGAGGTGTTCGCGGGCTTTCAGATCTTTACCGACAAAAACAAATTCGGCAAAATTTGTGTCGGCGTCAGGCGGAAACGCAGTAAGCACAAACCGCGGCGCTGCTTGCCCGGTATAATAAGTAAAATTGGCTATATTGTCATCCTGGGCAAACTCTGCCGCAAAACGTTTGGCTTCTTCTTCTGTTGCTGTTAACGAAGAACCCGCTGGCAAGCGTAGCTCCACCAGCAATTCGGGACGGGTGGATGGAGGGAAGAACTCCTGCTTGATAGCAGTCATTAGAACCATGGAGCCGATAAACAGGGCGGTGGTAATTCCCAGAACCAGAGGGCGGTGCGTCAAACACCAATGTAGCACCTGTTTAAATTTCCGGTAAAATTTTGTATCGTATATATCATGACCAGGCATAGCCGGGGCGACTTTTACCAGGTGGTAGCCAAACAAGGGTGTTATCATGCCTGCTACTACCCAGGACAGTAGCAGGGCTATGGTTACTACCGAAAAGATGCTGCCTACATATTCGGAAGCGCTGCCCTTGGAAAACCCGACTGGGACAAAGCCGGCACAGGTGATAAGTGCGCCGGTCAGCCTGGGAGTAGCAGTAGAGGTGTAGGCGTGGCAGGCGGCGTCAAAACGGCTCCAGCCCTGCTCTAGTTTTACAATCATCATTTCGATGGCAATGATTGCATCGTCCACCAAAAGGCCCAGGGCAATAATCAAAGCGCCGAGAGAAATTTTGTGCAGGTCAATGCTAAATACTTTCATAAAAATGAAGGTACCTAAAATAACCAGGGGAATGCAAAAGGCGACAACCATTCCAGAACGCATTCCCAGGCTTAAAAAGCTGACGATCAGTACAATGACTACCGCTTCTGTCAGTGACTTTACGAATTCGTTAATGGATTCCTTTACAACCTTTGGCTGGTTGGAAACGGTATTCAACTCCAGACCCAGTGGCAGGTCTTTTTTGATTTGCGCGGCTGTCTTGTCTAAGTTTTCACCGAGGGTAAGAATATTGCCGCCGTTTTCCATCGACAGAGCAATGCCGATTGCCGGCTGGCCGTTGTAAAACAGTTTTGGTTCTGCCGGATCAATATAGCTGCGTTCAATTTTGGCAATATCTCCAAGCCTAAAGGTATGCCCGTTGGACCGTATCGGCAAATTTTTCAGATCGTCCATATCTTCAAAAATACCGGAAATACGCACATAGACATTGTCGGAGGCAGTTTCTATCATTCCGGAAGCAGTCATGGCATTTTGCGCCTGGACAGCACCGGTGATATCGGAAGGGGCCAGCCCCAGTTGCGATAATTTGGTGGTTTCTATTTCAATAAATATTTTTTCGGATTGAACACCAACTAAATCTGCCTTGCGGACACTGGGCACACCAAGAAAAATACGACGGATGTTCTCTGCTTTTCCCCGTAAATCTTCGTAACTGTAGTCGTCTCCGGTCAGCGCGTAAATGCAACCGAATACATCATCAAAGCGGTCATTGAAATACGGTCCCTGGACACCTTCCGGCAAAGTGGGTTTAATGTCATTGACCATATTGCGCACCTCCAGCCAGGTGGGCCTAAGCTGGGCACTGGTAACGACATCATATTTCAAATTGACGTAAATGATTGCCTTGCCTGGTCGAGAATAGCTGCGCAGAAAATCCAAGCCAGGAGTATCCTGCAACTTCTTCTCGATTTTATCCGTGACTTGTTCTTCGACTTGGCGAGCGGTCGCTCCGGGCCAATCAACAGTAACAACCATTTGGCGAATTGAAAAATCGGGGTCTTCCATGCGGCCAACATTTTGGTAGCAGAAAATTCCTCCTGCAATCAGCAGGGCAATAAAGAAATAAACAATCTGTCTATGGTGCAGTGCCCATTCTGTTAGATTAAACTGTTTCATGGAGTATTTCCCTCCATTAGTTGTACAGTCTGTCCCTCCCGCAGTTTATGTACACCTGCTGTTACGATCGTATCGCCGGGATGCAGGCCGTCGATAATCTGAACTTGCCCATTGCCGAAACGGCCGATTTGTACCGGGCGCAAAGTGGCGGTATAATTGTTGATGACCCAGACGCAGGGGGTGGTATTGGTTTGATAAATCGCCGAAAGAGGAACCATGGTTATGGACTGATTGCCTGAGCTGGGCAGATGGACGCTGGCCGTCATTCCCAGCTTGACCTGGGGAGGAGGGTCAATTAGACTGATGCGAACTTTGTAAGTGCGTGTTATTGCATCCGCCACAGGAGCGATTTCTCTGAGCTTGCCTGCTACCGTTGCCTGCGGGAGCGCCCAGAAAGTAACAGTAAGCTGGCTGGCATTGCGGATTTCCTCTATGCGATTTTCTGGTACGCTGATCGCGGCTTCCCGTTCTCCTTCCTGAACAATGGTGATGACAGGCTGACCGGCACTGACTACCTGACCGGCTTCCGCAGTAATGGCGGAAATCACGCCGTCTTTGTCGGCGTAGAGTAAACTGTAATCCAGTTGGTTGGCGCCCTGCACATGTTGAGAAGTTGCTTGGCGTAAGGCTGCCTGGGCGACCTCACAGGCATTTTCATATTGATCTAACTGTGCCCGGCTAATCGCGTTCTGTGCATATAATTGCCGATAGCGGTGCAGGTTGCTTACCGCTAGCTTAAGCTGGGATTGGGCGGAGGAGACTTGTGCAGATGTAGTGTTGACCGTTTGCTCAAGGTCGCGCGGGTCAATTTGCATAAGAACATCGCCGGCTTTTACCGTACTGCCAAGCTCTACATTGCGTCTGCTGATTTTTCCGGTTACCTGGAAAGCCAGCTGGCTTTCATAACGGCCGCGCACTTCCCCGGAATAAAGGTAGTTTTGCGAGGCATTGGCAGCGCCTATCACCGCGGTCCGCACCAGCGGAATCTCTTCCGCAACGGCTGGGGGCTGGCTGTGAAGTTTCCAGAACCCGAAGCCGATGATGCACAATCCTGCGATTGCCGCAGCCAGGCCGTAATACAATCTCTTTCCCGATAGTTTTGTAATTGGATATAATGGCGGCATAGTATTCACTCCTTGATATGATTTTTGTCTGCTCTCCCAAAAGCTATGACCGACTGATGTCATATAATAGAGTTGTAATTTCCTCGTGTGATAAAGAGGGGGACGCTTCAACAGGAATATTGTCAATGAGAAAATGACACATGGTGGTTTGCACGTTGCACCTCACAATGTTTTAAAAATTGAACTGTTCAATTAATGGATATGAAAAATCATCCAAACAGCTCGATTGGATGGGACGAAGAAGGTTTAAAAAATAATGGCAACTACTATTCTTTGAACAATTCAATTAATGGGCAAAATTTATCCAGACCGTAGTAAACGGTTGGATAATCATGTGCCGTGTCAGGCAGTAACTAAAGATAAGTGCAAGGTATTCTCAGGCACTCCCAGTGCTTTTTCCATAAGCGAGCTAGCCATTTGCAGGTGGTAGGTCATTTCTTCATCCGGAATTTTTTCACACAGCGTGTCGGCCAAACATAGCATGATAGACATGATGAACGTTAGCGCAACCGGAAGATGAGTAATAGCAAAATATTGCTTGCGGACCCCTTCCTCGATAATTCTCAACAATGAAGGCTTCAGCAAAAGGGCTGCCTGTTGAAAGATTTTATTCTTTATATGCAGATGTTTTTCGTCATGGAGAAAGTCAAGAAAAAGACCGTCCTTATAGTGTGCTGTCCGGAAAAAGGTATGTACAACGAATTCAATTTTACGGGGCGGAAGCATATCGGCAGACGATGCCATAGTGCTGATATCAGCCCAAAAATGGGCGATTTGCCGGTTGATAAGGGCTTCCAGGATTTCTTCCTTGGATTTAAAGTAATAATAGAGCAGCCCCTGTGCGCCGCCTAGCGCTTTGGCAATGTCACGGATGGTTGTTTTCCGGTAGCCGTTAGCGGCAAACAGTGGTTCGGCTACATCCAGGATTTCATCCATTTTAATCTTTGCATCTTGGGGCGGCCTGGCCAAAAAAATCACCTCATTACATTAATTGAACAATTCAAATTATATTGTGTATAGCTGATATTGTCAAGAATATAGGCAAAAAAATGATAGTTTTATACGTGGGCAGTTTTAACAGATATGATGTGGCTGTTATTGATAATAGGCAATGTGCTTAGAATTTGTGAGACGCAATCCGTTTATTGGAATATGCATATACCTTAGGGCTAGCTAGAAGCGGGAAAAATAAAAGTGCAGCTTCAGTTGACAATGAAGCCGCATTAATGTCTATTTCACTTTGGAAAAATATGTTATACTAACCTTACAGGCTGCTCGGGGGACGGTTAGCCCACACCCTTTTTAGAAAGGGGGTGGTTTTTATGACTACATATGGTGCGGACAGGCAATTGCGTTTATCTTAGTGGATGGAATCTCCACCTAACAAATCCGGTTGGGAAGTTAGTAGCGAGTCTTGGAGCGTTAGGAGTAATCCCAACGCTTAAGCGTAGACAGTCAGGTATCAGGCCTGAAAGTGATTGAGCCTCTTAATGTCATAAAACAGGGAAAGTTGACTGGGTCGTATGCCAGGAAAACAGCATCGTCTCAAACGAGGAAACACCAGCAAGGATGAGATGATTTCCCAGGGGTCTTAGAGCCAGGCATGATATACAATGGATAAACGGAAACCTGTGAGACCCTGTAGGTTCTCTGCACCGCAGAGTATGGGTAACGACGATCACAAGAAGAAACTCAAATGACCTGCAGGGGGTCGGATACCCTCATAGTATTAATGATAGCAGGTAATGCTGCTGGAGAAAAGGAGGGTACATAACATTGACTTTACCACAGGAAACACATACTGTGCACAGGAACAGAGAAAATGTGAGAACGCAATTGGTAAAGATAGCAGAAAGGTCGAAACATAAGCCCCAAGAAGCATTTACCTCACTCTATCACTTGTTAAACGAAGAAATGTTGAAGGAATGCCACCAAGAGCTACAGGCCAATAAAGCGACAGGAGTAGACCAGATTACTAAGCAAGGATATGCAGGGAATTTGGATGAAAATATAGCCGAGCTAGTCGCGAGACTGAAAAGCCATAGCTATAAGCCTCAACCGGTAAAACGGGTATTCATCCCCAAGGGCAACGGAGAGCAACGGCCTCTCGGAATTCCATCCTATGAGGACAAGCTTGTGCAAATGGGGATAAGCATGATCTGACCCCAAAAAGTTAGACAAAAATTGATATTAAGCAACTAACGAGGATTGAATCCTGTATTGTACAGGACTCAGTCCTTTTAGTTTGCTCTTAATCCGTTTGTTGTTATAGTAATCAATATATTTTTCTAGTTCAATCCTAAATTCGTCCATAGAACTGAATTCCCTCAGATAAAGCAGTTCTGATTTTAATAATCCAAAGAAGTTTTCCATTACAGAGTTATCTAAACAGTTCCCCTTTCTGGACATACTTTGCTGTATTCCCTTTTTCTTTAGGAGTAACTGGTAGTGCTTATGTTGATACTGCCATCCTTGATCGGAATGAAAAATAAGATTGGTATCATCAGGTATCTTCGCAAAGGCTTTGTCCAGCATGTCCATTACTTGGCCGATAACAGGACGTTCACTGATGTTGTAGCTTATGATTTCACCATTATACATATCCAGTATGGGCGATAAATACAACTTCGTTCCAAACAAGGCAAACTCTGTGATGTCAGTAGCCCATTTTTTGTTAGGTGCGTCCGTTTTGAAATTTCGCTGGATTACATTTGGAGCAATCTTTCCCTTTTCCCCTTTGTAGGAACGATATTTTTTGATTCTGACCATGCATTTGAAATGAAGCCTTTTCATCAGTCGTTGCACTGTTTTATGGTTGATGCGGTATCCTCGATTATGCAGTTCCAAAGTTATTCTGCGGTATCCATATCTGCCTTGATTTTCGTGGTAAATAGCAGTAATTTCTTCTTTGATTGTTTTATATTTATCAGGTTTCTTTTTCTGCTTAACGTAGTAATAATAAGTACTGCGTGGCATCTTCGCTAATTTAAGTACTGCTGCCAGTTTATATTTCTGCCTTAATTCTGTTATGACAGCTACTTTGTCGGTTTCTCTAATTTTTCCCGCTCTTGAATTAAGGCATTCAATTTTTTTAAGTATTCATTTTCCATGCGAAGCCGCTGAACTTCTGCCAACAGATCTTCATTTTCTTTCGGTTTTCTTGGCTTTTTAACTTTCATTTTGTTAGCCCTTCCTCTGCGTTCTTCACACAGAGCTTCTTTGCCTTGCTCATAATAAATACGCTCCCATTTACTTACTGTCTGTGGAGAAGGTATATTAAAATGTGCAGCTGTTTCACGGATGGAAGCTCCCTTGTTATGCATATATTCTACGACAGAAATCTTAAAATCTCCAGTATAAGTTCCATGGGTTGTACATAATCCGGAAACACCGTTTTCCCGATAAGCTGCAACCCATTTTTGTATATCTGCCTTTGAACCAATATGATATTTCTCGGCGAGCTGTTTTGCACTGACATTTCCTTGCAGATATTTTTGAACAATCTCTATTTTTAATTCCGCACTGTACATCTTTTTGGCCATAGAAAAACCCCCTTTTGTTAGACTTATTTTCGTCTAACAAAAGGGGGGCACTTCACTGCTCAAAGTGCGGCGGTTATTTTAATCCCGTAGACCTGGGCTAACCGTTTTCCGGTTAGGCAGTCTGGAAGGCTGGCGTGCTACCAACACGTCAGTCCTTTTCTTATATTATACCCATTGGAATAAAAATATGCAACGGCCAGGAATAATCCCTGTTAGGAAAAATGGTGGGCACTGCATGACAATTTTTTTGTTCTTTTACCCGCGTTATGTCCATTTACAAAAAATATTGGCAAGCGTGTAATACAAACGAATTTTCAACGTATTAACATTATGATTGATGACTAACCCGGGGCGACGCACCGTGGAGCAATAAACCGGCAATACTGTACGGGGAGAGAGGGCCGTGACGAAACGATACGCTTATGTGTTTTTTGGCAGCGCAATTGTCCTGATTGGTTTATTGGCAGGGTATGGTATTTATGTCAATGCCAGCAGCAATATTCATGTGGCGAAAATGACGGCTTCCCAGTATGTCCGGGTGAAAGGCGCTTCGGTTATGTTCCGGGACATTGTGCCGGTGGTTTACTTTCCGGTTGTAAATATCTATTCCTCAAAAATGCAGGACGTGCATTTTGAGATTGACGGCACTCTGGCCAAAGTTTTTGTCAAGCCGGGCGACCGGGTACGGACAGGGCAGCTGCTGGGAGAGATTGTTAATGATGTGCTGCCGTCGGCAGTGCTGCAGGCGGAAGGCAAAATTCGTTCCTGCGAGGCCAGTGTTGTGAAATGGGAGAATACCTTGCGGCGGTATCAGACCCTGGCGGCTCAGAATGCGATTTCCCAGCAGCAGCTGGATGAGGCGTCCACCAGCCTGAGAGCAGCCGAAGGGGAGTTAGCCTCAGCCCGGGCGTACCAGGGAGAGTTGATTACCCGGCTGAGGAAGCAACAGATCGCAGCACCCTGTGACGGTGATGTTATGCAGGTGTATCATTCGCCGGGAACGGTAGTGCGTATGGAGGATTCGCTGGTAATGCTCAGCGAACAGACCTCCCTTTATTTTCGCAGGAATATTGCCAGCGAGGTTCTGGAGCAATTGGAGCCGCTTGCGGGGAGCTTTATCCTGGCGGTGAAAAGAAACGAAGTGGCGGAGCTGGCCTATGTTTCCCCGATAAAAGGCGGGAATAGCGGCGGAGGAAATGAATTTAGCCTGCGAATTGCGGAAGTATCGCCGCCGCTGGCTACACCGGCGCCGTACCGCACCGTGGAGTATCACATCGATAATTCCGCCGGTTTGCTGGAGCCGGGCACATATTATCAAATCAGGATTTACGGCACAGGCAAACGGCAGGTATTGTCTGTGCCGCAGGAGGCCGTAATCGGTGATACCTCGCCGTTTGTGTTTGTGATCGGTCCGGACAGCCGGCTGGAACGGCGGCAGATTAAAACTGGGATACAGGATGATGAATATGTGGAGGTGCAATCCGGGGTGGCGGAAAACGAGACGGTTGTGGTGGTCGGTAAATACGCCGAGTTTGAGCCAGGAATGAAAGTACAGGTAATGCAGCAACCGTAGAAAGGAAAGAACAAAACTATGCGGCAAGAACAAACCGATGGTTTATTCCGGCAGGAAGCGCTGGAAAAGCTGCGTTCACCGGAGCAATTAGATACTTTGTTTGCCCCCGCCACACCTGTGGCCTGGATTGCCCTGGCCACAGTATTGCTGCTGGTGTTTTCCGCATTGATGTGGTCGGTTTTCGGCGTAATGGCCACCAAAGTTAACGGAAGCGGCTTGATCATTGATGCCGATGGTTTGGTTAATATCAGCTCCGATGCCGGTGGAAGGCTGGCGGAAATACGGGTGAAAGTCGGCGACCGGGTGCAGCGCGGGCAGGTTGTGGCTACGGTAGAGCAGCCGGATTTGGAGGCGCAGATTGCCCGGGTAAACCAGGAGATCAATATTGCCATGTCCCGCAAGGAAATGGCGAATCTGGTAGCCGGCCTCAATGAGCTCCAGGACAAACTGAGACGGAATAGCCAGGTGATCAGTCCGGTGGAAGGGATTGTCGCCGATTGGATAGCCGACGGGGTAGGCGATGTTTTAACACCGGGTACGCCGCTGCTCAGTGTGCGCATCGATGAAGCCGCCCGGGGTGAAATGCTGGTCTTGCTGTATGTGCCGGTGCTGGACGGCAAGAAAATCAAGCCGGGGATGATGGCGCAGATTGCGCCAGGTTCGGTGGACGTTTCGGAATATGGCAGTCTGATCGGTCAGGTGCGCACCGTATCCCATTATCCTGTTCAGGCCGACAGTATGACCAACTGGACAGGCAATAAGGAGTTGACCGCCTGGGTGCTGCAGCAAACCGGCGGCGCAGCCATGGAAGTACAGATCGATTTGATTAAGGACAATGATACTGAGACGGGGTATTTGTGGTCTTCCATTCATGGTGCGCCGGAGAAGATTACGGCAGGGACGGCTTGCACCGGCCATATTGTGGTGAAACGGCAGGCACCGATTGCCAAAGCTTTTTTGAAATTAAATCAGTGGCTGCGGAGTGATTGATCATGGCGGAAACACGACGCGTCAAAACCCCGGCGGTTTTGCAAATGGAGGCGGTGGAGTGCGGGGCTGCATCCCTGGGCATAGTCCTGGCTTATTACGGGCTGTTCCTGCCCTTGGAGCGGCTGCGGCTGGAATGCGGCGTGTCCCGCGACGGCAGCAAAGCCAGCAATATGCTGAAGGCCGCCCGGCGCCTGGGAATGGAGGGTGCCGGCTTCCGTGACAGCGCGGAGGGATTGAAGGACAGGGAATTGCCGCTGATCATTCACTGGAATTTTAACCATTTTCTCGTAGTAGAAGGCTTTACAGACAGACTGGTTTATCTGAATGATCCGGCAGCCGGCCACCGGACGGTGACCTGGGGGGAATTTACCGCGTCCTTTACCGGCATCGCGCTCCGGCTGAAGCCCGGACCGGCTTTTCAACAAGGCGGGGCACCGCAGGGGATTATCCCGGTTTTGGCCAGGCGGCTTTACGGTCAGGAAAAATCCCTGGTTTTTGCGTTGCTGACAGGTGCCGGGCTGATTGTCCCCGGACTGGCCATCCCGGTGTTCAGTCAGGTATTTTTGGATGATGTCCTGTCCTTTAAGCATGCGGACTGGATCGGCGGTTTGCTGCTGGCTATGGGATTGGCGGCAGTGCTGCAAGGGGCGCTGACCTGGCTGCGTTCCTGGTGTCTTACCCGGTGGCAGGGCGCACTCACCATCGGGGAGTCCAGCCGCTTTTTCTGGCATCTGCTTCGGCTGCCGATGGAGTTTTTTCAGCAGCGTTACGGGGGCGAAGTGGCTTCCCGGGTACAGTTCAATGAAACGGTGGCATCGGTATTGACCGGCCAGGCGGCCACCGTGATCCTGGATGTGCTGATAGCGCTGTTTTATCTGAGTCTGCTGTTTCAGTATAATGTGAGCCTGACTTTTATCGGCATTGTGTTTAGTCTGATTAATGCGGGCATTCTCCTGCTGATGTTCCGCTGGATGACCGAGCAGCAGATGAAAATCCAGCAGGATGCGGCCAAAGCCTATGGTACGGCCATCGCCGGTATTCAGACCATCGAAACCTTAAAGGCCAGCGGCAATGAAGGCGACTTTTTTAATAAATGGGCAGGCTATCAGAGTAAATTACTGGAGACACAGCAAAAAATCGAGCTTTCTTCCCAAACGCTCATGCTTGCGCCGGCATTTCTGACCGGCTTGAATACTGCCGCTATTATGGCGGTAGGCGGTTTTCAAATCATGGACGGGTTGATGACTGCCGGTATCTTTGTGGCTTTTCAGAATCTGATGGGAAGATTTCAGGAACCGCTGAACAACCTGCTCAATCTGGGCCAATCACTGCAGACGACCCAGATGCAAATGCAGCGTCTTGACGATGTGGCGCGCTATCCGGTCGATCAGGACAACTACCCTGAGGTGTCGCCCCAGGGTATCGGCAAGGCCAAGCTGTCCGGCTGTGTGGAACTGAGACAGGTAACCTTTGGTTACAGCCGGTTGGAAGCGCCGCTGCTGGAAGACTTCAGCCTGACGATTGAACCGGGGCGCTGGGTGGCGCTGGTCGGCGGCTCAGGCAGCGGCAAGTCTACGGTGGCCAAGCTGGTATGCGGCCTGTATCAGCCGTGGTTGGGAGAACTGTTGTTTGACGGCCTGCCGCGCCGTCAAATTCCCCGGGAGGTGGTTGTTAACTCTGTCGGGGCGGTGGATCAGGAGATTGTTTTGTTTGCCGGTACGGTGGCGGACAATATTTCCCTGTTTGACGCCACTCTTTCGCGGCAGGAGCTGGTGCGAGCCGCCAAGGATGCCGCAATTCACGGTGACATTACTGCGCTGCAGAATGGGTATGAGGCAAAGGTGGAAGAGGGAGGACGGAATTTCAGCGGCGGGCAGCGGCAGCGGCTGGAGCTTGCCCGGGCGCTGGCGGTGAACCCGTCGGTGCTTGTGCTTGACGAAGCGACCAGTGCCTTAGACCCGCTGACAGAACAAGCGGTAGTTGGCAATATCCGCCGCCGTGGCTGTGCCTGTCTGGTGGTTGCCCATCGCCTGAGCACAATCAGAGACTGTGATGAGATTATCGTTATGCACCACGGCAAAGTCGTACAGCGTGGCAGGCACGAAGAACTAATGGCAGCCGATGGGCCCTACCGGCAGCTGGTTGCGCATGATGCCGGCTGACAGGGGCCGATCTCCCAGGCGGCAGCAGCGCCGGAGCTCGCATAGGTGAAAGCTGACGACAGTTTGCTAATTACGGACTTCTGGTTTTAATAGTGACCGTGGAGGGGAAGCATGGACAGGGAAACGAATAGGCCCGGTGAGCGGCGGATAATAGTAAATAACAGCCGGATTGTGTGGCTGGACGATCCGGACAAAATATGGCAGGTAAGTGAAGGTACGGTGGATGTCTATGCCGTTACTGCCGCAAACAGCCGGCACTACCGGCGGCTTTTTCTGGAACAGGCCGGGGAGGGGCAATTACTGTTCGGTCTGGCCCCGGACAGCGGAGTTCGGCTTATGGTGAGCGCCGTGCAAGGGGCCGGGCTATATTGTCTGTCGCGGGCGGAGTTTTTGCAAAAGGCTTGTGACACCGGTGAATGCGGGCAGGAAAATCTAGTATCCGGGATTGAGGCCTGGCTGGGAATATTGCTCGCCGGAGTGGAAATGCAGGCAGGACCAAGGAGCTTTTTGCTGTTAGCACCGGGCGAATCTCTGACGCTGGCGGCAGGGCAGGCGGTCAGAACCGGTCGTGGCGTAACCTGGGCGCGTGCCGTGGCGGGAGAAGTCAGCTTTGGTTCCGGCACAGCAGAGTACCTGCCGCCGGCTATGGCGGTTCCGCTGCTTAACCAAACCTGGCTGGCGGCAGAAACCGATGCCGTACTCCAGGGCTTATCTACAGCCGATATTTTCTCGCCGGCGAGCAGGGAGAAGCCACAGCTGTTTTGGCAGCCTTTGGACTGCTGCCATCAATTGTTCGCAGCTTTGATGGCCGGCTGGTTTGCCGGCGAGAAGCTGCGCGACAGTGAGCGGTTGGCTGCCCGAGGGCGGCTGCGCGAACGGCTGTTGTACGGCGCCGCCAATCATCTGCTGCGTACCGATATGCCTGAATTGTCGCCGGTAGTGGCGGAGGCCGGTACTCACTCCCCTGTATTGACGGTGATAAGGGCTGTGGCCGGCCGGCTGGGCATCGCGGAGCGGCAGGTGCGCCTGCCGGCAGGCGCCGACCCGCTGCGGCAGGATATCGCCATGTTGAGAAGAGTTGTCCGCTTGTCCGGGATGCAGGCCAGGCAGGTATGTCTGGAACCGGGCTGGCAACAGCGGGATAACGGCCCGCTGATTGGTTTTCGGGGACCGGAACGACGGCTGGTGGCGTTATTGCCGGTGTCGCCGTCCCAATACCGCTTGTTTGATCCTGACAGCAAGGAAATGGTGATGGTCGGGGAAGAAACCGCCCGCAGCCTTGCTCCTATTGCCTACACCCTATATGCCGGGTTGCCCGGGAAAGCGCTTGGTTTATCCGGTTTGCTCAGCTTTATCCTCCAACAATGCCGGTCCGGTGATGTATGGTCTATTGTCTGTATCAGTATGATAGCCGGTATTATTCCGGTTTTGACACCGTTCGTCACCCAGACTATTTTTGAACACATTATTCCCATTAATGACCGCCAGGGTCTGGTTATGGTTGTGCAGGTTATGGCAGTGGCCGCTTTTGCCACAGCCGGTGTTGCCTTTGCCCGGGGTGTTGCTGTGCTGAGATGCAAAAGCCGGGCACGGCTGGTTGTCGAGGCCGCTTTGTGGCTGCGTCTCTTGTCCTTGCCGGCTGCTTTTTTCCGGCGGTATGAGGCCGGTGATTTAGCTCAGCGCATGTATAGTGTCACCCAATGGTTCGCCTTGCTTTCCCACTCGGCGGTGTCGGCTGTGTTTAATGCCGTATTTTCTTTCTGGAGCTTGCTGGTCATGCTGTATTACAGCTGGAAGCTGACTTTAGTGGCGGGGGCGGTATGGTTTGTTTACCTTGGCGTGAGTGCCTTGCTAGAGTGGCGAATGGTGGTAGCCAAACGCCGGCTGATGGCAGCGGCGGGTGATACGGCCGGTCAGATACTCCAAATATTCAACGGCCTGAGTAAATTCCGGCTGCAAGGGGCGGAAGCCCAGGCTTTTTATTTATGGTCCCGGAAGTTTGGCGAGCAATGGAAATGGAACAGGGAGTTTCGCTGGCAGTCCAATTGGCTGGAAATCGTCAATACCCTGCAGCCGGTGCTGCTAACCATGCTGATTTTCTGGCTGACGATGGACTGGTTTGACCAAGGAACCGGAGCACAAACAGCCTTCATAACCTTGCCGCAATTTATGGCCTTCTATGCGGCGCTAACCGGCTGTAACGCCACCTTGACGGGACTGGTATCGATGAGCACCAACCTGCTTGAAATTGTGCCCCAGCTGGAACGGCTGCGCCCTATTCTGGAGACTGAGCCCGAAACAAGCGAGGATAAGGCCGAGGCCGGTGAATTGAGTGGCCGGATTGAGCTCAGCAATGTTTCATTCCGTTATGACCCTGACCTGCCGCCGGTACTGCACAATATATCCATAAATGTGCTTCCGGGACAATGTATTGCCCTTGTGGGGGCTTCCGGCAGTGGAAAATCTACGTTGCTGCGGCTGCTGCTGGGGTTTGAAAAACCGGAGACAGGCTCCATTTACTATGATGGCCAGGAACTGGCAGAAGTGAATGTCGCCTCCGTGCGGGCGCAGATGGGCGTGGTGCTGCAGCACGGCCAGCTGATGGCCGGCGATATCCTCACCAATATTACCGGTTCGCTGCCGCTGACCATCGATGATGCCTGGCAGGCGGCGGAAATGGTGGGGTTGGCCGAGGACATCCGTGCTATGCCCATGGGGATGCATACCATAATCAGCGAAGGAGCTTCGAATATTTCCGGCGGTCAACGGCAGCGAATCCTGATTGCCCGTTCCATTGTCCACCGGCCGCGGATTATCCTGTTTGATGAGGCCACCAGCGCGCTCGACAACAGGACTCAGGCCATGGTGACAGAAAGTCTTAGCCGGCTGAAAGCCACTCGCATTGTTGTGGCGCACCGTCTGAGTACGGTGATAAACGCCGATGTTATTTATGTATTGGATAAGGGCAAGCTTGTGGAGCGTGGCACATATGCCGGACTGATGGCGGAAAAAGGCTTGTTTGCCGAACTTGCGCACCGGCAGATGGCATAGACAGACTGCATGGTTTAGTTGCTTAATGCACCAAAAAAGGAACTTCTGTTGAGAAGTTCCTTTTTTGGTCTAACAGAACATACAGGCTAAAGTACCGTATGACCGTGGTAGCTCAGGGCGGTACAACGCCGAAGCAGTTCCCTGGTCTTGGCCCTTTCCCCTGACGCCCGGTAGCTTGCCAGCAGGGTTTCGGCTGCTGCCAGAAAACTGTCCTCGTACTCCAGCCTGGCACTTTCGGCCCACAGTGCTTCCATATCGTCCAGATAGCGGCCGGTATAACGGTCAACCACCTTTTGGGCAGTTGCAGGCTCGGGCTGCCGACGGAATTCCGCCGCTGCCTGCCGGAACAGGTCGAGATCACAGATCATTTCCTCTACATTCAGGCGGTATAAGCCATTCTCATACATAACAGGATTGGCCGCTCCCAGACTTTCGAAAGCCCGCCGGATTTCACCCCGGCGGGTATGGAACAGATTGGCGGCATTGGCCTCGCTGTTTTCCCATACATCCCGGCAAACCTGCTCCCTGGTAACCCCCGTGCGGTGTTCCAGCAAATAGGCCAGAAGCTCCCGTGCTTTTTGTGTGCGGATCTTAACCCGGCTTTTCCTGTCATAAGCAGGAGCGATAGAGAAAGCGCCCAGCGTATGCAGATAAACCCGTTCCACCGTATAGCCGCCATAGGACAGCATTTCCTGCGTGAATTCAGGGGTAATGCCACACTCTGCCGCCAGTTTGAGGACTGGGGCGTAAAGGGGCTTGAAACGCAGGTAATAGCGGTGATCGTATTGGCGGCAAAGCTCCAAAAAGTGCCGGGTGTATTTTTGGGCTGTCTCCCTGTCTCCTTCCCGCAGGTAAATGGCTGCCAGACTGCCATAGGCGACAGCCGCGTAGGCATAGCTGCCAATGTCTTCGCCAATCCGGATGGATTGGCGGAAAAAATGCTTGCATTGCTCACCGGCCAGCCCCAGTGTATCCAAGGCATTGGCCATCCGCCCATAGGCCAGGGTCTGGAAAAAAGGTGTTGCCTTTTCCAGGAGAGTGAGGATTTCGCTGATCGACTGACTGGCTTTGTCCGGCTGTGCCAGCAGGCCGGCACAGAGCTTCCAGATGTTTATGAACAAGTAATGATCGCGGGTACTGCGGTTCAAAACGGCATATTCCTTCGCCAGGACGAGATGCCGGTCAATAATGGAAAAATCGAAGGGCAGGCCGCAATACCGTTTTAAGAGCTCTTCCGCATGAAGAATCTCCATATAAATGAGATAGTATATGCTGTATTCTTCGTACAGCCCCAGTTGTTTCAGGCGTGCCAGTTCTGCATCCAGCAAGGGCAGTGCCTTTTCTCCCTGGCCGGTAATCTGGTAAGCCTTGGCTGCGTAGGCACCTACGCTGTGGCGCATCAGCCAGTCCTGCTCCTCGCCGGGGATGGAGAGCGATTTTTCATAAGCTTGCAGACAGCTTTTATAATCTCCCAGGTAAAAATAAATAGTTGTCAAATATCGTTCAAACCATGCCTTTACCCCGACCGCTCCTGTATTCAGGCATTGCTCCACCATGGTCATAGTCAGTTCCAGCGCTGCGTTAAGCCGGGAAGTCATGGTCAGATTGTAGATTTTTTCAATGACTACAGCGTACCAATCCTGCATAGGCGCGTCCGGCGGCAAAGGCAGCAGGGCGTCAAGGCAGCGGGTGCTTTCCGCGAAAGAGACCTTGTTGCGGAGGACTCTGGCCATATGGGTCATAGCGTACCGGTAGAGGCTTTGCTCATCGCCGCTTAAATGGGGAATAGCAGCATGTAAATAGGTTTCCGCCTGATGAAAATCTCCCAGATCGGATAAAACCATGCCTTTGGCCAGCATAACCCGGGGGGATAATCCGGCAGCGTGTTTTTCCAGAAAGTCAAAGTATTTTTTCAGGCGGTGGTTGCAGTTCCAGGCAAAAGGCAGAGCCAGCATGGCGCTGATACAATTTTGAACCGCATGGCTGTCTTCCAGCAGCAGGGCATACTCGGCGGCCTGTACATAATTCCCGCCTGCGTAACAGAGGGTCAGGGCTTTCTGCAGGATTTCCTTGTCCAGTCCCTCGCTAATTTGCTGCAAAAAGGATCGGAATAAGGCGTGGTGGCAATAGATTGAGTCAGAATGGCGCGCCGTGAAAATATTGCGCAGGACAAGGCTTTCCAAGAGTTCCCGGCTGTTGCCGATGCCAAGGAGGGTATCACAAAAGGCGGGTTCCAGTACCGGCAGACCGGAAGTAGCTTTCAAAAAAAACTGGGTCTCGGCAGGCAGCTGCGTTATGATCTCCTGCAAGAGATAGCGGTAGAGGTCTTGTTCGGCATAGAGCCTTGCTGCGGGAAGGGATCTGCCGCCCTTTGCCGCCAGACGGTAGGACTGGAGGGCTAATGTCCAGCCTTCGGTAGCCTCGTAGATAGTATCATCCCAAAAACCCAGAAGATGTTCAGCCTCTTCCCGGTTGAAACATAAATCCTGCTTAGTGAATTCAGCCATTTTGCCGGTCAGCTTCAAAGGCAGCAGCCCATCCCACGGTTCATGGCGGCTGGCCATGACCAGAGAGAGGGTAGGCGGGCAAGCCGTTGCCCAGCCTGTGAGCAAGGCGGTGATGGCAGGGTTATGAAGTATATGAACATCATCTATAAGGATGGACAGTCTTCGCTGGCCGATGGCCGTCAATAGGGCGGGTAACAGGATGGCTGCTAACCGTTCGCTTTGGGCAAAGGGGATAAAGTCTGCGGCATAAAACTCAAGTTTCCCTAACTTTTCCCGCAGGGACGACTCCAGATGACACAGGAAATACGGTATATCACTGTCCCTGTCATCCAGTGACAGCCAGACCACATCATTCCGGCCCTGGGCATATTGCAGCAGCAGGGTGGTTTTTCCGTACCCTGCGCCGGCATGAATATAGGTGAGCTTGCTGCCGGGAGGGCGAAAATTCTCTACCAGGCGCGAACGGAAAATGATGCCGTCACCTGTCGGCAAAAGCGGCAGCTGGGCTTTTGGCCTAATGTGACGGCCTGATTTAATTCTGGCATCGTCCGGTTTGTTTGCTGTTGCCGGAATCAGCCAGGTCCAGCCATGGCGCTCCACACCCCTGAGCCTGCCTTCCTGGCAGAGAGTATGAACCCGGCGCTGGGATATCCCCCACTTTGCCGCCGCTTCTTTGGGCGTAATATAGTGCAACCCTGTCGCCTCCTTTACGGCCTGCGCGGCCTTCCGCTGCAAATAACTTCTTTTTTTCATTATAAGCGAACTTTCGAACAATATCGAGCCGAACTTATGGCCGGCAGGACAAATTTCCTGCTGCTTTGCGGCGGCGGTGCAGGCGGAATCGAATCCTGGCTGCGATTGCTGAAAATTGGCGGCTGGCGGCAGTTTTGGTGGCAGACGTCTTTTTATAATTAAAATATAGTCCGATAAGGTGCTTGCCGTATTCAGGGCGGAAGGATAAGCCGGTCAGGCTGGGATATTGGTTCAGGGGGAGGATTAGGAGGATGATCAGGCTGACGCAAATGGAGGACAGGGTATGCCTTAAGCCGGATGATGACACTAACCGTTTTTTTGACGAAATCTACCGGGATTACTTCTCGCGGATATACCATTATGTCCTTTACCGGGTGAACAACTATCATGACGCAGACGATTTGAGCAGTGAGATCTTTGTCAAACTTTTTGCCGGTCTGCACCGCTATCATGCACAACAGGCTCCCCTGCCGGTATGGATATTCACTATAGCCCGCAACACGGTGATTGATTATTATCGCCGGAACTCACGGTCCGCTACGCCGCTGGCGGCAATTCCCGACATTTCCGATTCCCGGCCGGGGCCTGACGACAGGGCAGCCTCACGTGAATTATGGCAGCATTTGCAGGAGGCTTTGGCTTCCTTATCCTCGCGGGAGCGGGAAATTATTGCCCTCAAGTTCTGGAGCGGTTTTTCCAACCGGGAGATTGCCGGCATGATCGGCATCAGCGAAAGCCATACAGGCGTTACCCTGTTCCGGGCCATGCGGCGGTTGCGCCTGATTCTGGAAAGCCGGGGGGTTGAGTATTGATGACAGAGGGGATTAAGGCTGAACTGTTTCTGAGCTATCTAGACCGGATTCTGGCAGGAGAAAAAGACCTTGGGCCGGTAGCGGACAGTGAGATGGCCGGACTTATCAGGCTGGCCCAAAGCATGGCTGCCGCTGATTGCCACAGCACCGGCAAAATCAGGGAACGGTTGCGGCAACAGCTTTTGGACAGACTGTCGCCGGCAGGTATCGCCAGTCTGACTGTTGTGGCTGGCACTGGCAGACCGGAGGGGGAATTGACAGAAGAAGAGTTGGACTTTGTGACTGCCGCAGGACCGGGAGCGGGAGCCATTTGCCCCCGCTGCGGGGCGAGTGGGGGCGGGATGCAGGGGAAATGCCCTTTTTGCCGCTAGCAGTGTGACAATCTTACTAAACATCCTGGGGGAAAGGCTATGTTTGTCCTGTCACACGAAAAAATATTGGTCAGCCTGTGTAATGAAAACTGCACTATAACGTATTTAATGATAGAAATGGCTGCTCCCCGGTTAGCCATTTTCCGGCAGGGTCCCGGTGGATGACATTCCTTCGACCCAAATATAAAGGAAAAGGAGAACGGATAATGAGTGAAATCCAACGCTTTAACAAAGATCTTAATGAGAACAAGGAAATGCTGGAAGAAGTAAAGAATGCCGGTAATGATCTGGCGAAAATTGTGGCTTATGCCAATGCCAAGGGCTATAATTTTACGCTTGCCGAGCTGGAAGCCAGTGCCACATCGGCTGAGTTGTCTGAAGAACAGCTGGACAAGGTGGCCGGCGGTGTTTCCATAGTTTTGGGAAAGGTAGTCGTGATTTAAAAAGACTTTGATTTTCGCGGCCCGGGCGTCAGCAGCGCCCGGGCCGGTTTGCAGATAAGAGCGGGTAGCCATTCGCTAAAGGGAAACTTACCAAGGGGTGGTGACGTAGTATGAACGAACTGTACTTTTGCGGTGATTTCAATTCCCAAATCAGTGCAGATGAAAAAAGACTGATTCCCCATATCAAACGCTTTTTCGAATGTGTTGTCGGCGATACGGAATTTTATGCGGCACTGCAGGAGGACGCCGCCGGGTGGGAAGCCCTGCTGCAAGCAAGGGGAATAGCCAATGTGAAGCCGGAACAGCTGGCGGTATTGTTTCCGGAACAGTTTATGCTGGAGGAAGTCCCAACCGCAGAATTGGCAGACAAGCCGCAGGCTCTGTTGTGGCGGCGCTATTGCGAGGCGGCTGCCGGGATGCGGGAGCTTTGGCGTCAGCAGGGGGACAAAACTCCCAGCCACCGGTTTAATGCCTGGCGCCGGCGTCAGGTAAACCGCTGCCAAAGTCAACTGGGTCAGGAGACCAATGCGGCCATTGTTCATGCGACTGCCGTGTTCGAATTGAGCAAGGGGTGTTCCCTGGGCTGCCCCTTCTGCGGCCTTGCGGCCGAACCTTTGCAGGAGGTGTTGCCGTATACTGACGAGAATGCCCGGCTATGGCAGACTGTCCTCAAGGTAGCGGCAGCGCGCCTTGGCACTGCGGCAGGGGCCGGGATGTGCTACTGGGCGACCGAACCCAGTGATAACTCTGATTATTTCAAGTTTATGGCCGATTATAGCAGGATAATGGGTGTTTACCCGCAGACCACCACGGCAGCCCCGCTGCGCAAGCCTGACTGGACACGGGAATTGCTGCGGCTCCGCCGTGAACATGTCACGGCATCGGATCGCTTTTCCATTCATTCGACAGAGCTTCTGCGCCGGGTGCATAAGGAGTTTTCTGCTGAGGATTTGGCTTTGACAGAGCTTATTCTCCAGCATTCGGACACCTGGTCCCGGCTTATGGCCCGTTCAGGCCGCAACCGCCCAAGTGTTTCAGCCGATTCTCAGGCCAAATTTGTTACTACCCATACCATTTGCTGCCTGTCCGGCTACCTGATAAATATGGTGGAGCGCTCGGTACGCCTGATCAGTCCCTGTCCGCCGTCAGAGCGCTGGCCTTTGGGCTACCGTATCCATGCTGAAGGAGATTTTGCTGATGCGGCGGAACTGGATGGCTTTATTGTTAAGACCATGGCAGCCTGCATGCCTGAGCATCTGGCGTCAGAGGATAGGCTGGCCTTCCGGCAAGATCTGGAGTTTGCTGCTTTGCCGGCAGGATTCCAGCTTCGCAGCACCTATCGGCTGCATAAGCTGACAGGAGCTCCGCACCTGGTTCCGCTTGGCCGGCTCATCGCGCAGGGAATTTTGACTTTGGGACGCGTGCTGGAGGAAACTGCGGTCCAGGGCCAGGATGTTCTGGCGGCAGCGTCCTCGATGCAAAAGCTGTTTGAACAGGGCCTGCTGGAAGAAAATTTGTTGTAAGTGGCAGACTAAAAAAAGAAGTTTTGCTGTTGCAAAGCTTCTTTTTTTATGTTTCAATTGCCTGGACAAACTTTCGCACTATTCCGCCATACTGATAGCGGTCATTAAAAATAGCAGTTACATGCCCGGCGTTTGCAAACAAATATATTTGCCGGGGACCTTTGGTGGCATGATAAAGCTCCAGCGACATGGAAGCAGGAACCAGCTTGTCAGCTTCACCATGAATGTAGAGAACCGGCGTGGTTATATTGCGTACTGACCGGATCGGGGATGCCTGACGGAAAGTAAAGCGGGCATCGAAATAGGCAACAACATTGGCGTATGGCAGTAACAGTTTTGTCAGCACTTTTCCCGGAAGATTCAGCCGCTGCTCCATTTGTAACGTTAATAACGACTCAAAATCAGAATAGGAACTATCGGCAATATAGAAAGCCACACGCTTATTGGCTTCATTGAGCTCAGCATGCATGAGCGCGGTCGCTGCGCCCATGGAAATTCCATGAACACCGATCATGCCTTTGGGAAAACGATTGCCAACCCAATCCACCCACTGATCAAGATCATATTTTTCATAATTGCCCCAGGTGACCGAGTTACCGCCGCTTTCGCCATGAGCCCGCAAGTCAATAAGCAGAAGATTAAAGCCGTAATTTAGATAAATATCCAAATAGTTTAGACCGACTGCGCGACTTTCAGTAAAGCCATGCAGGAAGATAAGGGTTTTATCTGTAGCTTGGGGATTGGGAATATACGTGGCAGACAATGGATAGCCAAAGCGGGATACAATGGTAATATCTTCCCACTTACTCTCTTGTTTGCCATTTTCTAAGATTTGCTTGAGCCTGCCGTTAGTTTCATTAAGATGGGAATGTAAGATACTTGTTTCTTTATAAATAATGTTTCCGATATAGAGTCCAGCTCCGTTTATCCCAAAAAAAACGATTAACATACTGAGCAGGACCCAGCGCCGCCAGCTCCCTTTTTTCGATAGTTGGTACTTTGTATTCGATTGCATATATCTACCTCATGAAATTTTCTGGCTGATGATTCTGGAAGTATGTTTCATATTTTACAATACAACTTTAAGCTAACTCTAAGTCAATAGGTTTTATATATTTCTGCCTGTTCCAAGGGTGCTGCCCTTATTATTAGCTTTTGGTATTTTTCGATATTCCATGCAGTGCCTCTAAAAATGTATTAGTTGGAAGAAAATCCGTTGTAACAGGTATACTAAAAAAAGGAAACTTTGCCGTAGCAAAGCTTCCTTTTTTCTAGTACTTTAATTCTCTTTCCAGAATAACGCCGGTTTCCGGATTAATTTCCAGTTCTCCCCGCATAGTGTCTGTAGTAAATTTTACTTCATATACCTGGTAGCCGTCGTCAGAAGCCAGGCGCATCTTACGGATTATCGCGTCCGGGAATTCTTTTAGCGTAATTTCGGTAATATCGTTTCTGCTCAGGCTGACGGTGTTGCTGCCATGACTGTTTGTCAGTTTTGTTTTTACCTCGGTAACTTTTTCAGTCAGTTTGTCGATTTCAATTTCATATTTTATTTTAGCGACATTATCAAAAAAGGTTACCTCATAGGCAGTAACGTCATCTTCGGTGAGGACATGGGCGGCGCCTGCCGGGATCCATTTTCGGGCTATTTCCTGTGCTGAATCAGCCGTGACCGCCGCTAAAGCCGTGGTTGCGGCGCCAAATGAAATGAGTGATGCAAGCATAACGCCCAGTATTTTTTTCTTGTTTGTTTTCATCATATATAACCCCTCCATGTTTTAATTTATATTAACTATAATAGATGAACATTAAAGTAAGATTAATTTTAAACGCCAATATGAATTTTATTGTTAAAAAATATGGTATAATTTTAACAAAATTTACTAGGGAGATTGTTATGCGTATTTTACTGGTAGAAGACGAGAGCGATTTACAGCAGCTGCTCAAAAAGCGGCTGGCACAGTCGGGGTATGCTGTCGATGCTGTTGCGGATGGGTGGGAAGCACAAGATTATCTGGCGGCGATGCAGTATGATCTTATTATCCTGGACTGGATGCTGCCCGGACTTGACGGTATTTCCTTGCTGGCCAAATTCCGCCAAACAGACCTGACAACCCCTGTTCTTTTACTTACTGCCAAAGATAATATTGAGGACCGGGTAACAGGACTTGACGCCGGTGCGGATGATTACTTGATAAAACCGTTTGCTTTTGACGAATTGCTGGCCCGGATTCGGGCTCTTATGCGCCGGCCGGGCAATGTTCGTGCAGATACACTATGTGTGGCCGATTTAACGGTAAATTTCAGCAGCCGCACAGTAACAAGGGGAGAGAAACAAATTTCCTTATCAAGCAAGGAGTTTGCCGTACTGGAGTATTTGATCCGCAATCATGGCATTGTTTTATCGAAAGAAAAGATTGAGGAACATATCTGGAATTATGATTTTTCAGGCAACTCCAATGTCATCAATGTTTATATCCGGTATTTGCGTAAAAAGATTGACGACGACTTTGACCTTAAATTAATTCATACCGTCCGGGGGGCCGGTTATGTGCTGCAGGAGAGATTATGAAACCATTATCAATAAAAGTAAAGATTACGTGCTGGTACACCGGACTGATTATTTTTATTCTCGCTGTTATTATGGCGGGAATTGTTTTTGGTACCGACAAAGTCCTGGTGCAGGGAGTGCAGCGTGAGTTGCAGGACGAAGTTTATGATGTTGCAGAGGATATCAATTATACAAATGGGTCGATAGATGTAAATGATGTTGATTTTTTTGATGATGGGGTACTCATTTCCTTGTACACTAAAGAGCAAACCCTGTTTGCCGGACAGTTGCCTGCCGGACTGCCGCCGGCGGTGCCTTTTCAATCCGAGCAAGTGCAGACAGTTAAGGTGGACGGGAATCAATGGCTGGTTTACGACCTGTATATAACAGCCAAAGGCCAGGAGGGGATATGGGTTCGCGGTGCGGTATCGTTAAGTCCGGCCTATGAGACGCGCAACCAGATTCTCTTTGTCTGTATGGTATTGTTTCCTTTTTTAGTGCTGCTTGCCGGGTACGGAGGCTGGTTGATTACCCAGAATGCTTTCCAGCCTGTCAGCCTGATCCAAAGAACAGCGGCAGAAATTGAAAGCAGCGGCGATTTATCCAGGCGTATTCACCTGACAGGAAGCCAGGATGAAATTTATCAGCTTGCGCAAACGTTTGATCATATGCTGGACCAATTGGAAACGTCGTTTAAAGCAGAACAGCAGTTTACTGCCGATGCGTCTCATGAGCTGAGAACGCCTGTTACTGTCATGATGACACACGCTGAATACGCACTGGCGCAAAAAGATAATTGGCAGGAAGCCGCTGAAGCCATACAGGTAATTTTACAGCAGGCGGAAAAAATGAATTCATTGATTTCTGCTTTGCTTTTATTGGCGCGGGCTGACCATCGTACGGACAACCTCGAATTTGAAGTGATTAACCTCGGCGAAGTGGCTGAAATGGTTGTCGAGGAAATGGAAATAGCGGCCCAAAAGCGGAATATTACTATTTGCGCCGATATTGAGTCTGACCTTACGTTAATGGCTGATCAAACTTCCATGATGCGGCTGCTGTTAAATCTTTGCCAGAATGCCATTCGTTATGGCCGCGATAACGGCTGGGTCCGGCTTACACTAAAGCGGAAAGACGGTGGGATTCAGGGGAGTGTTGCGGACAACGGCATTGGCATTGCTCCGGCAGAACAGGAAAAAATATGGAAGCGGTTTTATCAGGTAGACCCGGCGCGGCATAAAAGAGAAGACAGCGGAACCGGTCTGGGACTGCCGATTGTAAAATGGATTATTGAGCGGCACGGTGGCAGCATTGTGATAGACAGTTGTCTGAACGGCGGTACGACTGTGCGGTTCTATTTGCCGGCAAATAGGCAAAGCAAGCTGTGAAAAAATGCGCAACAACAGCTTGGCTTTTGCCTAAATAATTTGCCAAAACAGGGGAAAAAGCATCAGCAATAATAAACTACAAAAGCCAACGAAAATCTACAATAAGTTGTTTGAAATTCAGACAAATGTCCGATTGATGAAAATAAAGGCAAAGGTTATAATTATAATGCTGTATTTATATGGTGGAAGTTATCATTAATTTAGGGAGGGCGAGTTCTTGATTAGTGCGAATAGTTTGAAAGTGAGATTAATTGTCCTGTTTGTTTTGTTTGCCTTTATTCCGGTCTGTATCAGCGGGATCATCAGCGGCTACATAAATGCGCAATCCTTGAAAGAAGTAACCATGGTGTCAAATCGCAATACTGCGCAGCAGATAGGCAATGAAATTGCCCGTGTGGTGGACGACGCGAGAATTGTAAATGATATCCTGGCCGATTCTCCTACCGCAAAATCAATGGATCCTGCGGCTGTTAAAGAATTAATATTAGCGGCGCAGAAACAGAATCCAAACTATGAACTTATTGTTGTTATGGATAAGACAGGCATGCAAATTGCCAGAACTTCGGGAACCCTGGCCAATCGTGGTGACAGGCTTTATTTTAAAGAAGCCATGCGAGGCATTACTTTTATTACCGATTCGTATATTTCCGTTTTTACCAATGCACCCTGTATTACCGTTTCTTCACCGGTTAAAAATAGTGCCGGACAGATTATCGGGGTGATAGCTACCGACGTCAGCCTCAAGTCCATCTGGGACATTGCTGACAAAGTACAGATTGGTCATACCGGTTATGTAGATGTTGTCGATAATAAGGGAACCATTATTGCTCATCCTGACAAGGAGCGGGTTCTGAAAAAAGAATCCTTTGCTACCTATGATTATGTTGCCAAGGTGATTGACGGACAAAATGGCGCTCTGGAAGCCACTTCCACCCGCGGGGAAGAGTCCATTACTGTTTTTTCACCAATTGCCCAGAATAAATGGGGCGTTATTGTTCATGAGCCCATCAAAGAAGTAATGGCAGTCGTGTACAAATCGGCGGCGGCAACTGCTGCAGTTGTTTTGCTTGCCATCCTTATCGCGCTCATCGCTTCATACTATGTGGCTCGCAGTATTGCCAATCCGCTGGAAAAGCTTGGTATTGCCGCAGAATTGGTGGCTGAAGGCGATCTGGCTCACACCATCGAGGTTAGAGGTGTGAGCGAAATCAACAAACTTACCGATACCTTCAATATAATGATAGCCGCGCTGCGCACCCTTGCTGCCAAAACCTCGTCTACCGCTGAAACGGTTGCAGCCTCTTCCCAGGAACTGGCTGCCTCTTCCGGTGAAGTGGGCAAAGCTGCCGAGGAAGTTGCCATCACCATTCAAAGTGTGGCTGAAGGTGCGAATAACCAGGTAACGCTGGCCGATAACTCAGCCCATATTATCAAGGATATGGTTGAGGCCATCGTTACTACCAGCAAAGCCGCTCACTCGGTGGCAGCCGCCTCTGAGCAAAGCGAACGGGCTGCGGAAACCGGTACCGAACAAATCGGTATGGCTGTAACTAAAATGAATGAAATTCAGCATGATGTGAGCCAGGCAACCCAGAAGATTCATGCTTTGGGTGAAAAGTCCCGGCAAATTGGACAAATTGTCGACGTTATTACCGGTATTGCCGGTCAAACTAACTTACTGGCGCTTAATGCCGCCATTGAGGCCGCCCGGGCGGGTGAGCAGGGACGCGGTTTTGCCGTAGTTGCCGATGAGGTGCGTAAGCTGGCCGAACAGTCTGACGCAGCTGCCCGCGAGATTGCCGGTATTATTCAGGCCATTCAGGCCGATACTGTGGAAACCGTTACCGCTATTGACAAAAGTGGCCGTGAAGTCGCTGCCGGTGTACAAGTAGTGGAAAGTTCCGGCATTGCCTTTAAAGAAATCTACACAGCCGTGAAAAATGTCCGGGACGAAGTGGTGCGTATTGTGGCGTTGACAGAAGAACAGCAACGGCGCAGTACTCAGGTGGAAAATGCCATCCATGGCATCGCCGACGCAGCGCGCCTTAATGCTGCCGGTGCCGGACAGGTGGCGTCAGCCAGCCAGGAACAAAATGCCAGTGTTGAGGAAATTGCCGCCGCATCTGCCGGCCTGGCCCAGATGGCGTCCGAACTCCAGCAGGCTGTATTTAAATTCAAGATTTAAGTATATTTTGACGGCGAAAATCCCTAACCTGTTGCGGTTAGGGATTTTTGCTTAATGAATTACTCAAAATACCTATAAGAAACTGCAAAAAATCTCATTGTTGGCCCTTTCTCGCTTTTGGAAAGGCCGGGAATGTTGTATAATGTAAGGATATAGAATGGTGGACAACCCTAAGGAGGATCTGCATGAATACCGAAAGTAAAGATATGGACAAAGAAACTGCTGCTAATGCTGCTATGCCTGCTAATTTCATTGAAGTTATCATCAATGAAGATAATAAGACAGGTAAATACGGCAATCGGGTACATACGCGCTTTCCCCCGGAGCCCAATGGCTATCTGCATATTGGACATGCCAAATCAATCTGTTTGAATTTTGGTTTGGCGCTTAAATATGGTGGTAAATGCAACCTGCGTTTTGACGACACGAACCCGACGAAAGAGGATGTTGAGTACGTAGACTCCATCCAGGAAGACGTAAGATGGCTGGGTTTTGACTGGGATGACCGCAAATTTTACGCTTCCGACTATTTTGAGAAGATTTATGAATTAACCCTTGAGCTTATTAAAAAAGGCAAAGCCTATGTTTGTGATTTGTCTGCCGGGGAAATGAGAGAGTATCGCGGCACCCTGACAGAGCCGGGCAAAGAAAGTCCGTACCGCAACCGCAGTGTGGCAGAGAATCTTTCCTTATTCGAAAAAATGCGTTTGGGCGAATTCCCGGAAGGGAGCCGGGTGCTGCGGGCCAAGATTGATATGTCCTCTCCCAATCTTAATATGCGTGATCCGGTGCTTTACCGCATTATCCGCGCGCCTCATCACCGGACCGGCGATACATGGTGTATCTACCCCATGTACGACTATGCCCATCCAATCTCCGATTCGATTGAAGGCGTGACCCATTCCATTTGTACGCTTGAGTTTGCCGACCACCGGCCGCTGTATGACTGGACCCTGGAGGCGCTGGAAATCTATAAATGCCAGCAAATTGAATTTGCCCGGCTGAATCTGACCAATACGATTATGAGCAAACGCTATCTGCGCCGTCTGGTGGAAGAAAACTATGTCAGCGGCTGGGATGACCCGCGCATGCCGACAATTTCGGGCCTAAGGCGGCGAGGCTATACGCCGGAAGCCATCCGGGATTTCTGCGACCGGATTGGTGTGGCTAAGAGCAACAGTACGGTGGATATTGCTTTGCTGGAGCATTGCATTCGTGAAGATCTCAACACCAAAGCGCCGCGTGTTATGGCAGTGCTTAAACCGCTTAAAATTATTATTGATAATTATCCGGACGGACAAGTGGAAGAAATGACAGCCGAGAACAATCCGGAAAATCCTGAGATGGGCTCGCGGACACTGCCTTTTACCCGGGAACTGTATATTGAGCAGGACGATTTTATGGAGAATCCGCCGAAAAAATATTTCCGCCTGACACCCGGGGCGGAAGTAAGGCTCAAACATGCCTATATAATTAAATGCGAGCATGTGATCAAAGATGAGCAAACCGGCGAGATTGTGGCAGTCCATTGTACGTATGACCCGGATACCAAGAGCGGCAGCGGTACGGTAAACCGCAAGGTTAAGGGCGTGCTGCACTGGGTATCGGCAGCTCATGCCGCAAAAGCCGAGGTTCGTCTGTATGATTACCTGTTGACTGATCAGCAGGATCAGGAAGAAGAGGCTAAGGATTTTGTCGATACGCTAAACCCTGATTCCCTGGAAGTTTTGACAGCCTGCTTAGTGGAACCAAGTATCAAAACAGCTCAGCCAGGCAGTCGTTTTCAGTTTATGCGGCAGGGATATTTTGTCGTTGATCGTGATTCAACCGCCGACCTTCCCGTATTTAGCCGTATCGTCTCCCTGAAAGATTCCTGGGCCAAGCTGGAGAAGAAATAATAGCAGGAAAGACTTTTGCCAGGCACGGGTTGCCGGCAAAAGTCTTTCTGATGCCAGATGCTAGAAACGAGGTATTCCGGTGTTGGTTTTGATAAAGTTTCTATACATAACTTTTCTGCTGCCACCAGGCCTGTTTATTGCTGCGCTGGCTTTTGTCTGTGGCCGGATGTATTACCGGCACCAGCGGGGAGCAGGGCTGCTGGCGCTAATAACAGCGCTTTTGTACCTGATATCCACGCCGTTAGTGGGAGATATCTTAATCCGGTCCTTAGAGAGCCGTTACCAGCCGCCGGCAGCGATAACCGGTGATGTTATTGTCACGCTGGGAGGCGGGGCTACGGCTGATACGCCGAATGTTCATGGGCAGGGACATCTTATGGGGTCTGCTGCCAACCGGCTGTTAACGGCAGCGCAGTTACACCGTCTCACCGGCAAGCCGGTCATCGTTTCCGGGGGGCAGGTATTTGCCAATACCGGTAAGGAAGCCGAGATTGCCCGGCATATCCTGCAAGGCTTGGGCGTCGCCGATGACAACATCATTGTGGAGGGGCAGAGCCTTAATACTACCGATAACGCTAAATTTACGCAACAGATTATAGCGGAGCGTGGTTTTACCAGTCCGGTGCTGGTGACCTCGGCTTTTCACATGGAGCGGTCTGTACAGCAGTTTGCTAAATATAATATGGAAGTGACGCCATACCCAACCGACTATCAGACAAATACCCGCTTTATTTTTGAATGGCATTTGTTATGGCCCCGGGCGGACGCTTTCTATAACACCCAGTTGGCCATCAAAGAATATCTCGGCCTTATGGCAGTACGCTGGTTTTAATGTTATATATGAGGAGTAGTGATATCTTGAAAATTTTACTTATCGGCGGTGGCGGACGCGAACATGCTCTGGCCTGGAAACTGGCGCAAAGCCCCCGGGTGGAAAAAATCTATTGCGCTCCGGGTAACCCCGGCATTGCGGCTGTGGCCGAATGTGTCGACATTGATGTAAGCGACAATGCCGCTTTGGGCCAATTTGCCTTAGCCCATGCTGTCGATTTAACCGTGGTTGGCCCGGAACTGCCGCTTGCCAACGGGCTTGTCGATCATTTTGCCACATTACAGCTCAAGGCTTTTGGACCGTCCCGGCAGGCGGCCCAGCTCGAAGGCTCGAAGGCTTTTGCCAAAGAAATTATGCACAAATACAATATTCCCACCGCCGCTTCCGCGGCTTTTACCGATGCGGACAAAGCTATCGCCTATATCAAGGAGCAGGGGGCTCCCATTGTTGTTAAGGCAGACGGTTTGGCAGCCGGCAAGGGTGTTGTGGTAGCCATGACGGTGGAGGAAGCGGTTGCTGCCGTCGATATGATGATGCGGGACAAGGCTTTCGGCAGCGCCGGTAATTTGATCGTTATTGAGGAATATTTAGAGGGTGAGGAAGCCTCCCTGCTGGCCTTTACCGACGGCTTTACGGTAGCTCCCATGGTGGCGGCTCAGGACCATAAACGGATTTTTGACAATGATCAGGGGCCCAATACCGGTGGTATGGGAACCTATGCCCCGGCGCCGGTGGTAACTCAGGCTGTGCGGGAGCAGGTGACGCGCGAGGTGCTGCAGCCGGTGGTTGACGGGCTGCGTCAGGAAGGCATTATCTATAAAGGCTGTTTATACGCCGGTTTGATGATTACGGCCCAGGGGCCAAAGGTCATTGAATTTAACGCCAGGTTTGGTGACCCTGAAACACAGGTGGTATTGCCGCTGCTGGATAGTGATTTGGTGGATATCATGGAGGCCTGTGTCGGGGAGCGGTTGGCTGATGTAACCATAAATTGGCGGCAGGAAGCGGCCGTTTGTGTTGTGCTGGCGGCTGCGGGGTATCCGGGCGATTATACCAAGGGGAATGAAATTACCGGTATTGATCAGGCGGAAAAGCAGGGCGCGATGGTTTTTCATGCCGGTACCGGCAGCAAGGACAACCATATTGTTACCACCGGCGGCCGGGTGCTGGGCGTGACTGCCGTAGCCGGTGATATTCGTGCGGCGGTAGAGAAGGTATATCAGGCTGTACCTGAAATCAAATTCGCGGGAATGCAGTACCGCAAAGATATAGCCCACCGGGCGTTTAACCGCAAATAAGCTAAGAGGGAGATTGCCACGCATATTAGGCAGATTGCTGGCAACCCGCTCGCAAAGGAGTGCATGGTTTGGATGCAGGGTTAATAGCCATTAATCTACTGGTTATAGCCATCATTGCTGTTGGCATTGGTATGACGGCAATTGGCTTGCCTGGCAACTGGCTCATATTTTTTACGGCGCTGGGGTATGGCTATACAGAAGGCTTCGTGCATATGAGCAGTACCGTGCTCTTGCTGCTTTTGGGCGCATTATTGCTGGGCGAACTGGCTGAATTTATAGCAGGAGCGCTGGGGGCCACAAAAGAAAATGCATCCCGTATGGCTATCGGGTCTGCCTTTTTTGGCGGCATTGTCGGCGGTATTGCCGGCACAGGCATTATGCCGGGACTTGGCTCGATTGCGGGGGCCATCACCGGCTCTTTTGCCGCCGGTTACCTGGCGGAGTATGCCGCTACCGGCAACCGGGAGAAAGCGGGGCGGGTTGCCAAGAGTATCATGATTGGTCAGGCATTGGGATTGATTTTCAAATTAGCCATGGCTATCGGCATGGTGGTTTTGATCCTTTCCAAACTGGCTTGGTAAGGACAGGAGGAAACTTATGAAACGCCGGCAAATACTTGATGCTGCCTATACTGTTTTTTCCCGCAAAGGCTATCATCGCGCCACGGTTGACGAGATTATTGCCTTAGCCGATACCGGTAAAGGCACAGTATATAACTATTTTGTCAATAAGGAACAACTTTTTTATACCTTGATTAAGGAACGCAGTGCCGGTTTTGAAGCTGAGTTGGATACCATTGCTGCTCTTGCCGAACCGGCGCTGGATAAAACCAAGAAAGCCATTCGTGTTTTTCTGGAGTTTTATGTGCAAAATGCGGATTTGTGGCGGGTGCTCATGCATGAGATGCGCGGGTTAGGCCGTGAGGAACCGTCAAGCTTTACCGAGGCGGAGCGGGAAAAATACCGGGAAAGGTTTGTTCACACTATCGGGACATTGCAGCGGATCTTACAGGAAGGAATTGATCAAGGTACTATCCGCCAGTGTGATGTGCACAAAGCCGCCCATGGTTTGTTCAGTGTTATTGTGATGATGGTGTTTCAGGGGTTTGTTGGCGGAGAACAGGATTCTATTGATAGTACGGCCAACAGCATTGCCGATATTTTTATGTACGGGATAGTTAACCGTTAATAAAAAAAATGAGTCCGGGGATTTCCCCAGACTCATTTTTTACTTCATTAAAATGCCGGTACAATAGCACCTTGGTACTTTTCATTGATAAATTTCTTAACTTCTTCGGAGGTTAAGGCTTTGGTTAATTTTTGGATTTCCGGGCGGTTTTCATCGCCTTTGCGGACGGTAAGGATATTCACATAAGGGGAGTCTTTTTGTTCAATAAACAAGGCGTCTTTACCGGGAACCAGCTTGGCCTCCAGCGCGTAGTTGGTGTTAATGACAGCTAAAGTCAGATCATCCAGGGAACGCGGCAATTGAGCAGCTTCCAGTTCGCGGACTTTTACATTTTTGGGGTTGGCGGTAATGTCGCTGACGGTAGCGGTAACGCCTGCGCCGTCTTTAAGTTTAATAATGCCGGCCTTCTCTAGGAGTGCCAAAGCGCGGCCGCCATTGGTGGGATCGTTCGGGATGCCAATTTCTGCGCCGTTTTGCAGGTCATTCAGGTTTTTAACTTTTTTAGAATAAATCCCCATGGGTTCGATATGTACGGCAGCAGTATAGGTTAGATCCAGTTTGCGCTCGGCGCTGAACTTGGTCAGGTAGGGAATGTGCTGGAAGAAGTTAGCATCAAGTTCTTTTTCCGCAACAGCCATGTTAGGACGGACATAGTCGCTCATTTCTACCACAACCAGATTGATGCCTTCTTTTTCCAGAATGGGTTTGATGACAGCAAGAATTTCAGCATGGGGCAGAGGGGTTGCGCCTACTTTGATAGTCTTTTTCTCAGTTGCTGAAGGGGCAGGGGTTTCTTTACCGCCGCACCCGGCAAGGAGAGTGGAGAACGCCAATAAAGCGGCAAGCAATAATAAGGTAATCTTTTTCATGACATATTCCTCCTAATAGTAGTTACTTTACTAATGACACCAAGGTAAGACAATGTTCTGGCTAAAAAAAGCAGGTCAGCCTCCTCCCGTAAAAATAGTGAAAGCCATTTCGGCAGTCCGAAATGGCTTGTTGTCCAGTTCTTCATCTGCCAGGAAAGTATCCTGTGGAATTGGCACCGTTCGCAAATTGCGATGGTTGCCGCAGCGTCATCGGGCCATTCCCTCAGCCAGCTCTTGATGAACAATATGTAATTTATGAAATTTATATTAGCACCGATAGGTATGTCTGTCAATAAAAATATAATTAAATTAGTAAAAATGAGTAAAATAGTAAAAAGTTTTAATTCGATAAAGCTGGAAAGGAATAAAGAAGGAAAAAACAGGTGTGTAGCGAATAGATAGTGTAAGCAAGTATTTACAGGAGGCGTAATAGTATGACCGCAAATCCCAAATTGAAAGATGCACTTACCGACCAGCTGTTTCGGGGGATTTTATCGCTTAGCAGCGAGGAAGAGTGTTACCAGTTTTTTGAGGATGTATGCACAATCGGCGAACTTAAGGCGATGGCGCAGCGGCTGGAAGTGGCGCGGCTGTTAAAGGCAGGCGTCATTTATGACGATATTGTTGCCGCTACCGGTGCCAGTACCGCAACCATCAGCCGGGTTAAGCGCTGCCTTTATTATGGAGCCGACGGTTATAAAGCTGTGTTGGCCCATCTGGAGGAAAACAAGGCTGAGTAGAATGGAGTGTTAATATGAACAAAAATTTTGTACCGCAAATTCCGTATGGGACGCGGGACTTGCTGCCCCGGGAAGCCAAGCAGAAGCGGATTGTCGAGGGGGCACTGGCCGATCTATTTTCCTGCTGGGGCTATGACGAAATAGTAACACCGACCTTTGAATATATGGAAACACTGGCAGTGGGCACAGGCAGCAACATTCAGCAGCATGTATTTAAATTTTTTGATAAAAACAACCGGATTCTGGCACTCAAACCGGATATGACAACCCCGATTGCCCGGGTGGCGGCAACCAGACTGAAGGAAATGCCGTTGCCGCTCAGGCTGTTTTATCTTACCAATGTCTTTCGCCATGAGCAGGCGCAGGCCGGCAGACAATGCGAGTTTTATCAGGCCGGGGTGGAGCTGTTAGGTGCGCCCGGTCCGGCAGCCGATGCCGAAATTGTGGCCCTGGCGGTAGAAGCTATGCTGGAAGCCGGGCTGACCAATTTTCAAATCGGCTTAGGCCAGGTGGATTTTATCAACGGCCTGATGGCGGAAAGCCAGTTAAGCCCCGAGCGCCAGCAGCAGATCAAATCCGCCATGGTTACCCGCGATTTAGTTGGGCTTGGCGAACTGCTTTCACAGAGCGGACTTAAGCAGGCAGCGCAAGAACTGCTTAAGCAAATTCCGCTTTTGCATGGACGGGAGGATATGTTAAGCAGAGCCTACCGGTTGGTCAGCAATGACCTCAGCCGGGCGGCGCTGGATAACCTGGCCGATATTCACAAGCTGCTTGCAGGCTATGGTGTCGATCAGTATGTCAATTTTGACCTTGGCATAATTCGTGACTTTGATTACTATACCGGCATGGTATTTGAGGGCTATACGCCGGGACTGGGCTTCCCGCTGTGCGGGGGCGGGCGTTATGATACGATGCTGGCTTCACTGGGGGTTGCCAACCCGGCGACAGGTTTCGCCATGGGAATAGAACGGATGCTATTAGCTCTGGAGCGCCAGGGGATTGGCGTCAGCGTGCAGGGTAAAGATGTATATATTGCCTGGACGGAAGGTAAGCTGGCGCAGGCCATTGAAGCGGCTAACCAATGCCGGCGGCAAAGACGCCGGGCAGAACTGGCGCTTGCTGCCGAACCGCGGGCGGTGGCGGAAGCAGTGGTTCGCACCCGGGGCTATGAGGAATTGATATATATTGAGTAAACGGATAAAACAGGTTGTAGCGGCGGTCACTGCCCGGATTAGCGAAACAGACAGGCAGTTTGTGGAGCGGTATTTAGACCCGGCGGCAGCCGCCTTCTTTTGGCAGATGAACCTACCTGACCAGCGGCATGCTTTGAATGTAGCCTACACAGCCGGGGAACTTGCCGCTAAGGAAAAGGATGTTGACCAAGAATTACTGCTAACATGCGCGCTGCTTCATGATATCGGCAAGATAAAAGGGGATGTCAGCGTTGCCGATAAAATCATTACCGTAATTTTGGATACCCTTGTGCCGCGCTGGGCCAAAAGCTGGCAGCGACTGGGGCGGGGTGGCAAGGTAGCCAATCTCCGGCATGCTATGTATATCTATTATCATCATGCCGCCCGGGGAGCAGCTATGCTCGAGGCGGCCGGGCTTGACAGGCGGATAACCGGGATCGTGGCCAGGCATCATGAAGCGCCGGCAGACGGCGAACCGGTAGAGCTTACACTGCTCAGAGCGGCTGACAGCCTGAATTAGTCTCTCAAGGTACTAATAGCCTTTGACTTTGTCAACCACATTCAGCATTTCACGCCCCTGGATAAAGCGGGTAAGATTATCGGCAAACAGCTTAACGGAGCGGTCAAGATAGGCCGGTGACAGGGCGGCAACATGCGGTGTAATGATAACATTGGGCATGCTCCATAACGGACTGCTCTCAGGCAGCGGTTCACAGGCAAAGACATCCAGCCCGGCACCGGCAATGAGGTTTTGCTCCAAAGCGGTGACCAAATCATTTTCATTGACAATAGCCCCTCTGGCGATATTGAAGAAATAAGCCGAAGGCTTCATTGCCGTAAAATGCTGCAGTCTAATCCGGTTTTGCGTGCTTTCGGTCAGCGGCAGGGCGGTAACCGTGAAATCGGCCTTGGCCAGCATTTCCAGCAGACTATCATCATCCGGCGGATACAGTTTATCTACAAATAATTCTGTGGTGACCTCCTGCTTGCTGGCAAGTACCGTCATCCCCAGCGCCTTGGCCTTTTTCGCAATCTCGCGGCCGATAGAGCCTAAACCGACAATGGCGAGGGTACTCCCGTGCAATTCACCGGCGGGAATGCGTTTCCACTGCCGGGTCTCCTGCTGGCGGAGACTGACGGTAAGTCCCCGGCTGAAAGCCAGCATCATGGCCAGCACATGTTCCGATACCGGGATACCATGGATACCTTTCGCGTTTGTCAGGATGGTGTCTGCTGCCTGAATTTCAGGAAACAGCAGCTTTTCCACTCCCGCGCTTAGGGCATGAATCCATTCCAGGTGAGGAGCAGCCTGGTATAAATGACGGGTTTCCATCCAACCCCAGGTGACTAAGATATGGCAGGAGGGCATATGCTCGAGAGCATTTGCTTCATCGGTAACAAGTATAGTAACATTTGGCTCGGCAGCCAGAATAAGCTCCCTATGGCGGTCGGCAAGCGGGTTGAGCACGACAATATTCAGCGCAGACATAAAGAACCTCCTTATTGCGTTACGCTTGGTACGGTTAGTATCCTGCCAAATACTTCTACATATGCAGGCGGTTTTCCTACCTCACCCGGAAAGATTGCCGGATATCGGGAAATAAAATATAGGAGCTATTGACCTTTATAATATATCGTGTTAGTATATTATCTAATTAATACTTTAATATGATAAAGAAGGAAAATAGGAGGCATGACATGACCTCAAATGATATGGATTATCTGACAATTGCCTTGCCCAAAGGCAAGTTATTTGACCTCTCGGCCAATATGCTGGCCAAAATCGGCTATACGGCCGAAGGTCTCAGTGAGAGCTCGCGCAAACTGGTCATTACCAATGAAGCGGAAAAAATCCGGTTTATTATCACTAAGACAGCTGATTTGCCCACCTATGTGGAATATGGCGCCGCCGATATTGGCATTATTGGCAAAGACGTGCTGCTGGAAGAAAACAAGGATGTTTACGAGCTGCTGGATTTAAAGTTTGGCTTTTGCCGGATGATGGTAGCGGTGCCGCAGGCGCTCAAACAGGAGAAACTGAGCGATTACGCCCATATGCGGGTGGCCACCAAATATCCGCGGGTGGCGGAAAGCTTTTTTCATAGTATTGGCATTCAGATGGAGATTATCAAGCTGAACGGTTCGATAGAATTAGCACCCATGGTAGGCTTGGCTGAGATTATTGTGGATTTGGTGGAAACCGGCCGGACGCTGAAAGAGAATAATTTGGTGGAAGTTGCGCAGATTCAGCCGGCAACCGCCAGATTTATTGCCAACCGGGTGAGCTTTAAAATGAAATTTGACCGGATCAATAAAATGGTGGAAGGATTAAAAGAACTGGTAGAGAGTGAGGCCAAAGCATGAAAACAATATTCAGCAGTTTTTTAAGTAAAGAGGAAATGGCGGAAATATTGGAAAAACCGTCTTTTGACAAAGTAGTTTTGGGTACAGGAGCCCAAAACAGAATAAAAGAACTCTTCGGCGAAGCTCTCTCAGCCAGCCAGGTGGTGGAACGCATTGTCGAAGAGGTGCGCAGCCAGGGGGATGAAGCGGTATTAAAGTACACCAAAGTCTTTGATGGTGCCGATTTTACTGCCGATGCCCTGGAAGTAACCGCAGACGAGCTGGAGAGCGCGATGGCCGGCATTGACGGCGAGGTGCTGGCTGCGCTGGAGGCCGCAACTGTTAATATCAGGAAGTTTCATACCGAGCAATTGCCCAAATCCTGGTTTACCGAACGCGAATATGGCGCCCTGCTGGGGCAAAAGTGTACACCGCTTGACCGGGTGGGCATTTATGTTCCCGGTGGTACTGCCGCCTATCCTTCCTCGGTGCTGATGAACGCAGTACCGGCCGCTGTAGCCGGGGTAAAAGAAATTATCATGGTTGTGCCGCCAGGCAGGGACGGGCGGGTAAATCCCTATGTGCTGGCAGCTGCCAAGCTGGCCGGAGTAACAAGAATATTCAAAGCCGGTGGTGCGCAGGCAGTGGCGGCACTGGCTTTTGGCACAAGCACCATTCCCAGGGTTGACAAGATTACCGGCCCTGGCAATATTTTTGTTACTTTGGCCAAAAAAGCGGTTTATGGTCATGTGGATATTGATATGCTGGCAGGCCCGAGTGAGATTCTCATTGTGGCCGACAGCACGGCAGACCACCGCTATGTGGCGGCAGATATGCTGAGCCAGGCTGAGCATGATGTTCTGGCTTCCAGTATTCTTGTCACCGACAGCGCTGAGTTGGCGAAAGCGGTAAGTAAAGAAGTGGACAAACAACTGGCCGCCCTGCCGCGCCAGGAGATTGCCGCCCAATCCATTGAGGATAACGGTTTGATTATTGTTACGCCGACAATCCTGGAAGCCGTTGAACTGGCCAATCTTTCCGCACCCGAACACCTGGAACTCCTGACAGCAGAGCCATGGAAACTGCTCCCCCATATCCGCCATGCCGGTGCTATTTTTATGGGAGCCTACTCACCCGAGCCGCTGGGGGACTACTTTGCCGGTCCCAACCATGTCCTGCCTACCGGCGGGACGGCCCGGTTTTACTCTGTGCTCAATGTGGAAACCTTTATGAAAAAAACCAGTATTATTGCCTATACCCAAGAAGCGCTGGCCGCTGTCAGCAGTCAGGTCATTACGCTGGCAGAAGCCGAGGGACTGGATGCGCATGCCAATGCGGTTAGGCTGAGGGGGAATTAAGATGTTTACACCGCGTTTAGGGCTGGAAACCCTGAAAGCCTATTCTGTAGAAGAGAGTAACTGGCGTATCAGACTGGATGCCAATGAACGGCCCGCTGACCTGCCGCCGGCCGTTAAGGCCAAAATCCTGGAAAAACTGGCAGCCCTGCCGTTTAACCGGTATCCCGAACTAAGTGCCCAGTCGTTAAAAACTACAATTGGCAATGATTTTGGCTTATCTGCCGCTAATGTAATTATCGGCAATGGTTCCAGTGAAATTCTGGAGGCCGTATGTTATGCTTTCGGCGGCACCGGCCGCAGTGTTGTCTATCCGAGCCCCTCCTTCTCCATGTATGGTATTTATGCCAAACTGGCAGACAGCCGGCCTGTACCTGTTGAACTGACTGCCGATTACACTGTAGACGCCGATAAGCTGCTGGCAGCCGCCCGTGAAAATGCAGCCGGCATTATCCTGCTCTGCAATCCGAACAATCCTACCGGGACAGTTATGCCGCCGGAGCAGGTGGAGTACATTGTGAAGAGCACGCAAAGCCTGGTGGTTGTCGATGAAGCCTATCACGAATTTTACGGCACAAGCGCAGTCAACTTGCTGAATAAATACGCCAATCTTGCCATTACCCGCACCTTCTCCAAGGCCTATGGCCTGGCGGCAGCCCGGGTAGGCTACCTGTTGGCTGATGAAGCCATTGTCAGGACCATTGGCAAGGTATTATTGCCCTACAATGTAAACGCCTTAACCCTGACGGCAGCCGAAACAGTATTTGGCATGCGCGGGGCTTTTGCCGACAGCCTGGCGGAAAACCGCCGCGAGCGTGAGCGCCTGACAGCCGCGCTGAGTACTGTTCCCGGTATAACGGTATATCCCTCGCAAACCAATTTCCTGCTCATTAAGAGTGAACAGGCGGCAGTGCTGGCGGCCAGGCTCAGTGCCCGGGGCATCGGTATCCGTGATTTCAGCACAGTTCCCGGCCTGCTTGGCTGTATCCGCATTACTGTGGGCACACCGGCCGAAAATGATGCAGTATTGGAGGCTGTAAACTTATGAGCCGTACTGCCAGTATCGAACGGGTAACCGGTGAAACTGCCATCAAGGCGGCTTTGACGCTTGATGGCAGCGGCCAGACAGCGGTGGCTACCGGCATTGGTTTCTTTGACCATATGCTCATCTTATTTGGCAAACATGGTCTGTTTGACCTGACCGTTACGGCCAACGGTGATTTACAGGTTGACGGCCACCATACGGTAGAAGACACCGGCATTGTCCTCGGGCAGGCCCTGGCCAAAGCTTTGGGTGACAAAACCGGCATTAAGCGTTACGGCACGGCTTTTGTGCCGATGGATGAAGCTCTGGCTATGGTATCACTGGATATCAGCGGCCGTCCCTATCTGGTATTTGATGCCGTACTGCCCGGCGAACGGGTGGGGCAGTTTGACAGTGAGCTTACTGAGGAGTTTTTGCGGGCACTCAGCCTTCATGCCGGACTTACACTGCATGTGCGGCTGTTATCAGGCAAGAATACTCATCATATGATTGAAGCCATTTTCAAAGCGCTGGGGCGGGCACTGAATGAGGCCACGCGTCAGGATGACAGGATACAAGGCGTCATGTCAACTAAGGGAATGATATAGGGGAGGTTCGGCGATGGCGCTTAAAACCTTAGCAATTATCGATTATGGTATGGGCAATCTGCACAGTGTGTCCAAGGCGTTTGCCAAACTAAACGCCGAAAATGGCGGTGAGTATGCCATCGTAGTTACCAGCGATCCGGCTGTAATTCGCAGTGCCGGCAAAGTAGTGCTGCCAGGCGTGGGGGCATTTGGTGACTGTATGGCTAACCTTACCAGTTATGGTCTTATTGATAGTATTAAAGCTGTGGCCGGGAGCGGGACACCCTTTATGGGGATTTGCCTGGGGCTGCAGTTATTATTTGACGGCAGCGAGGAAGCTCCCGGCGTGCCGGGACTCGGACTCCTGCCGGGAATGGTGCGGAAGCTGGTTGCGCCGGGACTCAAAATTCCCCATATGGGCTGGAATAATCTCGAGCTTAGGACGCCCAGCCCGCTCTTTGCCAAGCTGCCGCCAGCCCCTTATGTTTATTTCGTCCACAGTTATCATGCTGTGCCTGACAATCCGGCAGTGGTTACCGCAGTGACTATGTATGGCGGTGCGGTGACGGCAGCCGTAGGCAGCGGTAATGTGCAGGCAGTGCAATTTCATCCTGAAAAATCAAGTGCGGCCGGCTTGGCTATTTTGGCTAACTTTTTAAGGAGTTGAAATTATGATCATTTATCCGGCAATCGATATTCGGGGCGGGCGATGTGTCCGGCTGACCGAAGGCCGTTTTGATAAAGAGACAGTATTTGCCGATAATCCGGTTGATATGGCGCGCCAATGGGCAGCCGCCGGCGCCGAATACCTGCATGTGGTGGATTTGGACGGTGCCTTAGCCGGTAAACCGGTTAATCTGGAAATCGTCAGTGCGATAGCCAAGGCAGTGCCTGTTCCGGTACAACTGGGTGGCGGCATTCGCACCCTGGCAAATATCGAACAAGTGCTGTCAGCCGGTGTCAGCCGGGTGATATTAGGTTCTGTCGCTGTCCGCAGCCCGGAACTGGTGCGGGAAGCCTGCCGGCAGTTTGCCAGCCGGATTGTTGTGGGCATTGATGCCCGGGACGGTCAGGCAGCCGTTGACGGCTGGGAAGTGTCCGGCGGGGTAGGGGCCGAAGAGCTGGCCGGGAAAATGGCTGCTGCCGGTGTTGCCCGGATTATTTATACCGATATCTCCCGCGACGGTACCCTGCAGGGCGTCAATGTGGCGGCAACCGCAGCGCTGGCGCAGGCGGCAGGCATTCCGGTGATTGCCTCCGGCGGCGTTAAGAGCCTTGAGGATATTACGGCGCTGAAAGCCGCCAATTTTGGCGGCGGCATTGAGGGGGTAATTGTGGGTAAAGCCATTTACACCGGTGCGCTGGACTTAGCGGCGGCGATTGCTCTTGCCAGGGAGGGGATGAGGTAATGTATACCAAACGCATCATTCCCTGTCTTGATGTGAAAGACGGACGGGTGGTAAAAGGCACTAACTTTGTTGGCCTGAGAGATGCCGGTGACCCGGTGGAATTGGCTAAGGTCTATGATGATAAGCTGGCCGACGAGCTGGTTTTTCTTGATATTACGGCTTCCTCCGACGAACGCAGGACCATGGTGGACGTAGTGGAACAGGTGGCAGCCGAAGTATTTATTCCCTTCACCGTCGGCGGCGGCATTCGTACAGCAGAGGATATCCGGACAATGCTCAAAGCCGGGGCGGACAAGGTTTCCCTGAACACGGCAGCCGTGAAAAATCCGGAGCTGTTGGCCGAAGGCGCCAAACGCTTTGGCCGTCAGTGCATTGTGCTGGCCGTGGATGCCCGCCGGTCAGGACCGGACCAATGGGAAGTGTATATTAACGGCGGACGGACGCCGACCGGCATGGATGTGCTGGCATGGGTTACCCGTGCCACTGCGCTCGGGGCCGGGGAAATTCTTTTAACAAGCATGGACAAAGACGGCACCAAGGACGGCTATGATATCCCCCTGACACGGGTGGTATCGGAAGCCGTCAAGGTGCCGGTCATTGCTTCGGGTGGCGCCGGTGAACTGGAACACTTCTATGAGGTGTTGACAGCAGGCAAGGCCGATGCCGTGCTGGCGGCGTCAGTGTTTCACTACGGCCAGTTTACCGTAGGACAGGTAAAAGACTATCTTAGATCCCGTGGAGTAGAGGTGAGACTATGAAGATAGATATGATAAAATACAACGCTGACGGCTTGGTGCCGGCCATCGTACAGGACGAGGCTTCCGGCACGGTGCTGATGCTGGCTTATATGAATGCCGAAGCCTTGCGCAAAACGCTGGCAACCGGTGTAACCTGGTTCTACAGCCGCAGCCGCCGCTCGCTCTGGCAGAAAGGCGAAACCTCCGGTCATGTGCAAACGGTAAAAGAGATGTATTATGATTGTGATGCCGATACTATCTTGGTTAAAGTAAACCAAACCGGCGCAGCCTGCCACGAGGGCACCTTCTCCTGCTTCAGCCGCAGGCTGGATGCTGAAACTGCCCAGGCGGAAACCCTGGTCGAGCCCGGCAAAATCTACAAAGAGCCGCTGGCCAATGTGATCTATGAACTGTACCATGTCATCAATGACCGCAAACATAACCCCAAAGAGGGGTCGTATACCAACTACCTGTTTGAAAAAGGCCAGGACAAAATCCTGAAAAAAGTCGGTGAAGAAGCGGCTGAGACTATCATTGGGTCGAAGAATAATGACAAAGCCGAGATATTGTATGAAATGGCCGATCTTTGGTATCACTGCCTGGTACTCCTGGCAAACCACGAGATTGCGCCAAGCGAATTAATGGCAGAATTGCAGAGCCGGAGGAAGTAATGAGAGGGAGTAGAGCGAAACGCTCTGCTCCTTTTAACTTAAATCATTCCCCGCATACAATGTAAAAATTTGTATTCCTTTTAAAGAATTAATAGCAGGAATTTACTGATATATGACGAATAATTCCAAAATCATGTAAAATAGTTAAATTATAAAAAAAATTACATCATTTGTTATGTAAATATAGTGTGTTAAATAATGAAAGTGATGAACCTTAGCCTGTATCTGGACACTTGGGTTAAGGGGAGCTGCTAGTGTAACCGGCTTTATTTTTTAGCTGACCGGTTTTTTGCCGGTCATTTTTATTTTATAAAATTGTCAATAAAGCAGGCGTGCAAAAATCAAAGTAGGAGACTATATCGCACATGGATAAGCCCAGATATTCACAAGTAATCAAGCTTAGCGCACTCATCTTGCTCATCTATTTTACCGGTATGAATCTGGCTTGGGCGGCACCAACACGCACCGATACAGAAGAACAAAACCGCAAAGCCCGTCAGGCTGAACAGGAGCGCAGCCAGCGTCAACAAGGGAACGATGTTTTCCTGCAAAAAGAAAAACGGGGTAGTGAATCTATCGTGCTGCCTGCTGAAATCCCCAGCTTCCCCATCAGTACCATCAACATAGCCGGTGATGAAGCAGGGCGTTTTCCCTGGGTACATGACATTACCAGCAAGTACCAGGGCCAGAAGATCGGCTGGCAAGGAATTAACCTCATCGTTAAAACACTTACCAACGCCTTTATCGACCGCGGCTATGTGACAACCAGAGTGCTCATTCCCCAGCAGGACATAGCAACCGGTGTGCTTACCCTGCAAGTTGTTCCCGGTACCATTAAAGACATTCAATTATCTGACCCTGCCGGCAGTGCCGACTGGAAAAGCGCCTTTCCCGCAAGATCGGGCGATATTCTTAACCTGCGCGACCTTGAGCAGGGACTGGAACAAATGAAACGCGTCCCTTCCCAGGATGCTGAGCTGCAGTTGCTGCCCGGGGACAAGCCTGGTGAATCCATCGTACAAATCACCGTTACCCGGACAAAACCCTGGAAAGTCATCCTGTCGTTAGACGACTCCGGCAGCAAAGCTACCGGTAAGCTGCAAGCGTCGGAAACCCTCTCGGTGGATAACCTGTTTGGTATCAATGATCTTTTCCACGTCTCTTTTAACAAGGATGCCGAAAAAAATGGCTATCGTTATGGAACCCGGGGAGACAGCTTCAGCTATTCCGCTCCTCACGGCTACTGGACCTATTCCCTGTCCAGCTCGGTATATAAATACCATCAGACCATTGATAATTACGGCACAGCGTTTGTTGCCTCAGGCCAGACCCGCAACCTTGAAGTAAAAGCAGAAAAATTAGTGTATCGTGACCAGACACGTAAAACCAGCCTGGCTTTCAGTGTCACCAAAGCTGCCAGCAAATCCTATATTGATGACACAGAAATTGAAATTCAGCGGCGTAAAACCACCGCCGCCAAACTGGCAATGAACCACAGGCAATACAACGGCCAGACCGTTGTTGACTATACCCTGGCCTACAAGCGGGGCGTACCCTGGTTTGGAGCCCAGGATGACCCGGCCGACAGTGCACCCGGTGAGCCTACCACCCATTATAACCTCTGGACACTGGACGCCAGTCTCATAACCCCTGTCAGCCTTGGCAAGACCAAAGCCAGCTACAATGTCGCCTTACACGGACAATATACCAAAGACCTGCTGTACGCCTCAGAATTTCTCAGTATCGGCAACCGTTATACCGTACGGGGCTTTGACGGCGAACAGACCCTGGCTGCTGAAAATGGCTGGTACCTGCGCAACGAACTCAGCATACCCATCCAAGACTCTGGTTCCGAAGTCTACCTGGCGGTAGATGCCGGTCAGATTAGTGGCCCCTCAGCCGACCAAACCTTTGGCAAAAGCTTAATGGGTTCGGCGTTAGGCCTGCGGGGCAACCTGGGCGGTGCCCTGTATGACGTATTTATCGGTACACCCATCAAACGGCCGTCCGGGATGAAAGTGCCGGAGCAAGTGCTAGGGTTTCAGCTGCTGTATCAAATCTAAAGACCTGTTTGGCATGATATTTCAAGGAGGAAATAGAATGAAGTTTTTTTCTTCAGGGAAGAGCAAACCTAAAATACTGGTGGCGTGGATTACGCTGGTGCTGTTTAGTTTACAGCCGGCTTTGACAGCAGCCCAGGTAATCGTCGACGCAAACGCACCCAACGCCCACCGGCCGACAATAGATACGGCCCAAAACGGGACAACCGTCGTGCAAATTGCCAAACCGTCGGCGGCAGGCGTATCCCGTAACCTCTATCAGCAGTTTGATATCACCCAGAGCGGCCTTATTCTTAATAACTCCTATAAACTATCCAAGACTCAACTGGCAGGCTACATCCAGGGGAATGCCAACCTCGCAGGCGGCTCCGCCCGCATCATCCTCAACGAAGTAACCGGCCATCAGATCAGTCACCTGCGCGGTTACCTGGAAGTAGCCGGTCAGCGGGCCGATGTCATCATCGCCAACCGAAACGGCATTGTCGGCAACGGCTTTGGCTTTATCAACACCAACCGGGGTGTGCTCACCACCGGTGTACCTGTATTTGGCGGCGGCGGTAGCCTCGAAGCCTTCCGCGTAACCGGCGGCCGCATCAGTGTCGAAGGCGACGGCATCAATGCCAGCGAGGCTGACCGCGTGGACCTCATCAGCCGGGCTGTCACCGTCAACGCCGGTATCTGGGCCCAGGAACTCAACGCCATCACTGGCAGCAACCAAGTCGACTACAACACCTTACACACCCACACCATCACCGGTGAAGATACCCAGCCCCTGGTGGCTCTGGACGTCAGCGCCTTAGGCGGTATGTATGCCAACAAAATTAAACTGGTAGGGACCGAACAAGGCGTTGGTGTCAACAGCCAGGGAACTCTGTCTGCCAATAGCGGCAATCTCACCCTAACCAACGACGGCAAAATTACCCTGGCCGGCGATGTCAAAGCCGGCGGCAGCATCAACATCAACGCCACCGATGCTATAACCAACAAGGGAACCCTCTTCGCGCAAAGCAGTGCCAGTATCGGCACTGCCGGCTCCCTGGCCAACAGCGGCATAATTGCTGCCACCCAAGATACCCATATCACTGCCCAAACCGTAGGCTCCACCGGCATCCTGGCTGCCGGCATACAAGCTAACGGCCAGGTCGGCGCCAGCGGCAACCTCGCCGTGACCGCCGCCGACAGCCTGGCTGCCACCGGCATCAACCGTACCGGCGGAAATTTGGACTTAACCGGTACAAGCATCGACTTAACTGGCGCTAACACCTATGCCGGCGGCGCGGCCAACCTCACCGCCACCAACGGTGACATCCATCATACCGGGGCTACTTTAACCGCCGGTGGGGTGCTAACTATGAATGCCACCGGCAACATTACCAATGAGCAAGACGGTAGTGGCGCAGCCGGACAAATCACTGCCGGTCAAGTCATGCTGACCGCCAACGACCTATCCAACCAAGGCGGCAGCATCCTGCAAACCGGTGAAGGCATTACCCGCCTTACCGCCGTTAATACCCTTGATAACAGCGGCGGCAAAATTGCCAGTAATGGCGCTGACCTTGTCCTGGCAGCCCAAAACATCAGTAACGACCAAGGAGCCATCGAGCATGCCGGCTCCGGCGCTCTGACCATACACACCACCGAAGACCTCAATAACCAGGAGGGCTCTATTGCCGGCAACGGGCTGGTTACTATCCAGGCCCGGCATACCGGCAATATCCAAGGCACTGTCTACGCCCAAAAACAACTGGCTATTCATGCCGGGACCGTAACCAACAACCAGGGAACTATGGCCGGTGGTGATAAGCTTACCCTAAACGTACAAGGCGCAGTCCATAACCAGGCAGGTCTGATACAGTCCGAGCAAGGTCTTGCTATAGAGGCTGAGTCCCTTGACAACCAAAGCGGCACGATTCTTAATCTGGACGAAAGCGAAACCCGCATTACCACAACTCATGACCTGCAGAACCATGACGGCAAAATTGCCAGCAACGGCAGTATGCATATGGCAGCCGGCAACCTCATCAATAACGGCGAGATTACTTCCTTAGGCAGTCTCGACCTTACCGTCAACCAGAATCTCGATAATGCCGAAGGGACCCTGCATGCCAAACAGGATATGACTTTGCAGGCCGGTAGTGTCAATAATACGCAAGGCAGTGTTACCGCCGGCGATTTCCTCACAATAACCGCTAATGCTGTGAACAACACCGACGGCATCATATCGACCAAGAATGACCTCACCCTAAATACCCGGCGTTTGGCAGGCAACAGCGGCCAGGCAATTGCCGGCCGGGATGTAACCCTGGTATCTGCCGGCGACTTTACCCAGGAGACCGGCAGCCAGCTTAAATCCAACCGGAATATCCTGGTTGACATTAACGGTACCCTTACTAACCAGGGGAATATCACCGCCGTTGGCGATACCACTTTGACCGCCAATAAGATTACTAATGATACAACGGGAACCGTGGCTGCTGGTATTGCATTGCAGGTTTCTGCTACTGAAGCGGTGAACAACAACGGCCGGTTGGATGGCAAGGTTGTGAATGTAGACAGCAAAGCAGTGACCAATACCGGTACCGTAACGGCCGATACGCTGACTGTAGATGCCAACAACATTATCAACGTCGGTGACGGAGCTATGCTGGCCAGTACCGGTGATATGACACTTACTGTCAAGGACGCACTGGCAAACAAAGACGGCGCTACCATTTATAGCTTGGGTGATATCACAATAGTCGGCAGCAAGCAGCGTGATGACAGTGAGCAACCGGTGGATAAAGCTAACTCGGTGTTGAATCAGTCGGCTACGATTGAGGCTGAGGGTGATATAGGTATTTATGCACAGGATATCACGAATAAGAAGCGAATATTCGAAACGCAGCAGATGGTCTTACAAAATGAAACTTATCCTTATGAGATACACCCAACAAGACTTATAGTTCCTGAAAGTTCTACATTTTTAATTGGCACAACTGTTTCAGAAACAAGAATTACTCAAGATTCACCAGCGGGAAAAATATTAGCTGGAAATGATATGGTTTTGAAAGCTAATACAGTAAATAATGATTCGAGCTGGATGTTAGCAGGAAAATCCCTTTTTTCTAATACTACTAGTCCAGTCAATAATACTAGTATAGGTTCTACCCGTATTACCACAAATCATTATTATTCAGCTACTTACTACCAGTTCGGAGGATTACATATTACAGATGAAAATTATTATGACGTTTCTACATCAGAACAACTTCCTGGAGCTATGTCACTATTTGGTGGGGGACAAGCGGTAATTATTCAAGCACCCAGCGTTAATAACATTATTAAATCCCCAGTCAATGTTACTAATGGAAATGTCTCTACTTTGCCTCGTGCGCAGCAAAATAACGAAATAAGGATAGCGAATGGATCTACATTAAATATCACTCTGCCGTCCAACAGTTTATACATTATTCATAGTGATCCCGACAGTCACTACCTCGTGGAAACAGACCCGCGGTTTGCCAATTATTCAAATTTTATTTCCAGCGATTACATGCTGAATCAGTTAGGGATTGATCCATCTAAGAAGATGAAGCAAATTGGTGATGGCTTCTATGAACAGCAGCTTATTAGGGACCAGATCGCCCAGCTTACTGGAAGGCAAATGCTAAGCGGCTACTCTTCTTCTATTGATGAATTTAAAGCTTTGATGGACAATGGTGCAAGCTACGCCAAACAATTTAATCTTACTATCGGCATTACCCTAACTGATGAACAAATGACACAATTGACGTCACCTATGATCTGGATGGAAGAACAAATTGTAGACGGGCAGAAAGTGCTTGTACCGGTAGTCTACCTTCCTAAGACGCAAGCTGGTGAACTCAAACCGAGTGGCGCTTTGATTAGTGCTGACAATGTCCAAATTAACACAACTGGGAATGTGACTAATACTGGCGTTATTAAAGCCAATAACAGTGCACAACTGACGTCAACTAATATACTCAACATGGGAGGTAATATTAATGGTGGCGCAGTAACCCAAATTACAGCTCAACAGGATTTGCTCAACCAAAGCGGCACGATTGGGGGCGGACAACTTTCGCTTGTTGCTGGTCGAGATATCAAAAATGAAACATTAACTTCAGAAAAAGATGCAGGAATAATCTCTAAAATCGAACTTCAAAAGCAGGCAAGCATAACAGCCGGACAAAGTTTAACAGTCCAAGCAGGGCGCGATGTGACTATTTCTGGTGGACAACTTTCGGCTGGGCAAGACATTTCGTTAAATGCTGGTAAAGGTATTGAAGTTGGTTCTGTGGTTGCTAAGGATCACTTTGCCTATGGTAATTACATAAAGGATGACACCACTAATTTGACCAGTAACATTCAAGCCGGCGATAACGTAAGCCTTGTGGCCCAGCAGGATACCAACCTTACTGGTGTGCAGGTAAATGCAGGTCAAGATCTTACAATTAAGTCTGTATCTGGTAATGTTAACATTGGTGCAGTTAAAGATGAGAAGATAATTGATAAAAAAATAGGTTCGCTTAGTAATTGGAAGAGAACCCGCACTGACGATGAAACCGTTATTGGCAGCACCCTGCAGGCAGGCGGCAACGTCAAGATTACCGCAGTTAACCCGGAGACTCCCACCGCTAACGGCGGCAATATCACAATTGCCGGCAGCCAGATTTACAGCGACAACGGGACAATCGCCATCGATGCTGATAAAGATGTAACCATTCAGGAAGTTAAGGAAAAACATGAGTCGCTAGTTCAGACTCATCGGAAAAAGAGAGGAACCTTCTCTTCCAAAACCACAGATACCCTTGACTATTCCTTAGTCAACGAAGTACAAGGCAGCACCATTTCTGGTGACTCGGTAACTATTAATTCCGGTAAAGACCTCACAGTTAAAGGGAGTAATGTCATTGGCACGAATGATATTATCCTTCACGCCGATGACAATATAACCCTGACTTCCGCTCAGGAAACCGGCAAAGAAGAACACTACAAACGCGTAAAAAAATCCGGTCTCTTCAGCGGTGGCGGATTTGGCTTCACCATCGGCAAGCAAACCCAGACTACAACCCTGAACGAGCAAGTCAAAGCCGAAGTCGGCAGCACCGTCGGCTCCCTTGCCGGTAATGTTGCCATCACGGCAGGCAACGATGTAAAGAGCGCAGGCACTCTGATTGCCAGCGGCAATGACACCAACATCACCGGCAAAAACGTGACCATTGACAACACTACTAACACCTATGACAGCCAATACAAGTATGAATTTAAGCAGAGTGGTTTGTCTGTATCCCTGGGAGGAACTGTCATAGACCTCGGTACAAACCTCGCCCATGACATAAACCGTGCAGGCGACGTCCAGGATAACCGCCTCCAGGCCCTCTATGGTTTCAAGGCCCAGCAGGACCTCAAGCAACTCGGAGATAAACTGGAAGGCAATTTCAAGGATGGTTTGTCCATCAACGTCAGCATTGGCACCAGTAAAACCAAGTTCGAGCAAAACACCCATGTTGAGACCGTAAACAACTCCAATATAACTGCCGGCGGCGACGTCACCATTACAGGTACAGCAGGCGATGTCAATCTAAAGGCAACCAATATTAATGCCCACGATGTAACACTTGATGCAGCAGAAAACCTCAACATAGGGTCTGCCCAAAATGTTTCACTAACCGACACTAAAACAAGCTCTTCCTCGGCTTCCCTTGGTGCCTCCTTTGGCCTGTCAGGAGCCTTCAACGGTATCACCGGCAGTATCGGCGCCAGCAAGGGCAAAGAAAATCAGTCAACTACTACCAATACCGAAAGCGTAATCAATGCTGGCGGTACTGCGACCTTAAAGTCCGGAGACGATACTAATATAATCGGCTCTCAGGTTAAAGGCGAAAAAGTGGTAGCCGAGGTTGGCGGTAATCTAAATATTATCAGCCAACAGGATAGTGAGACCTACACCGAGAAAAATAAAGGCGGCAGCATTGGTTTTGGTACAGGAAAAATTAGCGGTACCCATGGTTCTATCAGTACCGGTAAAATTAACTCTGATTACAATAGTGTTATTGATCAGGCAGGTATTTTTGCAGGTGAAGACGGATTTGATATCCATGTTGGTAAAAACACCGACCTGAAAGGCTCGGTTATTAGCAGTGAGGCTACACCGGATAAGAATAAGATTAGTACCGATACGTTGACATGGATGGATTTGCACAATAAGGCCAAATATAGCTCCAGTAGCATGGGCGTCGGCTATGCAGCAGGAAAAGATGCCAACGGAAAAGACATAGAAAAGAAAAACAAAGGGTTAACTCCCAATATTGGTGTAACGGCAAGCGGGGAAGCAGAGAGTACGACACAATCTGCTATTTCACCGGGGACCATTGAAGTACGGAGTAATCCAAATCAGGATTTGAGCGGATTAAGTCGTGATACCTGTAATACGCTAAATGCCCTGGGTAAAATATTTGATAAACAAACAGTACAAGAACAGCAGGAATTAGCAGGCTTATTTGGTGAAGAAGTATTTAAAGCAATTGGTAATCTGGGATTGCCGGAGGGGAGCCTTGAAAAAATCACACTGGACGCATTTGCCGGCGGTTTAATGGCCAAACTCGGTGGCGGTAGTTTTGCCTCAGGTGCTGCCGGGGCAGCCTTCAACCAAATCGTCATAAATGAATTGGCGAACATTAAAGATCCGGCACTAATGCAATGGGCCAGCGCGGTTCTGGGTGCTGCTGCTGCAAAAGTCGTGGGTGGTAATGCTCAAACCGGAGCAAGTACAGCAGTTAGTGAGACGAAGAATAACTATCTATCACATTGGCAAAAGGAAGAAAAAAAGCGGCAACTCGCTGAATGCGCTACCGATGAAGAGCGAAGGAATATTGAAAAATATTGGGATTCCGTCGACATAGTACAGGATGCTATAATGAGTGCTAAAGGCTATACACCACAAGACTTAAAGAATAATGATAATTTAATGCAGGAAGTAGCGGCAAGAGCACAAGAAATTTTGTCAAATCCCAATGCAACTCCCGGTGACTATGGTAATTTTAAAATTACGCCAGCAGGAGAACTATTAGTTTTAGTTGCAGGGGCATATATTGCAATTAGTTTTGACTGGAAAACGTTTACATTGGGGTCCTCTGTTTATGCAAGCGGGTCTAAAGTAAATATACAAAATTCCCAGATTGGAAAGAAGTTAGTAGACCATGCTGCTGACTATGGATTGGCTTTATCTAAGGAAGGGGCTGCAACGTATAGAAATATTACACAAAAGGTATTACAAAATGCAACAGAAGTGCGGGTAGGGAACTGGAAAACCCTTGGTGAATGTGAATTTTATATAAATGGTGCAGATGTAGCTATTGTTAAAAATGGAGAATGGGTATCGACATTTCCGTTAACTAATCCTGGTACAGTTGAGTATATAAAAAGTTTGGTAGTTAAGTAGGTGAGTGTATGGGTGACAAAATAGAATTTGTTTATCTTTCAAATCGGAGCAATAGAGATACCTTAACTGCAGTTTTGGGTTCACTTAGCCAAATAGGGTGGACATTTAACCACTCTAATGAAGGTGAATATACGTACTGGATTGATGGACCGATTTGGATGTTCGGGGATTCCAAAACTTTTAATATTAGAGAGAATAATGCATATGCAAGCATTATCGATGATTTAGCAAGCCATTTTTCTCCGTCTATAACACTGGGAGCGGACTGGTTCGGGAAAACTGTAAGAGCGAGGCTTTCAGTTATCGAAAACCATAATGAATGGAAAGAAGTAAAGTTTTCAGTTGATAGGTATGATGTACTCGATTCTTTTGATGCAAACCAAAGAGAAGAAATTATATCGTGTCTATGCAATGTCTTTACTAATATTGTATCAAGTCTTATGCCGTATTATGGAGTTGCCGCTACTGAAACAGTGGGAGTTGTTGAATCACCGAAGGCTCTCAAGGTTGCGAAAAATATTTTGGGCGACATTAATTATTTTTGTAATGAAGTAGTAAAGGAGTTAGATTTTGAAGAATTTGAACAGACTTATAAAATCGAATTCTTCGGTAACATAGGGGGAGTATTAATCAAAAAAAAGGGATTAATGGAACTAGGCTAACATAAGTAAAAGAGAGGTCCCGTGGACGTAAAAATCCACTGATCTCTCTTCCTCTCAGTTGTCGTCTGGTGAACAAACAACAACTAGTAATGACGAAGGGGACGTCAGACTGAAAAGGACAAAAGGGACGTTCCTTTTTTGTCACGCATATGATAAGATACGTGTGATAAATATAGTAAGATTCTTTTAGCGGAAACCGGCAGGACAAATACAAGCGAAGAAGAAATACGATGAAGAATAATGCAGTATACAGGCGGGCGGGAAATTCACGCAATAATAAGCTGGTCTAAAATAGAACGAGATTACGTAATTCTTCAGTTAAAAGAAAAAGAAGTTTATCTATTCGTTAAATTGAGCGGGCAACAGGAATATCATGCGTAATACCAAAAGTTGTCAAATAAGGAACGTCCCGTGCGCCAAGAAGCGCCCGGAGTAAAGCGGGAGGGAATCCCGTCTGGGAAGGCCTAGCCAGTCACCCAGTA
>NZ_BMBX01000018.1:0-72502 GCF_014634905.1 Sporomusa sp. GT1 | reverse complement strand
TCAGTATACAACTATATTTTAACATATTTGTAATTTCATATAATTTTTAAATGCACTTTTCACACAGTCTGACAGGTCCCTTGTCCCTAAAAATTTCTCAAAACCCTTTGCCTTTGCAGCTTAAGCAATTTTCTTTTGAAATTTTACAATACTGATAGACAATGCAACCAGGATGTAGACAATAAGGGCAAACACCTGCGACCATAAGAAATTGATACCGATTCCTTTGAGCACAATGCCGCGCAGAATTTCCAGGTAAAAGGTCAGCGGCAGCAGATGGCCCAACTGGTAGAAGAGCTGAGGCATGGCTTCCCGGGGAAACATGAAGCCTGACAGAAGTACACTGGGAAGAAATACGAAAAAGGACATCTGCATGGCCTGCATTTGGGTCTTCGTTACAGTCGAAATGAGGACCCCCAGTGATAGAGAGGCAATGATAAAGAGCGTAGTAAGACCGTATAACAGACCAATACTGCCCCTCATCGGCACATCAAATACTAGTGCGCCAACCACCAGTGCCAGTGTTGCCTGGACATACCCGACAAATATATAGGGGATAATTTTGCCAAGCATTAATTCGTGCGACTTCATGGGCGTTACAATAAGCTGCTCCAACGTGCCCCGTTCACGCTCGCGGACAATAGCCATGGAAGTAATCATGACCATTGTCATGGTCAACACAATCCCCAGTATCCCAGGCACCATGTAAAACGGTGAAATAAAATCAGGATTGTACCAGGGGCGGATACGGATATCGACAGGCGGGGCGACTGGCTTGCCGCTGGCCCCCTGCATTCGCTCAATAAGCAGTTCCTGCGAGCGAAGCTGGCCAATTAACTGGGCAGACGAAATGGCCGATGAGGCTGCCATCGAATCTGAAGCATCAACAATGACCTGTACTGATGCACTGCGCCCATGCTTGATATTTTCGGTGTAATCGGGAGGGATGATGATGCCGACTTTCGCTTTGCCGCTTTCAACCGCCGCTGTTACTTCCTGATAATCTTTGGCAACATATTTTATAGTAAAATACTCACTGGCCTGAAATGACGCCAATAAGTCACGCCCCTCCTGCTGCAGCGACTGGTCAAATACGATTGTCGACAGATGCTTTACGTCGGTATTAATGGCAAACCCGAATACAAGCAGTTGCACAATAGGCAGTCCTACCATCATGGCGAAAGTCAGCCGGTCACGCCGCATCTGAATAAACTCTTTTATGAGCAAGGCTCTAAGCCGAATCATACTATCAGCTCCTTGCGTTTGGATTTTACATAATAAACAAAAACGTCTTCCAGCGACGGGGTAATCACGTTATATTCATAATCTTTATAGTCAGACAGCCGCTCTTCACGAATAAGAGCATGTACGCTGGTCCCATAAGGATATAAGTCCAGAACATCTCTTTGGCGCTCCGCCAGCTCGGCGAATAGCCCCATGGGGTCTGGCGTCGGAATTTCCAGCAGTATGCCTGGCAGGTTCTGCTTCAGTCTGGCCGGAGTATCATCGGCGATCAGGCTCCCTTCATAAATAAAGCCGATGGCATCACAATGTTCAGCCTCATCCATAAAGTGAGTAGTCACCATAACAGTTGTCCCCTGCTGTGACAGGTAATAAATAATATCCCAAAACATACGGCGGGATTTAGGGTCAACACCGCCGGTAGGTTCATCCAGGAATAGAATAGACGGCTTATGAAGAATAGAACAGCCCAGCGCCAAGCGCTGTTTCCAGCCGCCGGAAAGGTTTGCCGTCATCTCCTGCCGCCGGTCTTTTAGCCCAGCCATGGTGAGCATGTTCTCGATTCGTTCTTTCCGCTCGGCCGCTGACAAATTGTAAAGTCCGGCATAGAATTCCAGGTTTTCAAGAACGGTTAAATCATCATACAGACTGAATTTTTGCGACATATAGCCGATTTGTTCTTTTATTGACTCTCCCTGTGTTGCCAAATCAAGGCCCAGGATGTGGCCGTTGCCGCTTGTCGGCGTCAGGATGCCGCATAGCATGCGGATAGTTGTTGATTTTCCCGAACCGTTAGGCCCCAAAAATCCATAAATGCTGCCTTGCGGAATTTTTAAACTGACTTGATTTACGGCGGTAAAATTGCCGAACATCCGGGTGAGATTTTCCGTTGCTACGGCATACATCATGACGCTCCTCCCTCGGCAAGGTGAACAAAAATATCCTCCAAAGATGGCGAAATTTCATGTAATGAAAAATGGGTAATGCCGGCAGCCTGCAAAGCAGCTTCTACTTTTGGCCTGACCTCCGGACTTTCGGCAACCAAATGATACCTGTCGCCAAAAGCATTAACATCTATGAGCGGACAATCGGCCAGGATATGTTTTAGCTGTTTACCTTCGGCTTTAAGTTCAAATAACCGGAAGGGATAATCGGCCTTCAGGCGCGCGGGAGTACCTAAAGCCACAATCCGGCCCTGACTCATGAAGGCCACCTCAGAGCACAATTCGGCTTCATCCATATAGGGAGTGGAAACAAAGATGGTCATGCCTTCTTTATTAAGCCGGTATAGCATTTGCCAAAACTCCCGCCGGGAAACAGGATCAACACCGGTGGTAGGTTCATCCAGAAAAAAAACCTTAGGCCGGTGCATTAGCCCGGCAGCCAGCGCCAGTTTTTGTTTCATGCCGCCTGAAAGGTTATCTGCCAGGCGATCCTTAAACGGCAGCAGGTTGGTAAAGGCCAAAATATTTGTACCTAACTCTGCTACCCGTTCTTTATCCGCCCCATATAACGCACCCATTACCTGAATATTTTCCATAACAGTAAGATCGCCATAGAGACTAAACTTTTGCGGTACATAGCCAATTTGCTCTTTGACCTTCTCGGCGTCCAGACTTCCCAGCAGTTTTATTTCTCCTGACGTTTGAGCCATAATCCCGGTAATCATACGAATAGTAGTCGTCTTGCCGGCACCGTCCGGCCCTACTAATCCGAAAATGGTCCCCGCCTTGACCCCCAGACTGAGATTATCCACTGCCGTCAGTGTACCAAATTGCTTTGTCACATTTGTAAGACTAATCATTTTAACACCACATCGGCCGGCATGCCTGGCTTTAAGACTCCCTCAGAATTATCCACTTTTACTTTTACGGCAAATACCAAATTAGCCCGTTCACTCTGAGTAATGCTCTGGCGTGGCGTAAACTCGGCATTTTGACTGATTTCTTTAATTTCACCCCGGAATATCCGTCCGGGGAAAGAATCCACCTTGACGCCAGCTTCCTGGCCAACAGCAATTTGCCCTAATTGTGTGGACGATATATATACCTTGACCCAGCAGTCATTCATATCCCCTACTGTAAAAATCGCAGCCCCGGGGTTGACATATTCACCATCCTCAAAATTTTTCGTCAGAATAAGTCCGCTGATCGGGCTGACTACGGCTGTATCTGCCAAAAGCACCTTGCTTGCTGCCAGTACTGCCTTACTGCGTTCCACCTCCAGCCGCTGGGCTTCAATCGCCTCTGGCCGGCTGCCCTCATCTCCCAGACTTAACCGCTGATTTGCTGCCGTCATGGCACTATATGCTACCTCCATATTGGAGCGGGCGGCCTCCAGTTGCTGTGTCGAAATAGCACCAGTGGCATGTAAGCTTTGATAGCGTGCATAATCATTTTTGGTTTTGTCATAGACTGAGCGGGCTGAATCCGCCATTGCACTCAATTCCTGCCGTTCCTGACTACGCAGCCCGTTCTCCAGATCTTTAAGCTGTGCCGTCGCTTTGGCCAATGCGGCTTCATCTCTGACAACCTGCGCTGCCAAATCAGCGCGCGTAATTGTGGCAATCTTTTGCCCGGCGATTACCGTATCGCCTGCTTTTAGCTGAAGCTCTGCCAGATAACCGTTCACCTTAGGCATAATATCGGCTCTGGTAACTTCAATTGTGCCTGTTGCGGTAATACCTTTTTCTACCGGTCTTAGATACTTATAACCTGCCGCCCCTGCTGCGATAACAGCAACCAGAATACCTGCCAGCAGCTTTTTATTGACCATCGTAATTTTTCACCCCATTCAAAAAGATGTCTACCGCTTGCATTACATACTGTTCGTCCTGTGCAGAGCTATCTGAAACAAAATGCCGGAAAATAGGCCGGGAAATAAAGTAAAAGTTTATAATGCCTGCTAAGGACAAGGCTGCCGTCTTTACGTCCATATCTTTGCGGAATTCACCACAGGCAATCCCTTCATTAAGTGTATCGGTCAAAAACCGGTAGGCACGTTCAATATATTTGCGGATAACCGGTTCAAAAAACCGGGATGGATTTAGGATTTCTCCCATCATAAACTTAGTGAGAAAAGGCACTCTTCCATGTACAACAGCCACATTGCGGGCATAGCTGATAATCTTTTCGGTGGGAGAGGCATCTTCCCTCGCTGCCGAGTCCAATAACGCACCGATCGGCGAAAACTGATTTTCCAAAACGGCTGCATACAATCCTTCTTTGCTGCCAAAATGGTAGGAAATTAGGGCACTGTTGGCTCCGGCCTCTTGCGAAAGCTCCCGAATAGATACGCCTGCCAAACCCTTCAGGGCAAACAATTTTTCACCGGCCTCAATTAACTTTTCTTTAGTGTTCTTTTCCACAAATGCACTCCTCTCTCGCTTAGCTCTAATAAGCTGTATCAGTTTTAATTAATCGATTGATTAAATTGTAATTTACTAGAATCTCCTTGTCAAGCTAATCCTGCTGCTTCGGTATTAAATAATGTGGGACAAGGGACCTGTCCCCTCGTCCCATGTCCCCTCGTCCCATTATCCCATAAAAAACAAAAATCAGGCCGCTAATTATGCAGCCTGATTTTTTTATTTTTACGGAACCGGTTCTTTTACCCCAAAGACTCTACCTTGATTGCACGCCCCAGGGCAAAAGCATACAGGTATTGCTCCTTTACCGGCTTTCCGAGAATGCGCTCAACCGCGTGGGCGTACATACTCAGTTGAACAGCATATTTTGCGGCAAGTTCGTCCGCCGAGGCTGCCCTGTCGGTCTTATAGTCCAGCAGCACCAACCCGTCTTCTTCAGCAAACAGACAATCAATAACCCCCTGCACAAAAATTTGTTCTCCGCAGCCTGTAAGCTCGGCATAAAACTTTTCGGCCGGCAGCATCAGGCTAAACGGCATTTCCCGCCATACCTGACAAGCCTTGCTGAGCCGCTGCCCCAAACCGGAGGCAAAGAAATCGGCAATCAGTTGAGAGTCCACCGCCGCAGCCTGTCCTGGCAGCAAGATTTGCCGCAGCTCCAGCGAGCTAGCCTGGCCGGCAATGGCTTCAGGGGAAAATTCCCCTGTAAGGTCAATATGCTGCATGACCGTATGGATCATAATACCATACTCTACCGGTGTCATGCCGGTGGCAGCCTGGAGAAAACGGGGACGGGCGTGTATGGCAGGCAGTTCAAAGAGAGACTTAGCCTCTTCGGTTGCCACAAGCTCCAGCCGGCGTTTAATCTCCGACACAGCCAGCTTGGCCGGCCTCTCAACCGCCGCCGCACAGCTATATTCCCAATGCAAAATATCGTCCACCCACTTAGTATCTGTGCCAGCGGCCACCGGCTCCAAACGGCGGACCGCTTCCAGCAATGCATCGTCAGCCTGTTCGGACTGATTAAGCGGCGTGATGGCGTCCGCAGAATAGATGTTAACCTTCCATGCCGAAGGATGTGCCGCCAATTCCGGTGCCGGCAGACTTTCGCACCCGCCATACTCTCTGATAACTGTGCCGTCGGCATGGCGCGCCACTGCCATACCAACCCAGTCCAGATAGCTTTTAGCCTTAATTACCTGACTGGCTGGCAGCTTTTCTGCCGGTTGTCCCACTGAGTGGCACCAACCGGCGCATTTTTGCGCCAGTTTTTTCGCCGAACCCACAAGGATAAGCTTTTCCCGGGCTCGGGTCAGCGCCACATACAAAATGCGTAATTCTTCGGCTTTGGTTTCAAGCTCCAGCTTATGCTGAATTCCCCAACGCGCCGGGGTCGGATAGCGAAAACGCAGCTCCGGCAGAGTGACATAGGGACCTACCCCCAGTTCTTTATGACATAACACCAGCCCGGCAGCATCCTGCATATTGAAACTCTTGCCGATATCTGCCGTTATTACCACCGGAAACTCAAGCCCCTTACTCTTATGGATGCTCATGACCCTGACAACATCCTCGCTCTCGCCCAGCGCCCGCGCTACCGACAGGTCGGAATCCTTAGCCTTAAGCCGCTCAATAAACCGTAAAAAGCGGAAAAGACCGCGGAAATTGGTGGTCTCATACTGGCGGGCCCGGTCGAACAGCGCCCGCAGGTTTGCCTGCCGCAATACGCCGCCCGGCATGCCGCCAACATAATCATAATAGCCGGTATCATGGTAAATCCGCCAGATAAGTTCGGCCACGCCCTTGCGCCGCGCCAGACTGCGCCAGGCATGAAGCTGTTCTAAAAAAAGCATCGTCCGGCGGGAGGCCACCGGTGTCCGGCTATAAGCCTGCACCGCTTCCCAAAGGCTGCCTTGCTCCCGGCATAACCGCAACTGGGCCAGTTCGTCGCCGGTAAGCCCCACCAGCGGCGACCGGAGTACCGCCGCTAGCGGGATATCCTGGTGCGGGTTATCAATCACCGCTAACAGTGCCAGCATAATGGTAATTTCGGTTTCGGCAAAATAGCCGGAGGCCAGTTCGGCATAACAAGGAATGCCGTTTTGCCGCAGCATATCCTGCAAAGCCTGGGCCTTGCCCTGGACCGAACGGAGTAAAATGACAATGTCGCGATACCGTAAGGGACGATAGCCGCCCTCCTGTTTATCATATACCTGGTAGCCGCCGTTCATAAGCTCATAAATGCGCCGGGCAATAATGACGGCTTCCTGCTCAAAGGCACTCAGTTCTTCTTCCATCTCGGTGCCGGTTAGAAGATTATCCCGGCTTTCCGGCTCCGCACCTTGCGCTTCCGCAGCTTCACTGCCCTCTGTTTCATCCTCGGCGGCGTCGGCTTTATCCCGGTCAATTATCAGAAGCTCTACCGGGCCGTTCAGACTTCCCAGCGCCACCGCCGGGTAATCAGGCCCCGGGTTGAGCTGTTCATCCCGGCCATAGTCCAGTTCTGCGGTGCGCTTGGTCATCAACTGCCCAAACAAAAAATTAGCCGCATAGAGCACCCCCGCCCGGCTGCGAAAGTTCTGGCTCAAATCAATACGTTTACAACCGGCCAGCGCACCTGAGCGGTAATTATGGTACTTATCCATAAACAAGGCCGGCTCGGCCAGCCGGAAACGGTAAATACTCTGCTTAACATCACCCACCATAAACAGGTTGGGCTGTGCCTCATTGGCAGCAAGCCTGATGATTTCTTCCTGCACCCGGTTGGTATCCTGGTATTCATCCACCATAATTTCGCTGAATTTTGCTTTCAAGCCGACCGCCACCGCCGACGGCTTGGAATCAGCCGGGGTAGCTGCGGCGTCCCGCAGCACCGCCAGACATAAATGCTCCAGATCGTTAAAATCTACTACCCCTTTAGTCTGCTTGGCCTGTAGATAGCCTGCGGCAAACGCCTTAACAAGTTTGACCAAGGCCATAACCAGCGGCTGCGCCTGACGCAAATCCTGGACAAGTTCCTGGCCGCTGCGTTCAAAATATGCCGCCCGAGCATCGGTAATACGTTTTTTGGCTTTATTACGCTGTCCCTGGAAATAATCTTTGACTGCTTTAGGCACTTCCTTGCCTACCGCTGCAATCCGGGGAAAACTCACCTCTGCCAGCGCCGCAGCCAAGGCTGACCAGGAGGTACGGGCAGCCGCCAGCAGCTGATCAATAATCCGGATATCCTCGGCAAAGGTCTCCCCATAGGGTGCCGGATTCCCCGGTCTCTGGGCCTCCTCCAGCAGCGCGGTCAATCCCTGCCTGGCATCTTCCCAGTCCAAAATAATTTTGTCCCGTACCAAATCAGACCAGGGCGTAGTGTCAAAATCAGCCTCAGGCGCCAGCGCAAAAACGCCGGGCAAGCCGTTCAGCCAGTCTTCAGGCCAGGGATGGCTCCGGGAAAATTCATACAGTTTAAGCACCAATCCGGCCAGCGAATCATCGCCGGCTTCGTCACCATAATGCTCAATCAGGGTCAGAAAATCAGGGTCGGCCTGCGTATAGCCCTCTTCAAACACCGCTTCCAGTACATCACTCTTAATGAGGGTGATTTCCGTATCATTGGCAATCCGGAAATTGGGCTCAACCGGCAATAGGTAAAAATACTGCCGCACCAGGCTTTGGCAAAAAGCATGCAAGGTGGAGATATTGGCAGCATTCAGCAGCACCAGTTGCCGCTGTACATGCCGTCTAAGGTCAGGGTCTGTCAATTCCGGCTTATTCAGCACCGCATTCAGCGCCTCACCAATACGGCTGCGCATTTCATTGGCAGCGGCATTGGTAAAGGTCACCACCAGCAGGCTGTCAACACTCAGCCGCTCAGCCGGGTCAACAATCCGGCTGATGATGCGCTCCACCAGTACCCATGTCTTGCCTGACCCGGCAGCGGCAGCCACTAATAGATTATGATTGCGGGTCTCGATGGCCGCCTGTTGTTCTGGTGAACATTGCATTACTCTGTGCCTCCTTTGCGCCGACGCAGCTCATTAAGTATTTCCTGATCCGCCAGTCTGGGTAACACCAAATAGTCGTTTTCCGGCAGGTTGCGGTCAAACTGGCATACCGGGCGAAAATCGCAATAGCCGCACGGGGTGGCTTTATCCAGACGATACGGCCTGATAGCGGTTTCCCCCGCTAAGATATCGGCAGCTACTGCCAGTAACTCCTGCTCCACATGGGTTAATAACAGTTCGAACTCTTCACCGGTTTTCAGCTTGTCCATACAGCTTTCATAAAAACCCTTTTTGCCAAGCGCGATCTTGAAAAACTCCGACCAGCCGTCCAGTGTTTGCTCCAGCATACCGGCAATAGTGGTGTCAGCCAGCAGCCAGCCCGGCATTTTGAGTCTGGCATTGATATCCTTCTCAATTTGTTCCGGTGTCCTTAGGGTCGCGGCCGACACAACAGGATTTTTCAAGAAGTAATACAGCACACCGGCCGGCAGACAGGCATCCTTACCTTGCCTGGCGTTCATTGCCACCAGCAAATAGGTAAGCAGCTGCAGCTTAAGGCCATAGTATACCTCAGTCAGACTGAGCCAGGCTCCGCCTGATTTGTAATCAATCACCAGTACATATTGCCGCCCGTCGTACTCGCCGATATCCAGGCGATCAATCTGTCCGGCCACTTCCACCTTGGCTTCAGGTAATGCCAGCGTTAACGGCGGCAGTGCATTCTGCCCCCGCCCGAACGCCTGCTCAAAAGCCAGTGGCCTGAACTGACTGACCTTCGCCCAGGCGGCCAGGCGGCTTACCGCCTTCACAGCCCGCCGTGTCAGCCGTGTTACCAGATGCTCATGCTGTTTGCTGCTTAATAGGATTTCATTCTGCAGTTTGGGCGCCAGTTCGGTTACAATACCGGTACACAACTCACCAATCTGATTCTGAGTTATGTCACCCCAGCTTTGGCCGGTTTCAGCCAGCCGGTCACCAAACTGTTTGAGAACAGCATGTAAAAACTGTCCCAGGTCCGGGGACTGCAACTGATACAGAGACCGCTCCTTAAGCGCCAGGCCATATTGGGCAAAATGCTTGAACGGACAGGCACGAAAGGCTTCAAACCGGGTTACGCTGCCGCGCAGCACACCATTTCTCGCATACAGCTTGCCAGGCAAGCCGGGTTGCAGCCGTCCAAGCTGATTATGATGGAACAGTCCGGCAAGCTTTATTGTTAATTGGTCACGCCAATTGTCTGCAGTCAGCGCCCAATTATAAACATCCCACCACGCCGGGCTCATCTGTCCGGTCTCCCGGTACAGCCGGAGTGCTCCGGCGAGCGCTGCCAAAGCCCGCTCCGGCCTGGCTAGATATCCGGCTTCCCGCCCGGGCGGCGGCTCAACCGGCAGGGCCAGCGGCGTACTGCCGGTAATTTCCTTGAGGCGCCTGACAATCGGGGAGGGTGCCAACGCCTTGCCCTCGGCATCTGCGAGGGGATAGCTCACCCAGAGAAACCGGCTGGCCCGGGTCAGGGCCGTATATACTAAAAACTGTTCGGCAAAGACATCGTCCATCGCGCCGCCACTAAGTTCAAGCCCCAGCTTTTTTAACAGCGCCCGGTCATTGTCGCTTAATAAGCCCTCCTCCCGGCGGCGGCGCGGTAATACACCGTCACTGGCACCAGGCACAAAGGCTGCTTTTATCTTCAGCCGCCGGGTGCGTTCCAAAGCGGCAATTGTCACATAATCAAGCCCTGGCGGAATCAGACTCAGTTTAGTGCCTTCCAACCCCTCATTGACAATGGCGGCAAACTCCTCCAGCGTCAGCGGCTGGTCGGCAAAGGTATCGACAATCTGGTCCAGCAGTTCGATGAGCTTGGGCCACATTTGTTGATGTTCCCGGGCTTGCTCCAGATCCCCGGCTTCCTCGGCGGCAGTCGCCCAGGCCGTAAGCCTGTCTGCCACTTGCAGGCCGGTTAAAAAATCATAGACAGCCTGTACCAGCTTGAGCGGTGGCAGACCCTCCCGCAGCGCCGGCGTTAATTTGCCGGACAAAGTTACCAACTGCTCCGTACCCTGGCGGCGGATGGAATCAATCTTAGCCAAATGCGCCTGGTCATCCGGACCGGGTTCATCGCCGGCCCACTCGTCCTCGGCCAACGAGTAGCGGCGGCGGAAAGGCCAGGGCTCCGGATTTGTCCAGCGCGAACCGCGAATACCAAATTCCAGGCAATAGTTTTCCAAAATATCCACTTCATCCCGCGTTACCGGTACCAAATCGGTTTTTAGGCAGCGAAATACCGGCTCATAGCTCCACTTTTCCAGCACAATATCCAGCGCGGAACGCACCAGTTCTGCCAGCGGGTGATGGACTGCCGGCCGGGTGTTGTCCCGGAAAAACGGGATGGCATAGTCGGCCAGTACGGTGGCCATCAGTTCGGCATAGCTATCCATGTCCCGGATAAGAATGGCCATATCCCGCCAGCGCAGGCCCTCCTCCCGGCTCAGCCTGATCATTTCGCAGGCAATGGCCTCAGCTTCGGTCCGGCGGTTGGCGGCTTCAGCCAGGATAAAGCTATTGTCAACAGCCGGCACCTCCTGGCTTTTCCCGCCAAAAAACTGTTGTTCTATCACCGCCAGCACCGGTCGCCGGAAACGGTGCGGTACAGGCAGTTCCCGGTATATAACCTCAGACTTTAGCCCTGTCGCCAACTGCTTGATTTTACGGTAGGTTTCCCATTGGCGGTAAAACAGCGCTTCTTCCCGGGCATGGAGCGAAGTATCAGGCTGTTCCAGGCAAAGGGTAACTGTTGTAGCCGCCGCGGTTTGCAAGATGGCGGTAAGTACTGCATATTCCTGCGGCGTAAACCAGGCAAAGCCATCCACCCATACCTCGGCTTGCTGCAGCAGACTCGATTCCGGAATCTTTTCGGCCAGCAAACCAAGATAATCTTCCGGGTCTGTATACCGTCCGGCCAGGAAATCCTCAAAGCCCTGGTACAAGAGTGCCAAATCGTGAACTTTTCCTGCCAGCGCCTGACTGCCCTGGCAGGCTTCGTCACCGGCCAGTTCATGCAGCTTGTCCGGCCTAATGCCATAGGTTTTAAACTCTTTGACAAGACCTTCAACGGTGGCAGCAAAACTCTTTTCGGCAGCTGCCCGGGCCAGCAGCTTAAAGTTCGCCTTATTTTCCATAAGCAGACGGCTGAAAACCATCCGTTTGCCCAATTCGGAAATATGCGGCCTGGCAGCCCCCCCGGTCTCATGCAGCACCCGGTGAGCCAGGCGGCGGAAACCCACGACATGGGCTCTGACAAAGCCGTCTGACGGACAGGCCGCGGCCAGAGCCCGTTCAACCTCATAGGTGGCCTGTTCCGGCACAATAAAAATAAGCGGCCGGCCGTCAGGCAATTCGGCCAGCCGTGCACTTATTTCATTAATACATTGCCAGGTCTTGCCATAGCCGGCCCGGCCTAAAATAAAAGTGAGTTTCACACGCCTGCTCCTCCTCGTATTGCTATATAATTCACTGCCATAAGCCGCTTTTTGATTGAATTACACTGCCAAAATTGTAAATTTACATACCCCTGTGCATCTGTTTAAGAATTTCCGCCATTTGCCCGGCGGTTACCGGTACCGGGTTTGCTCTGGTAGAGCCTTTAAGGCAATTTTCCACAAGCCCGGCAAAGTCCTCCTCCAAAGCAGCGCAGGTAATACCGGCCTCTGCCAGACTGGCAGGAATAGCAAGCTGCCGGTTAAGCTCTTTGACTGCTGCGATAAAAGCGCCGCCGCCCTGGCGCCCGATACTTTGTGCTAGCTCAGCCAAGCGTCCGTCCACTACAGGGTCTTGCGCATTATATGCCAGCACATAAGGCAGCGCAATGGCATTGAGCAAGCCGTGCCCAAGATTGAATTTGCCGCCAAGAGCATGGGAAATGCCGTGAGCCATACCCAAGCCGGTATTATCAAAGGCCAGTCCGGCCATGCACTGATAATGGTGTACCTTTTCCCGGCTCTCAATGGTTCTTTCCTGATAAGATACCGGCAGCCAGGCAAACAAACCGGCTGTCGCCCCTTTGGCCAATACTGCGCTGACATCGTCTGCATTCCGGTTAATGTAGCATTCTACCGCATGAGTAAGTGCATCCATACCCGTCTCGGCCACAACATTGTCCGGCATTGTCATGGTAATATCGGCATCAAGAATCGCCAGGTCAGGAATAAAGGCCGGCGTTTTCAAGCCAATTTTCAGTTCTAACTCCCGGAAAGTAATGACGGCAGCTCGCGTTACCTCCGTCCCGGTGCCGGAAGTCGAAGGAATGGCAACAAACTGCAGCTGCTTGCGCGCCTGCGGCAGTTCAGCCGTCTGAGCACAGGCAAAGTCCAGTTCCGGATAATCATAAAATAACGCCATAACCTTGGCAGCATCAATCGGCGAGCCGCCGCCTACAGCCACCAGCACATCGGGCCGGAAATTCCGCATACTGGCAAGTCCGTCCAGAACAGCCTGGGTATCCGGATTTTTGCCGATCCCGCCGTATACACAGGTGACGCAGCCGGCTGCCTGTAAGATGGCCTCCAGTTTTGCAATGATACCGCTTGTCTGCATAGCGCTGCCGCCGGTAACGATGAAGGCCCGGCCGGCCTGTATATTACCGAGCTCCGCGATGGAGCCTCGGCCGGTAATAATGGCCCGGCCGCCTAGTATAAGTTTTTTCATCCGCAATCATCTCCTTACTTATAGGTATTGGACAAAAACAGGATTTTTACCTGCCGGCCAGATAAAGAAAAAGCCGCACCAGCAAGGCAGCTGATACGGCTTTCATAAGCTCACTATTGCGGCTGTTTACCAAACCATTTTTCATAGATTTTGGCATACTCGCCATTTTGTTTTAACTCATCCAGAGCTTTGTTGATTTTTCCGGCCAGTTCTGTATTCTTTTTAGCCACAGCAATACCATATTCTTCGGCGTCCAGTATTTCCCCAACCAGCTTGGCATCTTTATCGCCGCCTTTAGTCAGAAAATATTGGTTTACCGGCAGGTCATTCACAACAGCGTCAGCGCCGCCGGCCTTAAGTTCAAGGTACGCTTCGGAAGCACTATTGAACTCACGCACTTTGGCATCTTTAATTTTCCTGGCTTGTGCGGCACCGGTGGTACCGATTTGTACGGCAATCCGTTTGCCTTCCAGGTCTTTGAAGGTCTTAACAGTATCATTATCGGCTTTCACAACCATGGACAAGCCGGCTTGGTAGTAAGGCTTAGAAAAATTGACTTTCTTAGCACGTTCATCGGTAATCGTCATAGCTGACGCAATCACGTCAATCTGACCGCCTTCCAGTGCGGGAATCAGGCCGTCAAATGCGGTGTTTACAATTTGCACCTCTACCCCCATCTGCTTACCAATGGCTTTCATCATGTCAACGTCAAAGCCAACATACTCTTTACTCTTTTCATCCTGGAATTCAAATGGCGGGAAAGTAGCCTCGGCACCTACTTTAAGAACTTTGGCACCGGCAGGCTGAGCTGGCTGGTTGCTGCCGCAGCCGGCCAAACCGATAGCTAGCACAAACATAACCAGACTAGCAAAGACAATCCACTTTTTAGACATACTATGTACCCCTCTCGTATGCATAATCCTTTATCATTATACCTAGTTTTTTCTTGGACGCCAACTTTCACTACTGCTCGATTTGAAGAGAAAATCAAGCGCTTGCTTGAGCAAGCGCTTGTCTTATCCCTTTTTCTAACATTTTACCTGATGACTAACCTGCTCTAAGACTCCCATCTTCTACAAGTGGGAGTTATACCCCTACGGGCACAGGCGAGCGACTAAGTCTACTTTATCAATCCCAGCAATTCCTGATAATACACCAATTGGTCCTGAAATAATATGCGGGTCAGCCCGCTTGGCGACGGAACCACAAAGTCAGCAACACCCTCCACCGAGCATACCGGCTGCAGCCCGCAGCCAATGCCCGGCTGCCTGATAAACTCCCGGTATACTCCTATGCCGGCAAAACAGGCAACCTGCGGCTTGTATTGCCGGAGCTTGTCTTTGAGGATTTCCCGCCCGGCCTGATATTCCGTTTTAGTGATCTCAGCCGCTGCCCGGCTGGGGCGAGCTACAATATTGGTAATCCCATAACCCCAGGTAAGCAGCCTGTGGTCTTCTTCCGGTTTGAGCAGCTGCGGCGTCAACCCTGATGCCGCCAGCAGCTTCCAAAACCTATTGGAATGTCCGGCAAAATGATGACCCGTTGCCGCCGACCTGAGTCCGGGATTGAAGCCGATGAACAAAATTTTGAGATTATGCGCAATAATATCCGGTACTTCCTTCATGTATGTCCTCCGTTTTGTAACCAAACAGCCTTATGGCTCTCCGGTAAAGCCTTGCCGGCTACACTCTGGCGGTTTCCCGCTGCAATGTAAAAACACTGATTTCGGCCGGGCAGCCAATCCTCAGCGGCAGCCAGTGTCCGGTGCCGGTACTGACATAGCCATAGGATTCTCCCTGCCGGAACATGCCGCGCATATATTTATATTGGATGGGCAGCAACGATTTGCCAAAAAGATTCACCTGACCGCCATGGGTATGCCCGGCCAGTGACAACGGTATGCCGGCGGCAAAGGCCTCATCCAGAAAAGCGGAATGATGGGTAAGCAATACAGTAAAGGCCTCTGCCGGAATGCCGAGAACGGCCTGGGTAAAAAACTGCTGCCGCACCATTTCCTGTTCCCCTCTGTCCTTGCTCCAGGGGTAGTCAACCCCTGCCAGATACAAGCCGCTGCCAACAGCCGTATTGCTATTTTCCAGAACAACAATAGGGCTCTTGTACAGCGCCTGGCGAATACGGTTGATATCACGGAAGTACTCATGGTTGCCCCAGCAATAGAAAATCCCCTGCGGCAGTTGTGACTGGAAAGCTGTCAGACGTTCCATCGTTGGCGGCAGTAAGGCTAAGTCATCAATCAGGTCGCCGGTAATCACCAAAACTTCCGGCCGCTCCTGCATAACCAGGGAGAGTACCCTGTCCAGCTTATCCATGCCAAAAAACGAACCAATATGGGTATCACTGATTTGGGCAATCCTAAAACCTGCCAGTGATGGCGGCAACTGGGGAAAGATAAGCGTATGCCTGTTTACAACAAGCTGCGTATCGCCGCCGATAACCCCGTAAGCGCTGACCGCCAGCGGCACTGCCGGTATAGCGGCCGACATTCCCTCAAGAAACTGGCGCCGCGTTATCCCCCGCTGTCCGGCTGCTGCCTCTGCCGTATCAGACCCGGGTTGTTCACAGGCAGCGGTTACCCGGCGAGCCGCCAACCGCCGCACCAGGCGTTTGACCACATAGCCTGCCAGCAGTACCACCAGCATAAATACCAGGCCGACAATCCAGATATAGGCAAAGTAAATAAAGTACCGGAACCACTCACCGGGAAAACCGCCGGCCGGCCGCAGCCAGCGGCTAAAAATCAAAATCGCCACAGCTAACAGTGTGGCCCCCCAATATGCATACCTAACCCTTGGGCCGGCATATACTTCATGCCATTTGGGTAAAACCCGGCCTCCCAGCCAGGCTATCCCCGCTAAGAACGAAAAAATAATCAACATCGGAATTATAGACGGACCGTGCTGCATTCGCGCCTCCATTGAGTTTTTGACAAATAGATTTATCCACAACCCGCAGATGCAGGCAGCAGACGTAGACAATGACTTCCTTCGAGTACCATAGTTATTTCCCCAAAATGCCACTTATATATATTCCACATTAAAGAATATGATAGGCGCCGGCGGATGGTGTATTAACAATGCTCCACCGCAGGCAAAAACGAAATTAGCAGCATAATTGGTCATTCGGCTACATACGGCATATATTATAAGTAGTTTCAACAAGGGGAGGGGTAATTTATGAGCACCAACACGCTAACTATTATTAATGCTATTTTAGGCGATATCAGTGCTGTTATTCCCAACTTTTCCTCATTGGTCAGTTCTTACCGGCTGCTGGTCGGAGCAGCGGAAGAAATCCAGCGCACCCCTGGCGTGCCTTTTGAAATCTACGAGCGGTCAGTCATCCGTTATGACCGGGCAGGAACGCTAATTGACATCCTGCTTGAACTCTTATGCTGCAAGATAGCCTTCAGCAGCCAGTTCTTAGCCGTCACCTGCGCCCCTATCGATATTGTCAGACTCCTGTCCGACTGCGGCAGCGTCGATGACCCTTGCCGCACCGCCGAACAGATCATTATTCTGGAAGCATTGCGGCAGGCATTAAACCGCCCTTGCGGCTCCTGCTTCGGACCGCCGCCTGAGGGTATATTCCCGGCCCCCCCTGCGCCACCGCCACCCGTTACGACAGACGAAAGTACTATTTCCAGCGAGCTTGAATCTTTCGATGAACTGGAAACCGAAGTGACTGCTTTTCCGCCACCGAATTCCTACTTCAAAAAAAGTCCGCTAAGCCGCAGGCATATATAAAACAGCCTGCCCGGACTGCTTGCAGCCAGTGCCCCTGACAGCCGTCCCTGGAATGCCCGGCAATAGCTATAAGCTTACTTAAACATCCCTGCCTTGTTATATAAGGTATAGAAATGATGGGTAGGGCCAACACCCTTCCCAATAGCGAAAGAGTGTTCAATAGCAATGGTTATATATTCTTTGGCTGCAGCCACCGCCTCTGCGACAGACAATCCCTGGCCCAAATTGGCGGCAATGGCCGAAGACAGCGTGCAGCCTGTACCATGCGTATTTTTAGTAACAATCCGGGGAGATTTAAAATAGACAAACCGTTCGCCATCAAACAAAATATCGGTTGAGTCACCGGGCAGGTGACCACCCTTCATGAGTACATGCCTGGGTCCTAAGGCAAAAATTTGCCGGGCCGCGGCTTCCATATCCTCCAGGGTGGCAATCGTGCGTCCGGTAATAACCTCCGCCTCAGGAATATTGGGGGTTACAATATCGGCCAGCGGCAGCAGTTCCCGCATCAAAGTAGCTTCTGCATCCGGGTTTAAAAGGTGGAATCCGCTTTTGGACACCATAACCGGATCGGCAACAATATTCCGGGCCCCATGCTGTTTTAACCTGTCCGCAATGGTAGTGATGGTATCGATTTGCGACACCATCCCGATTTTGACGGCAGCCACATCAATATCTTCATACACGGCGTCTATCTGTTTTGCAATGATTTCCGGCGTAATATCCTGCACGGCAAATACGCCCTGCGTATTTTGGGCGGTAACCGCTGTAATCACACTCATACCGAACACGCCATGGGCGGAAAAGGTCTTGATATCTGCCTGAATGCCTGCCCCGCCACTGGAATCAGAGCCCGCAATTGTTAATACATTTTTCATATTATCACCCCTCATAATAAGTAGCCCAGCTATGGCCTGCTTCCTGCCGGCCGCCAAGCAGCCCGCCATGCTGCTGCAGCCAAACAACAAAGGCTTCCGGCGGCAGCGGACGGCTAATAATATAACCCTGAATAATATCACATTTCTTCTCTCTAAGGTATCTTAACTGGTCCCCGTTCTCGACACCCTCGGCCACAACCTGCAGCCCCATCTGATGTGCCAGTTCAATAATGCTGCCGGTAATGGCAGCATCAACACCGCCAACTGCAATATCGTCAACAAAAGCCTTGTCCATTTTCAAAGCAGCGATCGGCAATTTTTTCAGATAGGTCAGGGACGAATAACCACTGCCAAAATCGTCAAGCGCAATCCTCACTCCCAGTTCTCTCAGCGCCTCCAGCTTGCGAATATTTTCCTCAAACCGTTCCATCAACACGCTTTCGGTAATCTCCAATTCCAGATACTGTGGCGGCACCCCTGTTTCAGCCAGTACGGAGATCACCTTTTCAACAAAATCCTCCTGCATAAGCTGTACAACCGAAATATTTACCGCCGTATACAACCAGCCGCTGCCGCCGGCATGCAGTTGCCGGCTAAATCTACAGGCCTGTTCCAATACCCAGTTGCCCATCTCCACAATGAGGCCGGTTTCTTCTGCCAGTGAAATAAACTTCGGCGGCGCTACCAGGCCGTAATCAGGACTTTCCCAGCGAAGCAGTGCTTCAAAACCCTCTACCCGGCCTGAATTGGCATTAATTTGCGGTTGATAAAGCAGTCTAAGCTCCTGCTGCTCCAGCGTCCGGCGCAGCCTGGCCTCCATCAGCGTTTTTTCCACAACAGCCTCATGCATGGTTTTATTAAACATCATGTAGGTACGTTTGCCGGAGTTTTTCGCCAGATACATGGCAGTGTCGGCATTGCGCAACAGTTCGTCAATATTATCGCCATGCATCGGATAGAGAGCAACACCGACACTGGCCGTAATATAAAAAACATGCTCATTTACCAGAATGGGTTTTTCAAGCAGTCTCATGATCTTATCGGCATAAGCGGCAAACTCCTCAGTCTTATTGATCTTGGGCAGAAAGATAATAATTTCGTCGCCACCCCATCTGGCCACCATGCCTGCCTCATATACCAAGGCTGTCAGTTTGCCGCTAATATTGACAAGCAGTTTATCTCCCCAGGAATGTCCGTAGGTATCGTTAATCTGTTTGAAATTGTCAATATCGATAAACAGGACCGCCCCCTGCGACCCGTCTTGCCTGGCTGCGGCCAAAGCTTGATTGACCGTTTCTGTCAGCAGTTCCCTGTTGGCAAGACCGGTAAGCGCATCATAATAGGCCATATGCTTAATCTTTTCTTCTTTATACTTACGCTCAGTAATATCGGTATAGGAGCCGGCCATTCGCACCGGCTGCCCCTGACTGTCAAACATTACCTTGCCTCTGGATAAAACCCAGCGGTAACCCCCCTCAGGTGATGCAATCCGGTACTCAGCCCCATAAAAGGAGTTACATCCGCTCAAATGTTCTTCCAATTTATCCAGCATATGCGGCAAATCTTCCGGGTGGATAAGCTGCTTCCATTTTTCCTTCGTATTGACTACGTGTTCCGGCAGTCCCAACAGTTCCCGTCCCCGCTCCGACACGACCAGAGCATCGGTAACCATATCCCAGACCCACAGGGCATCATTAGCCCCTTCAGCCACCAGGCGGGACAATTCTTCGTGCTGCCGGATTTTTTCTTCATTCAAATATAATTCATGAAAGCCCTGCCTGAGTTCTTCCTCTTGTGCGGCCAATTCTGACTGAGCCGACTTAAGCTCTTCACTTTGCTGCCACAGCAGCGCTTCTGTCCGCTTGTGCTTATTAATCCGCACCACAAGATACACATCAATCAGAATAAGCAGCACAATGATTACGCTTATACCAAAATCAAACCCGTTAGCCAATTATTTGCACCATCTTCCCCGTAAATATCCTGCAGCAAAATTTAGTTCGTATTTTTTTCTCCCCTCCATTATACACTAATACCATAAAATGCAGGTTGTTATAAGCATTTTTTTTATTTTTAAAACCATCTAAAGTCAAATAAAGTCAAAAAGTCAGTAAAAGTTAGACAGCCTGCGTCCGGCTGGATTTTTTCCTGGAAATTGGCTGTTAAACGGCAAAAATCGGCTGTTATTGCCGTTTATTCAACTCCAACTGAGAACCTTTTTCTGGTAATATTAAATTATAAACAGCCTAGTAGCATGCCAACCTTAAAACGGTAGGATTAGGGTTGGCACGCTACTAACCACCGGTTTAAAAACTTACATTATTTGTGAAGGGGGTTACACATTATGAACAATGAAAAATATACCCAGAAAGCGGCTGCCGCCTTGCAGGAGTCGCAACAACTGGCAGCCTTACATTACCATCAGGAACTAACCACCAGACATTTGGCGCTGGCGCTGATTAAAGATGCCGTAGGGATTACGGCCTATCTCCTGGCCCAATTGCAAATTGATGTCCGCATGCTCACCGCCAAACTGGAGCAACTGCTCAAAACCCTGCCATCGGTACGCGGCCAGGACGGCGGGCTGAGAATGAATACCGCCATGATCCGGGTACTGGCCTTAGCCGAAAAACAGGCTAACGCCATGAAGGATGAATATATTAGTGTCGAGCACTTGCTGATAGCCATTGCCGAGGATGGCGACAGTGATGTGGTGGCTGCCTGCCGTGATTTCGGCCTGACCAAAGGTAAGATTCTGGAGACAGTAAACCAGTTCCGGCGCGGCCAATCCATCACCAGCGACAATCCTGACGAAAATTTGCAAGCCCTGAACAAATATGGCCGGGACTTAACCGAACTGGCTAAAGCGGGCAAATTAGACCCGGTTATCGGCCGTGACGAAGAAATCCGCCGCGTTGTGGAAATTCTGTCACGCCGTACCAAAAACAACCCAGTACTGATTGGCGAGCCGGGTGTCGGCAAAACCGCCATTGTCGAGGGGTTGGCCCGGCGGATTATCGCCGGTGATGTGCCGGAAAGCCTGAAAAACAAAACCGTATACTCCCTTGACCTGGGAGCTATGGTAGCCGGCGCCAAATTCCGCGGCGAATTTGAAGAACGCCTCAAAACCGTCTTAAGCGAAATTACCAAAGCAGAAGGTAAAATTATATTATTTATCGACGAACTGCACACGGTCGTCGGTGCCGGTGCCGCCGAAGGCGCCATGGATGCCGGCAATATCCTGAAGCCCATGCTGGCCCGGGGTGAACTAAAATGTATTGGGGCCACAACGCTGAACGAGTATCGCAAGCATATTGAAAAAGATGCCGCTCTGGAACGTCGTTTCCAGCCGATTATGGTAGATCAGCCCGGTACCGAGGATACCATCTCCATTTTGCGGGGGTTGCGGGAACGCTATGAAGTGCACCATGGCGTAAAAATCAAGGATGCCGCCCTGGTAGCCGCCGCCGTATTGTCTGACCGCTATATTGCCGACCGGTTCCTGCCGGACAAGGCCATCGACCTGGTCGATGAAGCGGCAGCCAAGCTGCGCACCGAAATTGACTCCATGCCCAGCGAACTGGATGAAGCCCTCCGCCGCATCATGCAGCTGGAAATTGAGGAGCAGGCATTAAAAAAAGAAACCGACACGGCTTCTAAGGACAGATTGGAGCGCATCCATCACGAATTAGCCAGCCTTAAAGAGCAGGCAGATTCTCTCAAGGCCCAATGGCAGTTAGAAAAACAGGCTATCGTCCGCCTGCGGGAGGTAAAGGAAGAGATCGAAACCGTCCGTACCCAAATGGAAGCCGCCGAACGAAGCTACGACTTAAACCGCCTGGCTGAGCTTAAGTATGGGCGCCTGCCTGAACTGGAGAAAAAGCTTAAAACCGAAGAAGAACAGCTGACTCAGAACCGGTCTCACAAAGCCATGCTTAAAGAAGAAGTGGATGAAGACGATATTGCCAAAGTAGTCAGCCGCTGGACCGGTGTGCCTGTCACGAAACTCATGACCGGTGAACGGGAAAAGCTGGTTAATCTGGAATCGGTTCTGCACCACCGGGTAATCGGACAGGATACTGCCGTCACCGCCATCAGCGAGGCCATCATCCGTGCGCGGGCCGGGATCAAAGACCCCGGCCGCCCGATCGGCTCCTTCATCTTCTTAGGACCAACCGGTGTCGGCAAAACCGAACTGGCCAAAACACTGGCCGAGGTGCTGTTTGATGACGAACGCAGCATGATCCGCCTGGATATGAGTGAGTACATGGAAAAGCATGCGGTTGCCCGCCTCATCGGCGCGCCTCCCGGTTATGTCGGCTATGATGAAGGCGGTCAGTTGACCGAAGCCGTCCGCCGCCGTCCTTACAGCGTCCTGCTCCTGGATGAGGTGGAAAAGGCCCATAATGATGTATTCAATGTCCTGCTGCAAATTTTGGACGACGGGCGCCTGACTGACAGCAAAGGCCGTACCGTTGACTTTAAAAACACCGTTATCATCATGACCTCCAATCTCGGCTCCCACGAAATCCTCAACAACGAATTTGCGGCTGCCAAAGAACGGGTGCTGGAGCTTTTGAAACACCATTTCCGGCCTGAATTCTTAAACCGGATAGACGATATAATCGTCTTTAACGCCCTCACTGCGGCTCAAGTGGCTGAAATTGCCGCCATCATGCTGGAAAACCTGAATAAGCGCCTGCATAAACAGCTTAACATCAGCCTGGCCTGGGATGACAACGCCCTTGAACTGCTGGCCAACGAAGGCTATGACCCGCAATTCGGGGCCCGGCCTTTAAAACGTCTTATCAGCCAGTTGGTAGAAACTGAACTTAGTAAAATGATCATTCGCAGCGAAATACAGGAAAATAGCAAAGTTACTTTACACGCTCCTGCCGGGAAACTGGTCTTTACCGTTGAACCAAAGGTAACTACCGCCTCCCAGGACTAACCTGCCCAAATCCCGGCCTATGCCGGGATTTTTCCTTAGTCTGACAAAAAGTACTGTGTTTTCCCTTGCAGGACTTAAGTACTAATAGCATTATGACTTTTGACTGATTGAATTCCAATAAAATACAACTTATACTTAAACTGCCGAGATATTTTTCAGTGAACGGCAAACCAGGCTGAAACCTCCAGCTGCAACAAGCAGAAGTCAAAAGTGGAATCCACTGGAGGTTGAATGAATAATCTCCCGGTGGACTTAACACTTCGCCTAAAGCTAAGTCTGCTTTGCAAAATCTACATAGTCAGCAAAAGGAGTTGGTCTTATGGCAACTGCGATGACTGCAGTAAAAGATTTGATGCCAGGTATGATAATCGGCGAACCGGTTTTATCACCCACCGGCAAAGTGCTGTTGGGAAAAGACATAGTAATTGCACCCCGCACGATTTCACTATTAATGATGTGGAATGTCAGCCATGTCTTTGTCGTTAGTGATTCACCTGACGGCCCACCGGCAGAACAGGCATCACCGGAGCAGGCCCCTGCCACCCCGGGCCGTGTGACTGAAGAGTTCACAACCTTCTTTAAAGAATACGACGGGTTGATAACAACTACCGCCCAGTCTTTTAATTTTATCCGGAATAGCCGTCAAATTCCGATTCAGGAACTAAAGGATACTTCGTTTAGCATCTACTCTACCGTATTGTCCACCGGCCCGGCGATCATGGATTACCTGCTGGTAAGCGACTACAATCTCGCCGACAAGGTTACCCGCCATTCGGTTATGGTAGCCTTCATCAGCAGCATTATCGGCCGCAAGCTTAAATTTAGCGATGACCAGATAAAAGTACTCATTCTGGCAGGTCTTTTACATGATGTTGGCAAACTGGTTATCGCCAAGGATGGCGAGCCTGAGCCCAAAGCCCATGTAATCCACGGCGGCAAACTGCTCCAGCATGTGCCGTCATTACCGCAGGAAGTATTATTCAGCGCTTTGCAGCATCATGAATGGATGGATGGCAGTGGTGTTCCCTTAGGCTCGGCCGGTGAAAAAATCCATCCCTATGCCCGGATTATTGCCGTTGCCGACTTTTTTCACCAGCACGCTTACGCTGCTGAGAATGCCAATCCCTTCCCGGTTTTGACCTATATGGCGAAAGAACTGTTCGATAAATTAGACCAAGGGATCTGTCAGCCGTTTATCCGCCATGTACGTGACTGTCTCACCAACTCGCCGGTACTCTTAAACGACGGACGCACAGGCCAGGTTATTTTCTTTAACCCCAACCATCTGGACAAACCGATCATTAAAACCCATACCGGCACAATCATTGATCTTACCACAACCAAAAATATTTTTATCCAACGCCTTGTCGCGCAGGATTGTTTGGCCAACGCCAATTAAAACAGGCTTATTCCTCAGAGGATAACCACCCTTATAGTTAAAAAAAGTAGGTTGCCAGAAAACCGCGGCAGCCTACTTTTTTTATCCTGTTATTTATCCGATGACTAACTCGCTCTAAGACTCCCACCTCTCCAGGTAGGAGTATACCCCTACGGGCACAGGCGAGCGACTAAGTCCCTGGATAAGGGCGACTAACTTCAGATGGGGTCAAACCCCCTCCTGAAGCTAAGTCTACTTTATATCAGCTTTCTGTTGTCCACTACCCGCTTGGCCTTGCCTTCACTGCGGGCAATGGTATGCGGCGGCACCATCTGCACAGCGGCCTTGACATTCAGCACGGCTTTCAGCTGTTTCTGGATGGCTTTTTCCATCCCGAGCATTCCGGCTTCACCAAGCTCTATATAGCCTGCTTCTGTCGGTTCTACCAGCACTGTCAGTTCATCCAAATTATTGCGTCGATCAATGATTAACTGGTAGTGCGGCGCAGTAGAGCCCATTTCTAACAGCACACTCTCAATCTGAGAGGGAAATATATTGGCGCCACGGATAATCAGCATATCGTCACTGCGGCCTGTGACCCGTTTCATGGTAATGCCGGTACGTCCACATGCGCAGGATTTTCGTTCAAGCGCCGTAAGATCGCGGGTGCGGTAGCGCAGCATCGGCATTCCTTCTTTGGTCAGGGTGGTAATCACCAGTTCACCGCTTGCTCCTTCCGGCAACACCTCGCCGGTTACCGGATCAATGATCTCCGGATAAAACAAATCCTCATGGAAATGAAGGCCTTCCTGACAGCGGCAGTCGGTAGCCACACCTGGTCCGATAATTTCGCTTAAACCATATACATCATAAGCCCGGGTGTCAAATAATCTCTCAATCTCCAGCCTCATCCCCTCTGTCCAGGCTTCCGCACCGCAAAACACAGCCTTCAGCCCCAGAGATTTTGGATCAATACCCTGCTCCTGCATGGCCTCAGCCACATGCAGAGCATATGAAGGCGTTATGATGATATCGGTTACGCCAAAATCCTTCATCAGGATGGCCTGACGAACCGGGTTGCCGGAAGAAGCCGGTACAATGGCGGCTCCCACATGTTCGGCCGCATAATGCATTCCTAAACCGCCGGTAAACATACCATAATTGACGGCAACCTGGAAGACCGAGTCTGCCCCCAAACCACCGGCAGCCAGTGTCCTGCCCAGCGATTCAGCCCACATAGCCAAATCGTTTTTGGTATAAGCAACAGCGGTTGACCTGCCGGTGGTACCGCTGGATGAATGAAACCGGGAAATTTCGCGAAGCGGCACCGCGAGTAACCCATAGGGATAATTATCACGCATATCCTGTTTGGTTGTCATCGGCAGTTTTGCGATATCGGCCAGCGACTTGATATCTTCCGGTACTACCCCATGTGACTTTAGCCGCTCCCGGTAAAAAGGAACATTGCGATATATTCTGGCCACCAGTTCTCGCAGGCGTCCAAGCTGCAGCTCTTGCATCGCCTCGATAGGCATTGTTTCTATGGCTTGATTCCAAATAGTCATTTACGAATCTCCTCCTCCTTGTGTTTAGCGGCAAAACCGTTCAGCAATGCCGCAACCGGATAATACATTGCCTGGGCAATCACCGTATTGGCGACAGTCACTGTCAGTACTACCGGCAGCATGCCATAAAGATAAACATTAAGCGGCAAACCCAGAATAAGTTTTGCCAGGGTGGTAAAGGTCAGTCCGCTCGCCAACGTGCCGCACAAGGCCCCTACCGCCGGCCGGAAATCCATCAGCCCTATTTTCATGCTGACCGGCAGACTGACTACAATAGCGCAAACTAGCGCTCCTATGGGTTCGCTGATGAGATTGCCATAGGGAAAAACCGATTTGGAAGTAGCCAAACACAACGCTCCGGCCACCAACCCAATACCCATGGATCGTCCCAGTGACGGACGAAACAGCACAATCGCCAAACAATACATCGCAATAATCCAGTTAGGTGAAATACCGCCAATACTTGGACTAACCAGCCTGAGAATGGCACCAATGGCCAGCAGCATCGCCGATACCGCCGCCCAGCGAAACCGCCCCTCCTGCCCGGTGGCAACGGTAACCAGTTCCTGTTGTTTGTTTTCCATTTTTACGTCCCTCCCTATCTACAAATAATTGTCTGCCGGAATTGCAGAGAAGTCTTCAGCTGCTAAGCGTACCGCCCGGAAGGGCAACAACGCAGCTGGCGGCTTATCCGCAATGCTAAAGTATCAGGCACAAAATATAAAAACCCCGTCTCCTGAACTACGCTATTGCGTAGCTCAAGGGACGGGGAATAACCCGCGGTGCCACCCTCATTGGTCATGACAAACATCTGACCCGGCTTATCAAAGTACGGGATACTATCCGATACCTGCTTCCTGCTAACGGCGGAAGAATCCGACAGCGCCTACCCCGTCCCTGAGACGGCTCGGACTGTATCTCCCAGGCCCATTCGCCATACCGGTTTAGCGCCAAACTCTCACTATCATTGGCTCGCTGCAGCTTCCTGCGTATGTTTACTCTTCCTGGTCATTGATATTCAGCAATATTGATTTTGTGTATATAGAATACCAAGGGACACGTACATTTGTCAATACTCAATCACCTATATATTTAAACTTGCCAATCTTTTGCCAGAATGCTATACATGTTATATATAACGTGCTAACTATTTTTCCAAGCGGGTGGTGTATTGGCAAACGCGGAAGTCAAACGCCCGTGGTGGAGCGTTGTCAATGCATCGCCCGCCTCCACCTGTCAGATTCTTTAACACGGAATTAATCCTAACATTACACTCCCGAACGACTGTTTAAAGTGAGGTGTGCTTATGTCTATGCCTATACCTGCTTTCACCTGGGTGCTTGCTGCCATCCTGTTGCTTTTCCCCCTGCCGGCGCTTGCCGACACCGGCTTACAAACCCCACCGCATTTACCGCCGGCGGTCGTAGAAGTCAAACTGTTTCAGCTTGAGCACAAAGACGTTATCGCGATAGCGGTGGAAACACAGGTGACCGGTGCGGGCCACTTGCTGTTACATAAATTAGAACCACAGTATCATATAAATAAACGAGCGAACACGGTGGAAGTCACCCTGGAGGCCCGGCCGTCCCTGCCGGAACTTGCGGGAAGAACGGCTGTTATCACCCCCCTGCCCTCTCATCGGGTAAAGACTTTGACAGTGACTGCCGGCGAAAACCAGCTGACAATAGCAGCAAGGTTTAATAACAGCACCACCCAGCCCCGCCTGACCACAGTCAAGCGCAAACCGGTAAAACAAGCGGACAATACTGTTACTTTCCGTACCTACCTTGTACTGACGTTTGCTGATACTGCCGCAGGCCAACCGCCGAAAACCCTGGTTATTGATCCCGGACACGGCGGCAGTGCTCTGGGAGCAACCACCAACTTTCTCCTGGAAAAAGACCTTAATCTGGACATTGCCTTGCTAAGCCGCGATATATTCCGCCGGCATGGGTATGACGTGTACATGACCAGGACAGATGACAGCAATCCCCGCCTAATTGACCGGGCTGATGCCGCCAATATTTTGCAGGCTGACGCGCTAATCTCAATCCATAATAACTCCCTGCCAGAGAGCGCACCCACTGCGGAGCTAAAGCGGGGCGCAACCGCACTGTATAACTCGGCGGCTGCCCGGCCGGGCAAGGAATTGGCTGCGCTTATCGCCGGCCAGTTGGCAGACACCCTCCGGATTCCCCAGTACCCACTGCAGGACCGGCCGGATTTAGTCCTGCTTAATTCCACCTCAATCCCGGCAGTCATCGCCGAAGTATCCATGCTGCCGCATCCACAGGATGCAAAAATGATCTCCCAGCGGGTGTACCGGCTGGCAGCCGCCCAGGCTATTTTTACGGCAACGGACAGCTACTTTGCCGGTCCCCCGCAGGTTACCGCTCCGGTCACTGCCTTGGCCGCCCCGATCCCCATTGCCGCCAACACAGCCAATAGTGGCCTGGCAGCTGCTGCCGCTGACGGTACACTCTATTACCTTGCTCTTGCCGGCGACATACCGGCCGGCGGCCGGGAAAAAATATTCCGGCTAAAACCAGGCGAAACCACACCGGTTTCCCTTACGGATGACGAAGCCTGGAATTTGGTTATTTCCGGGAAATATTTGTATTACAGCAATTGGTCGGACGATCATCGCCTTTACCGGATAAAACCTGACGGCACAGACAAAACCAAACTGGGAAACCATCCGGTCAGCCAATTGGCGATTGCCGGTAACTGGCTGGTATATGTGAAATGGACTAACAGCCGCTCAGCCCAAGATAACAACATTTATAGAATGCCGCTTGCCGGAGGTTTCCCGCAAAAAATCGGCAGCGACCAGGCTGAATCGGTACAGGTTCTGGATAACTGGATTTACTATCTCAATGGCACCGACGGCTACAAAATATACCGCATTAAACCGAACGGGACAGGGCGCAGCAAGCTTACCGAAGATCAGGCTGTTTGCCTGGCAGTGGCTGATAACACGATTTATTACAGCAACTACAGTGACGGGCAAAAACTGTATGCCCTCAGCACCGATGGCCGCCACCGCGTCAAATTATCTAACGATCCAGCCGGCTTCATAGCTGCTGGCAACGGCTATGTCTATTATACTAATGCCTCGGCCAACCATGCGTTATACCGTATGACCGCTGCCGGCCATAATAAGCAATTGGTCTGCGATTTAGGCGTTGGACCACTGCCAATCGATATTGTAAATAACGCCATTTATTATAACCGGCAGTTTATCAGCACTGAAAACCGGTAGTGCCGGGATACCTATTCGCAATGCATAAGGAGGCTTATCCATGTTCCCAATCCGCTTTTTACAACTTGTTCCGGTGGCTCTGGCCGGCATCACCTTGGTTTTGAGCCTGTTAGCCCAGCCGGCTCTGGCCAGTCAGCCGGAACCGCCGCCCGGCTATTTTGCCTTGCAGCCCTATAAACAACCGGCCAAGCCAACAGCACTGGATAAAAGGCTGCTGGCAGCCATGGAAGCACATAAAGTTGTCGGCCTTTCGGCTGCGGTGTTCAAAGATAATAAACTGATCTGGAGTGGCGGCTACGGTTGGGCTGACCTTAATACCGGCCGTGAGGTAACGGCAGATACGCTATTCCGGGCAGCTTCCATTTCCAAGATGATCACCGCCACCGCGCTAATGCAACTCTACGACCAGGGAAAATTCGACCTTGATGACGATATTGGCAGCTATCTTGGCTACCCGGTCCGCAATCCGTATTATCCTGCCGCCAATATCACCTTCAGGCAGCTGCTTACTCATACTTCCAGCATCACCGATAGCGGCATGTATAACAGTATTGTCGAAAACAACCCTGAACTGCTGCAAACCATCGATATCAAAGATCTGCTGGTTCCCGGCGGCCGGTATTATACCCGGGCAACCTTTGCCGGTTATGCCCCAGGCTCACAATTTAGTTATTCCAACTTTGGCACAGGCATTGTCGGTTCGCTTGTTGAAAAAATCTCGGGCCTGCCTTTTGATACCTACTGTGCCAGATATATTTTCAAGCCCCTTACTATGGATGCCGGTTTTGAGCCTGCCAATATCAAAAACTGGCAGAACATTGCCGTATTGTACCGCCCGTCGGCAAACTTGACCAGCTTCCGCCCAACCAGGGATAATTATAACGGTACTAAGCCTGCACCAACAGCAATTACAGCACCCCTGGGCAGTGCGCTTGGCCGCTCCCCGGCCGGCGGTCTGCGCTCCAGTTCCACCGATTTGGCCAAGTTTATGCAGGCCCATATGAATGGCGGTGTGTATAAGCGCACCCGTATCCTTACAGCAGATACTGCCGACCTGATGCATAGCATGCAGTGGTTTGGCAATAGCATGGACGGTTTTTATAAACAAAAAGGGCTCAACTTCCATATAACTGACGACTTAGTACCAGGCAGACGCCTGCTCGGTCACTCCGGTGAAGCTTACGGCCTGTCAGGTGATGCCTATTATGACCCGGAAAGCAACCTTGGCATAGTGTTTATGGTCAATGGCGCCAACCTGACCAATGCCAACCCCTTCTACAGTGTAGAAAACACCATCGCCAAAACATTGTTTGAGGCTTTTGCCCCCAAAGGCAAAAGCAGTGCCAAGCAAATCAAGACAAAGGACAATGCTGTTTTTGTTACCGTAAATAATCGCAAAATAGCGCTTGGAGTTCCTGCCGCAGTAATGAAAGCCGGCAAAACGCAGCTGCTTTTCCTGCCGGCCATCGCAGCCGCCGATGCGCTTGCCACCGGTATTGAACAGACAGGCGATACCGTTACCTTTACCGCCGGACAAAACAAAGCCACCCTGACTGCCGGCCAGCCTGCGATGGCAGTCAATGGCAAAACCACACTCCTCCCGCAGGCCCCCTATAAGCAAAATGGGCAGTTATTAGTTCCCGTCCGGGAACTGGCGGCTGCGCTAAGCATTAATGTCAAGATAAAAGTATAATCACAGCCTATGTAAAAACAGAGAACCCGCTTGCTACAGGGTTCTCTGTTTCATTGTCTCGAAGAATCATCTGTTGCCTGTCCCGGGCTGCTCAGCTGTTTTTCGAGCTCAGTAAAAATATAGCTGACACCACCGGCTGTATCTGCCAGTTTTTTGAGAAAACCCTCATCTGCATCAAGACCAATACATAAAAAAGCACAATTAGCCTGTTTCAGCTCAACGGCAGCCGCCAGCGCATCTGTCAGCGGATTTACTGCCTCCTCGTATTTCCGGCTGGGTATCCCGTCGGTAACAAGTACCAGCAGCGGCTTGCGGGCCTGTTGCTCCGCAATATAGGCCAGCGAACGGCGAATGCCCAAAGCCAGCGGCGTAGCCCCAAAGGTCGTAATGGTATCAAAAGCGCTAAGAACAGTTTGCCTACCGGCAGTAAACGGTACAATCAGATCTGCCCGGTTATCCTGAAAAGTCACCAAACTAAGCCGGCTGCAGCCATAACGGCTAAGTTCCCCGGCCACATACCGGGCTGCCTGAAGCCTGAAACCTGCCATGCTGCCACTACTATCAACCAACAGGCAGATATCACTCCCCCGTCCGGGCCGCCGACCAACAAACCGGAGATCTGCCGGACTAATCTGCAGCCGTCCGGTCATGCCGTCGGCAAGCAGGCGGGCGGCTGCCGCACTTACCGTAGCAGCCACATCAACCCCGGCGGAAAACGGCAGGGAAGCGCTTGTGTTCCTGCCTGCCGCCTGATTATAGAAAAGGGTACGCGTACCCGGTATCGGCCCGGCCTTGCTCCGTACGTTATGTACTGCCTGCCTCAAACTGTCATGCAGACCAGGAGCGCAAAAACCAGGAAAAGCGCCCTTAGCAAGCGGCGGTGCAGCCTGCCGGTCTCTTGCCGGTATCCCGGCTTCCTTTACAACAACAAGCGTCTGGCCTTTGCCGCCTGCGGATAATTGTTGCTTGTGCGGCGGTACTGCCGGTGAACCGGTGCTGTCCGGTGGTGGTCGGCTTGGAACAGCCTCGCTGGTACACGCGGCCTCCTGCCCGGTTTGTCCTGCCGGTGGTTTACCGACAAGCTGGGAATCGGTCTGATCAGTATAAGGGCTAATATCTGCCAGGCTATCTGTCGAATCGACATGCGAAATACCTTCATTGCACCGGAGTTCCAGACCTGATTCGGCAACCGCCGCCTCAGCGGCTGCTACAATATAAAACAAACATGGCAGTTCATCAGGAGGTATGCTTAGCGCCACGTGAACGTGATTCTCATGTGCACGGCGCACCGATCGTTTTTTCCCGCCCTGCAGGCTGCCGGTAATTCTGCCGCCGCCGGTTGCCGTCTGAATATCCAGCAACGCCGGATTAACTGCCCCCCGGCAAGCCAGCTCTGTCTGATTGGCGGCGCAGGCGTTATACACAGCAATAGCCTGACAAAGATGCCGGGCCGCCTGTCGATGATCCACCCTGCCACACTGATGGAAAATATCAAGATGCCAGACAGCCCCTTCGTCCTGGCGTTGATAAAAGACCTGACCGGCATCGCTGTTTATTAATATCTGGACATGTTCAGGGCAGCGGGGCTGAAAAGCATGGACCTTCGTACTCAGCACCGCGCTTTGCCCCAGCCGTACCCCCTGGCCTGCCGCAATTGCCTGACTGACAACAGCTGCCGCCTGGTCCAAACGCCCCAAGGGCAACTGTTCCAAAGAAGCCCTCAATCGATCACCCATGTTGCTTGGGTTCCCTGGTCACAAGCTGCTCATCCGGCAATTGAGAAATAGGCAAAGCCGGTTTGGGCGGTGCAATAATCGTGGTTTTCAGCGGATCGACAATCCGGGCGTTCCCTTCTCCACCCTGGGCATCGCCACTGATACCGGCTGCTGGTAAATGAGGCAGGCTCTGAAGCCAGGCCGTCAGCCGCCGTTTACAGGCCAGCCACCAAGCCACCCACGGGGATATTTCCCGGAAGGCTCCCTGTTCAGCGCCTTCTGCCACAGGGGCCTGCCCGCTTTCCTGCCCGCCGGTCAGGCTGTTAAGATAACCCATAATGGCATCAATGGTGCCGGCGTTGACCCGGTGTGCCAACGCCAGCGGTGCTACCTGCGTTAGCTCAGCAATACCGGCGGTGGAACGTCCTGCCAGCAAAGCTGCCAGACAGCTTGCGGTCTCCATAGCCGCCACACTGCGGAGGCTCTCCAGGCCAAAATCCAGATATATTTTCCCCAATATCAGCCTTACCTCCGGGCTCACTTCGACAGCATCCAAACTGCCTGACAGCTGACCGATATTCCCGGCCACCGGCTGCTCCCGGCTTTTGCCTGCCAATATGTCAACAACAGCCTGGCAATTGTCCGGCCGCCCCATAACGACCGTTACGTCAAACCGGTCTGCCAGCTGTTTTCTGATCCGGCTCAGCGGGCCGGGATCTTCATCCGGATTGGAAGCCGCCCAAATACTGACCGTTACCGGCAGCTCAACGACCGGCAAGCCCGGTTCTTCAATCTGTACCCGCCCCGGCCGCGTCCCCATAACATCTAACAAAACATCGGCCAGTTCCGGGGCCGTATCGGCCAAACGGTTGATTTCATCAATAAAAATAATGCCCCGGTGGGCCTGGGGAATGGTGCCAGGCAAAAGTGCCGCCAGGGGATTGGCCGGATTGGTCAAATTCGCAAGGTCGATACTGCCAACAACAGTTCCTAACTTGGCTGCCTGCGATATCTCCAGAAACGGCCGGGGAATTTCCTCTGTCCCCAACAGCGCAATCTCTTCCTGTGACAACCGGCGATGAAAGGGGCAATGCGGCATTGCAGGGTGGCAATTGTACAGGCAGCCCTTTATCCGGGTAATGGGCGGCAGCAGTTCCCGTGCTGCCCGCATAATGGTGGTCTTGCCTGTGCCGCGCAAGCCTTCTGCCTGAATATGAAAAGGCCGTTCATGCAAGAGGGCCGCCACCGACATTTCGACAACCCGGAACAGATCCTGATTACCGTTGTGACGGATAAGCCGGTAATATAGATTCATCATAACCTTTCACCCCCTGAAATGGTTAGTGCCCCAACAGAAAGTATAACTTTCTTAAGAGCAGGATCAACATCGACTTCCACCGTTGCCAAAGGCTCGTTGCAAGCCGTGTTTTCGTTATTATGTAGTGTTTCCCAAGGGGATGCCGGCATACGGAAAAAATTAAAACTCTTTTCTTCCCAGTAAAAATAACGGCAATAAGCTAACAGCTATTCTCCGCAACTTGTTGCCGCACAGCAAATCAGGTGGGGAATTATCCCCACCTGATTCAACGCTGCCTGCAGCAGCAAATGCTTCTATTTTGTCTTGTCACCAGCAGGCTTATCAATTCTTCCCGGATAAAGCTCCCCAGCCTATGTATATCATCAGACTAAAGCTCATTGGGATTGAAACTGCCTTCAGCTAACTAGCGGAAAAGCTTTTGGATCAGTTTGTCGGTAACGGCTTCCCTTACTTCCTCTTTCGTGACCGGCAGTTTGCGTTCCTGAAGCCTTTCCATCACACTCTGACTCAATTGTTCAGGATAGAAGGTTCCTATATCTGTCTTGATCACCAGATTGCCGATTTCGGTTGCCGCCGAACCCTGTTTGATAAAGCTGCCGGTCAGAGTCCTGAACGATATGCCGTACGCCTTGCCGTTGTCAATGGAAAAATTGCCCTGCACCACAGCAGCCGCCGCATCGCCGCTGGCCGTTCCGGTAAAGGCCAAGGGACCTTTAACATCTTTATCAGTCAGTTTTGAGCTGTCAAGACCGCTGCCGGAAACAGACAGGGAATATTGCTCGGTATCGGGGTTAATGTCACCGCTGGCCGATACGGAACCACCCAGCGAGGTACCATGCGCTGTCAGTAATTTCATGGTCTCCTGCGCATAGGAAAAAGCGCCGGTGATACCGTTGACAACAATATCATCAAACTGGATACTGCCAAGAGTAAAGTTGCCGGCCAACACCGGCGACAGAACCGGGCCGGTAATCGTCCCCTGTGCCGCCAGCATACCGCCGGTTTTCAGACTGGGCACCAGCGCTGCCGGGTCTGCGGCCGGCATTTGGACGGCAAAATCCAGTGTTTGCGTACCGTCCACACTTGTCAGCACCCGTCCGGCTCCGGTAACAGACTGCCCCCGGTACAAAGCCTGTCCATCCAGAAACTGAATAGCCTTATCCTGTTTTTCAAACCGGGCACTGCCTTGGGTCAATGCCAGCGCGCCGGTTGTGGCAATCCCGGAAAAGCGTCCTGCCAGTGTTTGCAGCAGTACCGCGCCTGAAGCATCCTTACCAAGTTTAACCGTCAGTTCATCCAGCCTGCCGCCGGTCAACTGAATGGGATCATCTGCCGACGTCAGGCCCAATTTAGCCAAATCCATGCCTTCTGCGGACAAATTAATTTCCGAAGTGCCTTGACTGCCCCATTGTCCGCCCAGCTTCAGGGCCGTCTCATCCACTTTGCCGCTGGCGGCAAAACCGAGCTGGTCTGCCTGCCGGAAATCAATATTGCCGGTTAACTGGTCTACCGTTTTGGCAAAAAACGCTGTTTCCACATGCAGCTTGCCACCCTCGACCTCTACCAGACCGGCAAAGCTGGCTTCTTCTTGTTCTTGTTTCGTCTTAAGCAAACCATCCCAATTCAACTTGTCCTGGTTATAGACAACCCAAACTTCCGGTTTTTCCACAACCACACCGGTCACCAACTGCGGCCCCAGCTGTCCTTTCAATAAGTCACTCCAGCTATAACTGATTTGTATCCGGCTGATCTTGGCCAGCAGTTTACCGGCCGCATCCAGCACCTGGACTTCCTTGGCCTCTACAGAACCTAAAATTGACAAATCAATGCCACCCACTATGACTTGGCCATTGACCGCTTCATTAGCCTGTACCAGCAGCGTTTGCTCCGCCACTTGCCGTACCTTGCCGGCGGCAAATTGAAAGAGACTTGCTCCTACCAGTACAATCACTGCAAAAATAAGCAAACCGATTTTTTTCCGGCTCCATGCCGGACGGGGTTCTATTACTGTTTGTTGTTCGTCACTCATCATTCACGCCTCCGGTATCTCTAAAATGGTTGCCGGCTGCCGCCGCCAGGCTGCATCCGGACCTGTTTTGAAACACAGTATGTATATATCATTCTCCCCTGCACCGCCTTTTTCCTGTTAAGCAAGCGCAGACAACTGCTTCCTAGTTCTGTCAACAGGTAACATCACTGAGGCGCAGGCGGCCGTCATGCATAAGCGGAGGTTAAGCGCCGGCGTCGCAGTATTCTGTGACGGCCGCCTGCGCCGGGCCTTGTACCGCCGTGATGCTATAATCTCCGGCAAACCTAAAAACAGAGATTGCAAGCACTATTGCCGCAATCTCTGTTACAGGTAAAGTTGATTATAAACTTAATTTGGTCTTAATCCGGTCAATGGCTTCCTGTGTGCTTTCCTGGCTGCCAAACGCCGTAAGGCGGAAATAGCCTTCGCCGGCCGGGCCGAAACCGGCGCCCGGTGTGCCGACAATGTTGACTTCGGTTAAGAGTTTGTCGAAAAACGACCAGGAATCATAGCCTTTAGGGGTCTTAAGCCAAATATAAGGCGCGTTTACCCCGCCGAACACATCCAGGCCAATGCTTTGCAAGCCTTCACGGATAGTCTTGGCATTCACCATATAGTAGTCAATCAGTTCTTTGATCTGCCGCTGGCCTTCCGGCGTATATACCGCTTCGGCACCGCGCTGGATAATATACGGCACACCATTAAACTTAGTGGTTTGGCGGCGGTTCCACAGCTTGTTCAAAGGGTATTGGCCGCCGTCTTTCGTTGCCGCCATAACCGTTTTGGGTACTACGGTAAAGGCGCAGCGGGTACCGGTAAAACCGGCATTTTTGGAGAAAGTCCGAAATTCAATGGCTACTTCTTTCGCCCCTTCAATCTCGTAGATGCTGTGGGGAATGCCCGGTTCCTGAATGTAGGCTTCATAGGCGGCATCATAGAGAATGACAGAACCATTGGCTTTGGCATAGTCTACCCATTTTTTCAGTTCTTCCTTCGGCAAGGTAGTGCCTGTCGGATTATTAGGAAAGCACAGGTAAATGATGTCCGCCCGCTCCTCAGGCAGTTCCGGGGTAAAGTTGTTTTCGGCATTGCAAGTCAAATAGGTAACACCGGCAAATTTACCGCCGGCCAGTTCGCCGGTACGCCCGGCCATAACATTGGTATCCAGATACACCGGATACACCGGGTCGGTAATAGCCACCACGTTATCCACACCGAAAATTTCCTGAATATTGCCGACATCACTTTTGGAGCCATCGCTGACAAATATTTCGTCAACATCCAGCGTCACACCCAGCGGTGCATAATCGGTAGCAATAATTTTCTCAATAAGAAAAGCGTAACCTTGCTCAGGGCCATAGCCGCGGAAGGTCCGGGCGTCAGCCATTTCGTCAACAGCAGTATGCAGCCCCTTGATGACTGCCTCAGGCAAAGGTCTGGTTACATCACCGATACCCAGTCTGATAATGTCGGCAGCAGGATGATCTTCCTTGAATTTGGATACACGCCTTGCTATTTCAGCAAACAAATAACTCCCAGGCAATTTAAGATAATTGTCGTTTATGAAGGCCATGCTGTGAAACTCCTCTCTGGTTTGAATAATTTGGCATTTAAGAATTGTTCCCCAAAATAGTAAGAGCCATGCAAGCAGTAACAGTTGTTGCTGCTACAGATAGTATATTCTGCCATAAAAATACTTTTCCTGCATTTTTCTGTAAAAAAAATAATTGCCGCCACCGGGCTTTTCCCCACTGGCAGCAACAAAGGCTCCCCGCTAACTATCGCACAATCGCCAACCCGATGGTCAGCGCCAGCATCAGCAGCAAAGCAGTATAATCAAGACTGCCCAGCGCTACGTCAGCGGTAAATTGACGCCGCCCCTGACGGCCAAATCCTCTGAGCTCAAGACTCATCGCCATAGTTTCCGAACGCGATACTGCCCGGAGCACCAAGGGTTCAACAATGGCAACATAGTCTTTCAGGCGTTTTAGCGGACTGCCGCGAAAAACATAGCCCCGGCAGGCCTGCGCTTCCCGGACAATCTGACTTTCCTCAAGAAAATCCGGAACAAACCGGAGCGCCGAAGTAAACATAAAAGCATATTCATACGGTATCCGGCATTGGCTGACCAGCGCCGCTGTCAGGTCCTGCAACCTGGTTGTAGCCAATAAGAACACAAAAATACTGGACATAGCAAACATTTTAAGACCAGTCATCAGCGAAAATTCCAGTGTACTGCCAAACACGTATTGCAAAGCTGCCAGCATTACGGCAAATACCGTTAAACCGGCAACTGCCTTACAATGCTTGGCTGACGGACGGTACAGCGCCAGCAGCAAGAGTTCGCCGCCAACCAAAATGGCTTGCCCGGTCAAGGTGGGAAGCAGCAAAGCCCATATCGAAACCGCAGCAGTCAAAATAAGTTTAGTGAGCGGTGCAAGTCTAGGCATGGTTTTCCCTCCTCTGGTTTATCGCACGACTGACCAACCCGGTCAGTTCTGCGGCATCTGTGCTGTTAATCCCGTTAAGCTGCTGGCTGAGAGCCACGGCAGCCGGGGGTATAAGGCCCCACCTGGCGATATCCTGACTGCCGTCAAACAACGCCGCCGGCGTACCGTCAAACACTTTGCAGCCTTTGTCAAGCACGACCGCCCTGGTAGTATACTCCGCAATAAGCTCCATGTCATGGGTAACTAAAATAATGGTAATGCCTTGTTTATTCAGGCCCACCAACAGTTCCATCAGATTTTGCGCTTCCCAGGGGTCCTGTCCGCTGGTCGGCTCATCCAGAATCAACATCTTGGGCTGCATAGCAATGGCCGAAGCAATGGCTACCTTCTGCTTTTGTCCCCGGCTAAGTGTTCTGGGAAAACTGTCTGCCGCCTCCGTCAGTCCGGTCATGCTAAGCGCCTTGGACACAGCCTCATTAACAGCTTCCGGGGTAAACTTCAACTGCTCAGGCCCGTAAGCCACCTCTTTGGCAACCGTATCCCGGAAAATCTGCCTGTCAGGGTTCTGGAACACATAACCAATGCTGTGAGCCATGTCGGCCGGTGTCATCGCTGAGGTATTCTTCCCCTGAAGCGTAATACTGCCGCTGGTGGGTTTCAATAACGCCATAGCTAAACGGGTCAGCGTAGTTTTACCACTGCCGTTGCGGCCGGCTAACGCCACAAATTCACCGCTTGCCACGGCAAAGTCCACGCCATCCAGCGCCCGCCCGCCCTTGTTGTAGTCAAAAACAATATTATTAATATCTAAAAGAATTTCAGGCACTTTTGGCCACTCCCTCTTTACAGGTCAATCGATTTAGTTCTTCTGCTGCCTGACTTTCACTTTTCCAGGTACCAAGCCGGATGCCTGTCGCTTCCTCTATTGCCAGCTTAATGCTCCATAATGTCGGCACACCTTGCTTAAGCTCAGGCTGCTGCCACATAAAGGTAAGTGTTTCGGCTACATCGCCGGCAAATTTCATCTGGCCGTCCTGTAAAACAATAATCTGACTGGCATAAGGCAAAACCCGCGCCAGCTGGTGTTCAACGACAATCACGGTTTTCCCCTGGACATTAAGCTCATGCAGCAGTTCGTAAATACCGGCAGCGCCTTCAGGATCAAGCGCCGAAGCCGGTTCATCAAGCACCAGAATATCGGGTGACAAAACAAGCACGGCAGCAATCGCCAGCCGTTGTTTCTGCCCGCCGGATAAACCGGCTACTTCCCGCTCCTCCAGCCCGGCCAGCCCCACCATGGCCAGCGCCTGACTAACCCGCTCGGTAATTTGGCTGCGGCTGCAGCCCGAAGTTTCCAGACCAAACGCCACTTCCTCCGCAACCGTCAGGGCCACAAGCTGACTCTCATAGTCTGCCAGCACGGTCCCCACCTGTTCTGCCAGCTCGCCCATACTGCTGTGGGAGGCGTTAATACCACCTACCTGCACATGCCCACCCCGGCGACCGCCAAAATAATGGGGCACAACACCGGCAACAGCCAGCGCCAAACTGGTTTTGCCGGCGCCGCTGGGGCCGGTAATCACACTAAACGATCCCCGGGGGATGGTTACATGTATATCATTAAGTACCAGATCACTGCCAGGATACGCATAAGAAAAATGTTGAAATTCGACAGCTGTCATTGGCTAATCCTCCTTACCGCCAAACAATCTTTTCGCCGGGAAATACAGCAGTTGGGTTATGACCATATTAATGCCGGCAGCCATCAGCACTACAGGCATCATGCCATAAAGATAAACAGCCATCGGCAAGGCCAGCACTACTTTCAGTATGCTGATAAAGGTAAAACCGCTGGCCACGGTGCTGATACCTGCCGTTATCGCCGGCCGCAGGTTGACACCGCCCAGCTTCAGACTAAATGATGTATGGACCAGCAATGCGCACACCACAGCACCCACCGGCTCACTGGCAAAATTAGCGTAGGGCAGGGCAGCCTTGGAGATAGGTATCGAAATGGCCCCTGTCACCAAACCAATGCCTGCAGCCTGTTTCACATTTACCCGGGTCAGATTGATGGCAATACAATACATCGCAATCAGCCAATTGGGCGTAATGCCGCCAACAGCCGGAGTAACTATTTTCAAAATAGCACCTATCGCCAGAAGCAGCGCCGTGACTGCCACCCAGCGGAAACGGCCCTCTTGCCCGGTTTTAATGGTAACTAATTCTTGTTGTTGCTGTTTGGTGTTCACGTAAACTCCTCCTTTTATTATCTGCCCTAAAAAACACAAAACCCCGTCCCTTGAAACATGCAGAACTGCATGCTCCAAGGGACGGGGTACTATAACCCGCGGTGCCACCCCAGTTGACCAGATTTCTCCGGCCCGGCTCAATCTAAGTACAGGACAATAAGCCCGATACCCGCTTCCTGGTAACGGCGGAAGAATCCCGACAGCGCCTACCCCGGTAACCGGCTCGGACTGTATCTCCCAGGTCCATTCGACATGCTGAGCGGCGCCAAACTCCCACTGCCGTTGGCTCGCTGTGGCTCTCTAGCCATGTGTACTCTTCCTGGTCATCGATGTAAAACCATATGTCATTGAGCAAAGTATAGCAAAAGGTAAGGTAGCTGTCAATGGCTTTTTGCGATTGACAACAATTGCCGGTGTAGTCTATATACATACTCGTACCCCTCATTATGGCCTGCAAGCAGGATGAAGGGGAATCTACTTTAGCATTGCCAGCATAGTACCGGCAGCAACAGCCGTACCTATTACACCGGCTACATTAGGCCCCATAGCATGCATTAGTAAATAATTGGATGGGTTTGCCTTTTGTCCGACAATCTGACTTACACGAGCCGCCATGGGTACGGCTGAAACGCCGGCTGACCCAATCAGCGGATTGACTTTACCGCCGGTTGCATAGCACATGATTTTACCGAAAAGAACTCCGCCGGCTGTACCACCGGCAAAGGCAACCAGCCCTAAACAGATAATAAGAATAGTCTGGTATGTGAGAAAGTTTTCCGCTTTCATAGTGAGGCCTGTACCGGTAGCCAAAAAGATAGTGACTGTATTGATGAGTGCATTTTGCGCAGTATCGGAAAGACGATCAGTAACACCAGATTCACGGAGTAAATTCCCCAGCATCAGCATGCCCATAAGGGAAGCAATAGGCGGCAACAGCAGGCTGATAACAATAGTAACCGCTACCGGGAAAGCCAGTTTTTCAAACTTAGTGACAGGGCGCATTTGATCCATCACTATTTCACGCTCTTTTTGAGTTGTTAATGCCTTCATGATTGGCGGCTGAATCAATGGCACCAGCGACATATAAGAATACGCCGCAACTGCAATGGCACCCAGCAAATGCGGCGCCAGCTTAATGGTGAGATAAATTGCCGTCGGGCCGTCGGCACCGCCAATTATTCCGATGGCGGCAGCTTCCTGGACACTAAAGCCGAGAGTCATAGCACCCATAAGCGATACAAATACACCGATCTGAGCGGCCGCACCTAAAAGCAGTGTGGACGGGTTGGCAATCAAGGGGCCAAAGTCAGTCATAGCACCAACCCCAAGGAAAATCAACGGCGGGAATATCTCGTAATGAATACCATATAAGATGGCCTGCATCAAGCCGGGTTCTTCTTCAAACCCAGTTTTGGGGAAATTGGCAAGAATACAGCCAAAAGCAATCGGAGCCAGCAAAAGCGGTTCAAAACCTTTGGCAAAAGCCAGATATAACAGGATTATTCCAACGATTATCATAATGCCATTACCAACAGTAAAAGCTGCGAATCCACTATCTGACCAAACAGCTTGAAGCGCAACAGCAAGTGCATCCATTATCTTTTTCCTCCTTTTTTGAATACTTCAATAGAGTTTTTGCAGCCTAAAACGATTGATTTTTGGCAGATACACCTTCCAGGCGGGCGGCTTGAAACCAGGCTTTGCCTCCTGCCGGGCGAATTGATACAATTTGCTCAGGGCTATAACCATAGGCAGCTATGGCAGCACTAATAACAGCCACTATTTCAAACTTATCTTGACTAGCATCAGCATATTCCGGTTCCGGAACAGTTGCAGGAACACTTACAAGAAATTTTTTAGTTTCAGCTACATTTTTTTCACGTGTCGGGTCAATAATTCGGATAAATTTAATGACCCAGATTAAAGCATACAAAACAGCAAAAACTACTAACAAGTTTATGAGTGAAATCATTAACGGATTAGTTGTAACCGGTTGTTCCATTTTTTCACCCCATTTCTACGGCGTATCACAATATTATTCCCCGTAATTTACAGTATCGGATTTTACCTCCTTTTCTAAGATAAAGAAAATACGGCTTGCGCCGAGCCTGTGGCGACAGCGGAAGCCGATGTTGCCCTTATCCAGGCAAAAGTTATACTTTCTATCAAGATAAAATAACGGGAGAAACCGTGATGACAGGCTTCTCCCAAATTAGACATATTTTCCTATAAATTCATAATAAACAAAGAACCATTTATTGTCAAGCCTTTTGACGTTAATTGTGGCCAATTTGCTGTGGGGACGGTTGCCTATTGTCAAAGACAATGTGCTGACGGCAACAACTCCCGGTGAAACGGTCGACGTGCTCGTTACCGAGCGTGGCGTGACAATATATCCTTCGCGCCGCGACCTGTGGGAGAAAGTAACGGCGGCGGGACTGCCGGTGAAAGATATTCACGAGCTTAAGCAGGAGGCGGAAAAAATTGCCGGGACGCCGCAGGCTGTTAAAACAGGCGACCGCATTGTGGCTGTTGTGGAATACCGTGACGGTACTGTGATTGATGTAGTCAGTCAGGTGGCCGAATAAGACTATAAGAAAAGCGAACGCAACAGAAAAATGGCTCCTGCAGCAGGATGCCATTTTTCTGTTGCGTTCGCTAGAGTTTGTCTTTTGTTTGGCGTGGTCCCTTTATACTGTCCGGATGCTAATATAATCAACCGCTTCCTGGTCTTCGGAAAAAACAACGCTGCCGGTAACTTTTTTTCCCTTGAGCACCGCCGGCAGCCAGTAGCTGTCATCGGCCCACATTTCCTTATACGGAATATCAGGCACATCAAACCATACCGGTTTCATTTCCGTGGTTTCCTCCGGTTCCCCCTGCCAGTTGCGGACAATATACACATACACATCATGCTCAAGCTCAGGCTTATCAGGAAAAGAAAACATCAGCTTCCCGACGTCTTCCAAATCGCTTTCCTGTACCTTAAGGCCGCATTCTTCAGCCAGCTCGCGCACAGCGGCAGCCGCCGGCGTTTCACCGTCCTCGATCTTGCCGCCAAAACCATTGTATTTGCCACAGCCAAAACCTGTCTTCTTCATTCCGAGCAAAATACGCTCAGCCGGCTTTCCCTGAACAGGCAGGCATAATGTTGTCGAATACATCCTCGTGTCCCCCTTTTAAAACCGAAAAACTTTTAACTTATTGGTAACTGTTGATATAGCCAGCGGCAATAGCGGTCCCCGCTCGCCATCCAGGTCGCTTTCTACCGGTTCATCACATTCAATGACAATGTCTGTCGCCTGTACATACCGGATATGGCTGCTGGAGGTATGCCTGCCGGAAAAAATACTGATAAACAGGCCCATCAGGTCCGGAATACTGCATTTATTAACAATCAACAAATCCAGCTTGCCATCATCGACTTTTGCTGCCGGTGCCAGCGTGGGAAAGCTTCCCACCATGCCGCTATTCATAATCAGAAACAACAAAATATCGTCCTCAAATACCTGACCGTCAGCCGTTATCCTGACATGAAGCGAACGAAAACTGGGCAACTCCCCCAGACCTTTAAAGTAGTATGCCATCCGGCCAAGCGTGTTTTTAAGAGAAGCATCGACACTATGGGCAACCGAAGTCAACAGCCCGGCACTGGCCACATTCAGAAAGTATTCCCCATTGACGCTGCCAACATCCACCGCACGCCATAAACCGCCGGTAACAGCGCGCAGGCATCCTGGCAAATCTTTGCCGAAATTCAGATGGGTGGCAAAATCATTGCAAGTCCCGCTGGGAATTATGCCAAGCGGCACATCAATGTCTTCGGCCAGCATTGCATTAATCACTTCATGCATCGTGCCATCGCCACCGGCTACAATAAAGCCGTCGGTGGCAAACCCCTTGATCTCGTTGATAAATGGCCGGATATCGCCTTTGTATCTGGTGCGAAAGGGCAATACCAGACTGCCTGCTGCCTGCAGATATTCGACTACCTCATCCAGCCTGGATTTAAATCTGGCATCCCCGGACACGGGATTATAAATCAACGCATACTTTTTCATTGTTACCTCTCCTGCCGGCCTAAAAATCCAGCCATTGACCGTCGGCCGGGACTCGCACCCTGCCGCCCAAACGCTCCTGTTGGATAAATTCATTCAGTTCCGCCCGGGTCAAGAGACAATGGTTAATTGCCTCCATGTGCAATACCACCACTTTGGCTGCCGGCGCGTGCTGACAAACCCGGAATATATCCTCTTTCCCCATGGTTATCGGCTCACCCTGGTTAAACCTGGCTGCACCACCGTAGAGGACAATGACTTCAGGTTTATGGATTGACAGCGTCTCGGCCACTTCCGGACACCAGACAGTATCACCGGCAATATAGAGTGTTGGTTCAGTGGCCGCCTTAAGCACATAGCCCGACACAGGCGCCATCTTACGGCCAATTTCGCCGGTGCCATGCTGACCACCGGTTCGTATCAACTCTATATTTCTCCAGGTTATAACCGGATCTACCGGCTGTACTGCGGTAAACCCCAGCAAATGTAGTTTATCCCGATCTTCGGGCTGGCAAAACACCGGCAAAGCCTTCGGCAATTGTTCACCGGCAGCCGTATCAAAATGATCACGGTGTGTATGGGTAAGCAAACAGCCATCTGCCGTCATGACCTCTTCGACGCTGACAGGCAATTCCACCAGCGGATTACGCCGTTGATTAGGTGAGTTATCAATAGGTGTCATTGCTGCTGCCGGACTTAACACAGGGTCGACCAACAAAGTTACACCTTGGATATGTAAGTGAAAAGTAGCATGCCTCAGGTGCCTAATTTTCATTACCATCCCCCTCTGGTTAAACGATTGGCATTTACTATCCAGATTATACCACACTTTTTTATATCCTTGCAGCCCCTGAATATCTCAAACATAGTAAAGAAAAAAATAGCAATGCAACGGACTAAATCGGCCAGATTTTTTGTCATGCCATTAAAAGCCGTCGTTACTTGCCCGATTTCGTCTATGCGACACAAAAAGAGGAACACTCCCGCCTACGGCCAAAACGCCGGGCTGTGAGTGTTCTGTTTATGGACATACGTTTAACTGGATATACTTTCTAAGGATTTTCCTTTGGTTTCCTCACCCAGGATAATTACCGCCGCCGCCGCGACAGCATAGCATACGGCCCCCAGCGCGAAAACCCCTTCAATCCCGGCATGCGGCAAAATGGCCCCTACCAGATAAGAACCCACAATGGCCCCCAGCCGCCCCACCGCCGAGGCAAAGCCAGCTCCGGTAGCACGGGCGCGGGTAGGATACAGCTCCGGCGTATAAGCATACATGCAGGACCACATACCCAGCATGAAAAATTGCATAATTAAACCAAAAATAATTAGGCTGTTCATGGTTGTCGCCATACCATAGAAATAGGCTCCTGCCGCTGCTCCCAGCAGAAAAATTACATTGGTCGGCTTACGGCCGAGGCTCTCAACCAGATAAGATGAAGTCAGAAAGCCCGGAATACCGCCAAGGGAAATAGTTACCGTATAGAAAACCGATTTTGTTACTTCAAAGCCCTTCTGCTGCAGCAAGGTGCCAAGCCAGGTGGTTAAGCCATAATAACCCAGCAGAGCAAAGAACCATAAGCTCCAGATCATAACCGTTCGTTTGGCATAACCCGGCGCCCATAAATCCGCAAAGGAAGACTTGTCCGCCTGTTTAGCCGGATCATAAGGCCTGGGCTCAACAACCGGCAATTCCTGACCGCCCAAGGATTTTTTGACTCCTTCCTCAAATTCGGCAACCACTTGGTCGGCTTCCTCCAGGCGGCCTTTATCCTCCAGCCAGCGCGGCGATTCAGCGATATAATATTTAACCACAAAGTAATATAAAACCGGCACGGCTTCCGCAAAAAACACCAACCGCCAACCGCCAATAGGAATCAGGAAGTAGGCAAGAATGCCCGCACAGATAAAACCGATAGGCCAGAAGCCTTCCAGTATAGCGATATAGCGTCCCCGGTTCTGGCTGGGAATAAATTCGGATACCAGAGACATGGCCGGCGGAAAACCCGTGCCTAAGCCAAAGCCCAGCAGAAGACGGAACACACCCAGCATCTCCGCCGTTTGAGCCAAAGCGCACAGAATACTGGCGCCGCTATACACCAAAATGCTATTTTGCAAAATCACCTTTCGCCCGAACTTATCACTTAACATGCCGGAGGCCGACGCGCCGACAGCCATGCCGATAAAGCTCATTGTAGCAAGCAATCCGGCCTGCTGCGGCGAAAGGCCAAAATCCGTCTTGATCGAACCTAACACAAAAGTCAACATGGCCAGATCCATGGAATCAAACAGCCAGGCGGCGGCAATCAGCACAAAAATCCGTTTTTGATAGCCGGTGAGCGGCAACCGCTCAAGCCGGTCAGGTACACTTGCACGCAGGATCACATTGTTATCCATACCGGAAATACCCCCTCAGTGTAGTATTTCTGTGTCAACCAAAGCGATCTGCCAATTGTTATTGTATTTATTTACTTTTCTCAAATTGCCGTTTGAGCAGGGAAGCCTCCCAGGCTTCCCGCCACAAACGGCAGTGCTTCCCCTACTATGATCAGTATTTGCAATTGGCCTGGAACGTTTCCCACATAGCAATGAAATTTTCAATAGGCACATCGTCCTGAATATTGTGCACCGGCGAGAAGACAAAGCCGCCGCCTGGAGCGAACAAGTCGATATTCCGCTTGGTCTCTTCCCGGACTTGTTCAGGGGTTCCGTTCGGCAGGGTTGCCTGCGTATTGATGCCACCGCCCCAAAAGGTAATTACCTTCCCGAATTCTTTCTTCAGGCGCTCAGGCTCCATATTGGTGGCGGCAATCTGCACCGGGTTCAGGCAATCATAGCCGGCTTCGATAATGTCCCCGATTACCTCATATACCGAACCGCAGGTGTGCAGTGTGGTTTTAATACCAGGCTGTGATTTTTTTATAAATTCATTGAGCTTTTTGTGATAGGGGAAAATCAGTTCCCGCAGTACTTTCGGTGAACAGAAGGTTCCGCGCTGGGTGCCGAAGTCGTCGGCTTCCGCGGTTACGTCAAGCAGTCCGTCATATTCGTCAAACAGATAACCGTACCATTCGATTTTCTTTTGGTAGAGCTTGTCAATAAAGGCCTCGCAACGCTCCGGTTCGGCCACCAGCATAGCAAGCCAATTTTCATAACCGTAGACCAACGGCCCGGTTTGCAAAAAACCATTGCCAAACACCTGGCAGGTTGTTGTCAGAAAGCCCGCCGTGCGGTAATCCTCAAGCTCTTTTCTCGTACCAGGCACCAGGCGGTTGGGACAAGGCCAGATATACTTGGCGTCGTCTTCCTCATCTTCCGCTTTGCCCAGGGCAGTGTCGTACAGGTCGTAGTAGAGGCTTTGCTTGTGAGGCATACGGTAGGTGGTACCAAAATCATTGGTGAAATACGTGTACTTTTCATCTTCCCATTCCCGCACATACGGGCTTACATGCTCTTTCACATATTTTACCCTGGCATTACGGACATCGCAGCCAAGCAAATCCATTACCTTATCTGACGCATAAACCAGTTGGTAAGGTTTTTGAGCAATTTCCAAATTGTCTTCTTTCAGACCAAAGTAATCCAACAGCTTCTTATAAAAATATTTTGTAAACTTACACGCATGGCCTGAGCCTAAATCGAGTGGTATACGGTCCGGTTCCTGATGATTCAGAGCCATTTGCAGTCTCTCACGAGAATTCATACTATAACCCCTCCCTTATATATTTGGCTGGTGCTGCTTTATCCGGTTACGCGATAAGCTCTTTGGAAAGGCTTGCGGCCGAAGCTGCATTTTCCGCATAACCGTCGGCACCGATTTTATCGGCAAATGCCTGAGTTATCGGCGCGCCGCCGATAATAATCTTAACCTGGCTTTTAAGTCCGGCTGCTGCAATAGCACTGACAGAGGCTTGCAGAGCCGGCATTGTGGTGGTAAGCAGGGCGGTCAGGCCGACAATCCGGCAATCCGGGTTCGCTTTTATGGTATCAACAAATTTTGCCGCCGGAACATCAACGCCTAAGTCAATCACTTCAAAGCCAGAACCCTCCAGCATCATGCCCACAAGATTTTTGCCGATATCATGCAAATCGCCTTCGACCGTACCGATGATGAATTTCCCCAGAGTAGCCGCAGCTCCGCCAGCAAGATGGGGTTTGAGCGTATCCACACCCTTTTTCATTGCTCTGGCAGCCACCAGCATTTCCGGAACATAGATGTCTCCGGCCTTAAACTGATCGCCTACAATTCCCATCGCGGCAATCAGGCCGTCGTTCAAAATATCAGTGGCGGCAATACCTTCCGCCAACGCTTCCTCGACAAGGCCGCCAACCAGTTTCATTTTGCCGCTTGCAACCGCGGTTACGATTTCCTGAATTTTTGACATGTTGCATTCCTCCTGGTTTAATAAAATCTATTTGTTATTTTTGCTGCCCGAATTTGTTTTCCCGGTAGGCTCCTATGTATTCCATACAGTATTCATCCATGCCCAGCAGTGCTTCGGTAGCATAAATCATCCCCATCAGATCCCGATTCAGCGGATCAATGATCGCACTGTCCATGCCCGCGTTCATTGCCAGGACGAGAAAAGCCTGATTGACCAGTTTTCTGGCAGGCAGATTAAAGGAAATATTGCTGCCGCCACCGGTAACATGAATATCCGGATATTGCGCTTTGATGGCTTTAATTACTTCTGTAACGGTGTTGATCCCGTCTTCCGAGGTGCAGAGCATTTGTACCAGAGGATCAATATGCAGGCGGTTTGGAGCAATACGGTAGGCTTGCGCTTTTTCCATGATGGCGGCAAATACAGCCAGCCGCTTTTCCGCATTCTGGGGCAGCCCGGTGTCGTCGCATAAGAGTGCGGCACATTCCCATTTTGTATCGGCAATTAACGGAAAGATGACCTCAATCTTGTCACCTTCCATGGATACCGAATTAATAAGGCCAGGCTTGTTGCAGAACTTCATCGCCGCGGCACAAATACGGACATCAGGACTGTCAATGGCAATGGGTGTATCGGTAACTTCCTGCACCAGCCCGATAAGCCATTGCATAGTTTCAAGCTCGATCTGGTTATCGACCGACGCGCACACGTCGATAAACGCGGCCCCGGCATTGGCCTGTATTGTTGCAAGGTTCCGGATAAAATCCGCATCCTTCCCTTCGATGGCCTTGGCTACGGCGGGAATAGAACCATTTATTTTTTCACCAATAATAATCATCGCTTACTATCATCTCCTCCTAATGTTGTTACGGAGCATTCGTGCATCAGCAGAAAATATACCTTTTTTTTGCTGCTTTCACCCGCTGGGACAAGCCGGCACCAGACTACTGTTTTGTGGATCTTCATTCCGGATTTTAATGCTTTCTGGATTGGATGATGGATTCGGTTTATGCCTATGCAACATTTATGCCAATCTTCAAAAAATAATAGTTTATCTACTTGAATAGAATGGCATGGTCGTTGCTTATGTATATAGTTGGGAAATACTGAAAACCACTTAGCCGGATGGCAAGCATGCCATAATTTGAAGCTGCAGCCGGAAATCCTCCTGACTGCGTTCCCCGTATTCCTAAAAAATATTAAAATTCAAAATTTTTTAACAATATTGTCATTGTTCTGCCCGACAGTACGGCGATTATGAGTTGTTTTCGAATCAATGTCAGCCGAAAATACTGGCAGTTCGCGCGGTATTAGTACTACCAAAATGCTTTTATCTACACTTTAAAGCAGCGGAAAACAATATAGAGTCATTTACGATTCGCATTACCGTGATATCAATTGGCGCTGACTTGAAAAACCTGTATACTTTAAAAGGAATTAAGCACTATCGATTGAGTCGATAACGAATCGCAAAGTTTAAATATTTCAATAATTTTGCCAAATGGAGGGGCTTGTGTGGAGATATTACATCAGGTGAAACGTGTTACAGATAATAAAGAAACTATCATTGTGACAATCTCTGAAGAAAAACAAATTCTCTATTGGAATAAAAAAGCCGAATTGATTTTCGGGGATACGGCTGGCATGATTGCTTTTTTAGAAAGCCTGCATATCTCAGAAATCTTTGACACCGTTATAACCGACGGCACGGAACAGTCCCTGCGCTGCACCCTTCCCAACAACCACTGTTATGAAATGTTCATTTTTCCGTTCCGTCCGGCGAAAAACAAAGTAAATATCACTATTTTGTGGCATTTGTCCGAAGCCTGGGAGAGTTGGTCCAACTGGGACGAGAATATTTTCGCCCTGACCCAGGAAATCATTGACGCCGTGGCCGATGGAATCATTATCGTTGACGCCAAGGGTATTGTCCGCCAGACCAATAAATCCTATGAGGCAATGGCCAATATCCGCAAACAGGACTATATAAATGTGCATATTGACACGCTGGTGGAAAACGGGTTAATTCACCAGGGCCTGTCGCCTATGGTTGTTGACAGGAAAGAAACCATGTCCATTGTCGACTTCCGGAACGGTAAAGATATGCTGCTCACAGGAACCCCAGTGTTTGGGCGCACTGGAGAAGTCATTTGCGTTCTGTGCAATGTACGCGACGTAACCGAACTGAGAAATTTGAAAGAGCAGCTTTCAGAAAGCAAACGGCTGCAACAGGATTATTTAAAAAAGCTCAACGAAGTTATGTCCCCCAACATATTGAATTTCCACACCGAAAACGCCAAAATGCGGCATATTGTCGAGCTGGCAATGCGGGTGGCGCCGTCCAATTCCACCATTTTGCTGCTGGGTGAATCCGGTGTAGGCAAAGGTGTCTTTGCCAATTTAATTCATCAGTCAAGCAAACGCAATGCCAAGCCTATGATGGAAATTAATTGCGGCTCCATTCCTCCCAACCTCTTTGAATCGGAGCTTTTCGGCTATGAGGCCGGCGCATTTACCGGCGCCAGCAAAGGGGGAAAGCCGGGAATATTTGAGCTTGCCGACAAGAGCACCTTATTCCTGGATGAAATCGGCGATTTGCCCGGCGATATGCAGGTCAAGGTTCTCAAAGCCATCCAGGATAAAAAAATCATGCGTATCGGCGGCAACAAACCGATTCATGTTGATGTACGCATTATTGCCGCCACTAACCGGATTTTAGAGGACATGGTAAAGAAAAAAACCTTTCGGGAGGACCTCTATTACCGGCTGAACGTTATTCCTATCCTGATTCCGCCTTTGCGTGAAAGGCCGGAAGACATCTTGGCGCTGACACTGCATTTTATCAAAAAGCTCAACAGGGAATACAGCATGAACAAATTCTTCCAGCCCCTGGTACTCAACGCCTTTCTGGACTACCACTGGCCCGGCAATATCCGGGAACTGGAGAATACCGTGGAACGCTTGCTCATTACCAGCACATCTTCTGAGATTCCGTTGGCAAGCTTTTATGAAATCAAAGGAAATTCCGGCAATAACGATGGTACTATTGCCATACCCTTACAGGAAATTTTAGACCAAAAAGAAAAAGAACTCCTTCTCGCAACCTACAAAAGTACCAACAGCACTCGAAAGAGCGCTTCTCTGCTGGGCCTAAGTCAGTCGGCCTTTATGCGAAAAGCAAAAAAGCACGGTATCTCCCTGCGGTAATTCCCGTTTTGTTTACCGACAGAACAAATGTGTTGGCACGAAAATTGCTTTAGTGAAAAGTAGGATTTTAATGGATGGTGGTCGTCTGGATTGGAACCAAAACTGCTTTCACCGTTACGCACTGGGTACAGCCAACTGATTCGAAACAACTTGAATACTGCGAGGAGGAGTAAACCATGGGGGAACGGTTCGAAAACAACATAGCCGGACGTCTAGACAGACTGCCGCTATGTTCGGTTCAGTGGAAACTGTGGCTTCTGCATGAAATATGCTGGATATTAGGTTCTGTTGGATTGGGAACGGCGACTTTTGTATTAGCTTCCATCGGAAATGAATTTACCTTTACATCTACAAGCAAAGGTCTTGTCGCTTCATCCACCTACCTGGGCATGTTCTTCGGTGCCAGTTTGTCCGGCTACCTGGGCGATAAATTCGGCCGCAAAAAAATGCTGGTGATATCCATCTTTATTTGGAGCTTAGCCAGTCTGGGACTGGCCTGGAGCCCAAACATCACTTTCTTTTGGATTTTCCGGTTTTTCCTGGGCCTGGGAATGGGCGCTCAGTTCCCGATGACACAGTCCATGCTGTCGGAGCTTTTCCCCGCCAATAGCCGGGGACGCGCCATCTGTCTTATGGAGGGCGGCTTCCCGCTGGCCTGTATCTTAGCCGGCCTCATTTCCTGGGTAGCGTTGATGTATGTCGACTGGCGATACGTTTTCTTGATCCAAGCGCTGGGCGGACTTTGTGTGTTCATGGTAATATACAAGATTCCGGAATCAGCCCGCTGGCATGAATCGGTAGGGCAGTTGGACAAGGCAAAGGCCATTGTCGAAACTATGGAAGCCCAGGTCATTAAAGTAACCGGCAAACCCTTGCCGGCCATCCCGGAACCGATTGTCGACGAAAGGGATTACTCCGGTAAATCCAAACTGGCCCAATTGTTTGAGCCTGACCAGATTAAGAAGACACTGACCCTTTGGACGCTCTGGTTCTGTGTATTGTTTGGCTTTTACGGTTTAAATACCTGGATTTCGGCCCTGCTGGTAAATGCCGGGTTCAGTGTGGTTAAATCCAGTGGTTTCGTCCTGCTGATGTATTTACCCGCCATACCAGGCTACCTGTGCGCGACTTATTTCGTGGAAATATTCGGCCGCAAAAAAATGATCTTTTCGTATTTAATCCTCGCGGCGGTATTTTGCTATTTTTACGGACAGTCACAAACGCTTACCGAGCTGTTTGTCTTCGGCTGCTGCATGCAGTTCTTCATGTTCGGTATGTGGTCGCTCATTTACACCTATGCCTCAGAAGTATTCCCGACAAGAATCCGTTCCACCGGCTGCGGTACAACTTCCTCGGCTGGCAGAATGGGTTCGCTGATTGCACCGACACTTTTCGGCCTGCTGTTGCCGTACATAGGAAACAGCGGTTTGTTTAATCTCGGTGCGGCGATTTTTATAATCGGCGGCACGGTGACGCTTATCTTCGGCGTAGAGACAAAAGGCAAACGCCTGGAAGAAATCCGCAATCTGTAAGAAGTATTGAGAGCCGTGCCGAATCCGAGTTTCGACACGGCTCTCTTTGATACCGGGAATTCCAAACCAGCCTCGGCCGGCCTGCAAGTGTAAAGTAAACAGGCGCGCCTTAGCGACAGCCAGTTGCGTCACGCGCCGCTCATAAGACGCTGCGTCCGGGTTAGTCTGGATCAGCAAACAGCTCGCTGGTAATAACAGCGCCATTTTCTACAATAACAAAGTCATCCTCCCAGGGACCGTAGATCAGTTTTCGCAGGTAAGTGTCGCTCCCGGCAATTTCCTCATACCGCAGCCGGAAAAAGTCGGCAAACTGCCGGACATAAGCAGCCGCGAACCGGTCCCGGTCGTCACCGGTTTGTATAAACAAGGCCCGGGTATAGTGCTTTAGGGTTTCCTCGGCAATCCAGCGAGAATCTTCTTCGCCATATTGCTCAATATTTTTCCAATACTCCTTCAACGGATCCGGTGCGCCATCCACCCAGCCGGCAGTAAAATAATAGGTGCCGCTGTTCTTGCGGAATTCATCAAGATATCTTTGCCGTGAGCCCAACACCAGACCGATACAATCATCCGAGCGGGGAATAATCAGGCGCTGGCCGGAAGCCCCCCGCAGGCCAATAATCGCGTTGCTGCATAACCCATATGCAAACAGCAGGGTCTGATATCGTCCGGATCGGTCAATCAGCTGCTGCAATTCCTGCCGCAGCTTATCCGGCGTCCGGTGGAGCAGCTGTTCCAGATAAACCGCATCGGCAGGTATCTTTCCCTGCCTTTCAATTTGCGTTTTCAAAACTTCACAGCCAATTAATAGAACCTTGTTCATGAGTACCTTCTCTCCTTTACGTGCGTTCTTCTTAGTAAACGGTACAATTTTTTCCATGATTGTCATGGTAAATCTATCCTTCAGCTAATATGTATAGAAAAATATATTGCAAAAAATATGCCAACCGCCAAACCGACAGCAAAGTCCGACAGGTGCGATAAATACAACTGGCTCCTGGCCGTACCTTAAACAGTACAGCCAGGAGCCAATTTCTGGATTGGTTAATTATAAAGATAATATTGTTTAGACAGTGCTTTAAACCGCGCGGCAGCCTCATCCCAGTCATGTAATATTTCAGCCACAGGCACTTCGTTCCGCACACGGCTGTCACCCGTATAAAGGTCGATGGTCGCCGTAGCGGCAGTGGACGGCAAAGTAAACGCAAACTTGCCGCCGCTCATATCCTTGATTACATACAGCAGAGTCAGACCTGTCCGCACCGGGAGAAAGGCCTGCCTGTCAGTCACATGCAGCTGCACCCCGCCGCACAGTCTGCCAGTGTATTTGACCTCGGCCTGTCTTGGTGTAAAATACACCGGCCGGAAGGCTACCCCCGGCAAACCTGCGGCATTCATGCGTTCCGCCAATGCGGCGGCATTAAGCCAGGGTGCGCCGACAAGCTCAAAGGGCCGGGTAGTGCCAATACCTTCCGATATATTGGTACCGCCAAAAATTCCCGTACCGCTGTACACCAGGGCAGTATCCGGTGTCGGAACATTGGGGGATGTCATAACCCAGGGCAGCCCGGTATCGTCAAAGTGCATCCTACGCTGCCAGCCTGTCATCGGAATTACCACCAAATCGCAATGAATATTGTACTCACTGTTCATCAGGCGGGCCATTTCGCCGATTGTCAGGCCATGGCGGGCCGGAATGGGATATAGGCCGATAAAGGATTCATACCCCGGCTGAATAATATTGCCTTCCACCGCTTCACCGCCGGTTGGATTAGGACGGTCAAACACAACAAAGGTCTTGCCCTGTTCTTTGGCGCTTTGCATGGCATAGGCCATGGTAAACATATAGGTGTAGAACCTGGCGCCAATATCCTGCATATCAAAGGCCAGGACATCGATATTGTCCAGCATGGCAGCGGTTGGTTTCTTGGTTTGGCCATACAGGCTGTAGACCGTCACACCGGTAGCTTCATCCAGATAGCTGCCAACAGCGGCCCCGGCAGGTATAGCCCCTCGAATCCCATGTTCAGGTGAAAATAGGGCAACAAGGTTGGTCTTGGCTTTAAGCACATCAATACTGCTCTGAAAATCGCTGGTCATCCCTGTCTGATTGGTGATAAGCCCCACCCGCTTTCCCTGAAAAACAGTGAGGTGTCTGTCAATATTATCAATGCCCAGCCGCACCGGAGCTAGGGCCGGAGCAGGGGCCGGCTTTTCTGCCGCCTGCCCGGACAAATCCGGGGCGGCGCTGCAGCCTGTTGCTGCTATCAGAAAATACACCAGAAAAAACATCATAAGTAAGCGTTTACTGTGCACAACTAACCTCCATCCAATTCACGATAATTAATTCGCCGACCAACCTGTGCCAAGCCTGCTTTATGCCTCTTCCAGATGAACCCGGCTGCCGCGTCCGGCCGGTTCTGCCGGTTCAACCAGCAAACGGCGGGGCATACGCTGTTTTAGCTCGGCCACATGGCTAATAACGCCAATGGTCAGGCGCTCCATATGCAATTTTTCCAGTGTCGACATGGCAACATCCAGCGCATATTGATCAAGCGAACCAAAGCCTTCATCCAGAAAGAAAAACTCCAGCGGATATTTGCCCTTGAGCTGAATCTGCACCGATAACGCCAAGGCCAGTGCCAGCGAGGCCTGGAAGGTTTCACCACCCGACAGTGTGCTAACCGGACGTCTTACCCCGCCATTGGCGTCGTCTCTAATCAGAAAGCCGCCGTCAGAACTCATTTCCAACGCATACCGGTGCTGGGTAATCTGCTTAAGACGGTCTGAGGCTTGCCTGGCCACCAGTTCCATCTGTTCCTGGGCTAAAAATTCAATAAACACATTGCCGCGCAGCAAGGTCTTCAGCGCCTGCAAACAATCCCTGCGGTCTTTAAGTTCAAGTCTGGCGGTTTCCAGCTCCGACCACCGCTGGTGTTTTGCCGACAGGTCACGATACTCTTTGTCGGCTTCGACCCGCTGTTCGGTAGCAGCATTTTTGTCTGCTTCGGCTGCGGCAGCCTGCCGGTTCACCAGCTCCCATTCGGTCTCAGTTATACTTCGTCCCTTAAGCCTGCCGGCCAGTTGCTCACTCTGGGCGGTCAGCCATTGCCCGGCTTCCGCATAGGTTTTGAGCAAACTCCGGTACTTTTCCTGGTCAGCCTCCGGCATAAGAGCGGCAGTCATAGCCGCAGCATCAGTAAATCCCTCTTCTGCCAACTTGGTATCAAACCGTATTTTCAGCATGTCCCGCCGTCCGGCGGCCTCCTGCCAGCTGGTATCGGCGCGGATACAGGCCTGTCCGGCTTCGGCCAAAGCCGCCGCGGCGTTGTTATAGCTTTCCTCTGCCAGCCGCTCTTCCCGGCGAACCGTCTCTAATTCCTGCCCGGCCCGGGCTAACAGCTGGCTGGCCGGTATTCCCCCGGTAACCGCATAGAGCTCCTGTCTTTTGGCGGCCAGCAGCTCGTTAAGGCTGGTCAGGCGTGCCGTCAGGGCTGCCAATTCTGCTTCCTCGCTTTGAGCTGCACGCTGCCAGCGGGTGATCTCAGTCTGACAAGCTTCATAATCCTGCCGGTGGCTGATTAGCTGTTTCACCAGGGTTTCAGCTAACCGGTCCTGCTCGGTAATGTATTCGTTTAGTTCGGATACCTGCGCAATTACCGTGCTAATGGCTGCGTCACCGGCTATCAGTTTGCCTGCAGCCTGCAGGGCTTTGACCAGTTGTTCCCGGGCGGCGGCAACCTGCTCCCGCACCTCCCGGTATTCATCTCTCACCGTATCCAATTCGGCCAACGCGCTCACAACCTGCTGACTCAACGTAGCTGCCGCTGTCCGGGCCTGATTCAGGTTCTGACGCTCAGCCGCCACGGCTTTACCGGCTTCGGCCAGACTTTGCGTCAGCTTGGCGATATGTTCTTTCGCGGCTGCTATTTCCTGTTCAAAGTTAACCTGGCTTGTAGCGGCGGCAACACTGACCAGCTGCGGATGGGCTGTCGAGCCGCATACCGGGCAGGGAGTGCCTTCCTTCAGTTCACCAGCCAGCCGGGCGGCTGCGGCCTGCTTTTCACCTGTTACCAGCAGGTCAAGCTGAGCGGCTGCCGCCTGCAGCTGTTCTTCAGCAGCTTTCGCCTCGGCAGCTTCCAGCTCATTAAGCTTACGCTCCGCCTGGCACAGTTGTTCTGCCGCTTGTTTCGCGGCCGTCTGCGCGTCATCGCAGTGCTGTTTCCGCAACACCCCGGCTTGCTTAATCTTGTCGGCTGACACCAGCTGCTGCTGCAATACATACGCTGCCTCCTGGCAGGCTTGCGCCTGCAGCCGCAGTTCGGCACCGATACTGGCCGCTGCCTGTTGTTGTTCAAGGTTTTTGATACCGGCTGTCAGTTCTTCGCTGCGCTTAGTTTGTTGTTTTACCGCCAGACAGGCTGCCTGGCAGGCAGCCTGCCGCGCCAGCAGCTGCTGCTCTAAGTCCGCTGCAGCCTGAGCCAGCTTGGCTGCCTCTGCCTCCAAACTGATAGCAGCCTCTAATTTCGCCTTCCGCTCAATCAGCCTGGGTTCCTGCTGCAGGCGCTTCTCCCGGGCCGCCGCATACACAGCCTGCAGCTTCTCAGTGTCTGCCGTCAGCCGGGTGACTTGCCCGGTTATCTGTTGTTTACTTTTGGCCGCAGCCTGCTCACAGGCGTCACTGGCTGCTAATTCTTCCCATATAAGTGCTGCCCGCCCGGCCTTTTCCGCCATTTCGAGGGCAGTTGCCGCCGCTTTGATTTCCTGGTCCCGCTGCCGGTGCGCAGCAAGCTCTGCCTGTTTTTGGATCAGCTCCTGCTGCAGCGCAGTTACCTCTTTGGCCTCTGTATATTGCTGCTGCGCCGCCTGATGCCGCCTTACTGCCGCTTCCTCCGCCTGCCTGGCTGCTGCCAGCATGGCCAACACCTGCGCCACTGCCGCCGGCGAGGCATCCCCCAGCCCTTTCTGTTCACTTTCCACTTCAATATAGCCTGTTTCGGCAGTGGCAAACCGGTCATTTACTTTTTTTATCAATATATTGCCGTATTGTTCCAGCGAGAACAGCCGTTGCAGCATCTCGCGCCGCTCTTTGCCGCCCAAGTTGAGAAATTCGGCAAACTTTCCCTGCGGCAATACTACCGCTTTGGTAAAGTCTTCTTCCCGCAGGCCAAGCAGCTGTGTTACCTGTTCGGTAACCTCACGCTCCTTATCGGCAAGCACTTCTTCGCCGGTAGCTGTTACCACCACAAGGCGGCTATGAGTATTGCCGACAGCTAACTGGTCTTTGCGGACATACCGCCGTTCGACCCGGTAGACATGACGGGCCGTTCCCTGCCCCAGCGAAAAGGTCAGTGATACTTTTACATGCTTTTCCGCATGATTTAAAATTCCCTGGGTGCGCCGCCCGGCTCTGACCACCGTACCGTACAAAGCCAGCGTCATGGCATCAAGAATAGACGATTTGCCGCTGCCTGTCGGGCCAAAAATACCAAACACGCCCAATTCACTCAGTTTGTCAAACGGGATCTCCTGTTCTTCGCGGAAACTATGCAGTCCGGCAATTTTGAGTGCTATCGGTTTCATCCTGCCGCCTCCCCGCTGTCATGGCCTTCGTTGTCAGCGGCATCCTCTGACAGAATACTTTGGCTTAACTCCAGAAACATTTCCACCAGTTTATCATCCGGTCTGAGTCCACCGTTTTGCCGTTCATAAAACCGGATAAACAGCTCATTGAGCGGCATACTGTTCAGTCTGGCCGGTTCCTGCCCCGTCCTGTCCTCCTGTAAATTAAACACCGGGCGGATAGTAACAAACCCGGGGTGCATGGCCCTGAGCTCCTGGATTTCATCCAAGGCCAGCGCCTTAACAATTTCCAGTTCCACCTCAATCCAGGCATCACGGTCCCGCCCGTCGGCAACCCACTGCCGCACCTCAGCCAGACCACCGGCCGCCCGCCACCGGACCAGCGGCCGCCCTGACGCAACAGGCATTTCGCGGATATTGACATCTTTCCCCGGCAAAGCTTCAATAATGGTTACCGACTTAGCATAACCGGTCTCGGAAAAACTATAGGCCAGCGGCGAACCGGCATAACGGCAAGGTGCCGGAGTACCACCCACATATTGCGGCCGATGCAAATGCCCCAAGGCAATATATTGGGCATTTGCCGGGAAAATCAGCGGGTCGACGGCATATACGCCGCCTACTTGAATCTGCTGCTCAGAATCTGACTCAATGCCGCCACGCACATACAGATGGCTGACAGCCAAGTTGACTGTATCCGGCCTGTATCTGGCATTAAGCGCCCCGAACAATCCGGCCAGCCGGTCGTTATAGCCCTGGCGCAAATCTTTATCCTCAAGCGATTGCGCTACCAGTTCCTTCAACCGCCCTTCCGAAGGGTAAGGCAAGGCCGCGATAACGGCAGTATGCCCTACTCCCGGCACAGCCAGCTCCAGCCAGGCCTGGCCGCCGTCAACCCGGTATACCCGCCCTGCACCGGGCGAGGTTGGCCCAAGCTCTTCTTTCGGCAAGCCTGCCAGAGTTATGCCCAACCGTCCGGCCAATGGCGCTGCGGCGCACAGTCTGTCCGGATTATCATGATTACCAGCCACAATGACGACGCCGCGCCTGCCATGGTCTGCCAGACGGTCAACCGCATAGTAAAATAACTCTTCGGCTGCCGCGCTGGGATTGGGGCTCTGAAATACATCCCCGGCCACCAGCACAAGATCAATGCGCTCCTCAACGCAAATACCGCACAGTTCCTCAACAAAAGCCACCTGCTCGGCCAGTCTGTCCCGTCCTTCAATTGTCTTGCCGAAATGCCAGTCGGCTGTATGTAAAATTCTCATGGTTTCTCCCTTTAATCAATAGTTAACCGCCCAACTAGGGACATAACCTCCTGCTTTTATGCCCCAAAAACGCAGGAAAGCCGGAAGTGTTAACGCAAGTTAGTCATTGGATAAAAGTGCGCAAAAAACAATAGCTTTGAAAGGATTTTCGCCCCATGAAAAGTAAATTCCTGCTCCAGGAAAAGTCAAACATTTACTCCCTGCTGCTAATGGACAGCATTCTGAAAACAAAAAAACGAGGTTGCTAAAAATAAGCACTACACTTATCAATAACCCCATCCCCACTGACACTTATATTGTTCAGTAGCCGATTTTTATACCAATCCACTATTATTTTTTAATATAGAATACATCATTAAATCGATAAAATTGCCTTTTACTTGCTCATACTGCCGAAGAAGACCTTCTTCCTGAAACCCAAGCTTCATTAAAACCTTTCGGGATACTGTATTTTCTGGCTCAACAAGTGCCTGAATACGATTAAGTGCCATTATTCCAAAACCATGGGAAATGAGTCCTGCCAATGCCTCTGTCATAAACCCTTGACCCCAATGCTGCTTTCCCAGTTCATAGCCAATCTCGGCCCGCTGATTTTCTTTATCCCAATTATTAAATCCGCAAGTACCCAGAATTTGTTTGCTGCCTTTACATACTATACTCCAGCGAAAAGCTTTTTCGCTGTCTGCGAGAGAGTTTAACAAACCGATCATGTCTTCTGCTTGCTTTATACTCTCAAACCCAAGTATATTCATATATCTGGTAACGTCTTTATCAGACCAGTATTCATATAAGACAGACGCATCTGTAATTTCCATCTTCCGAAGCAATAGACGTTTAGTTTGTATTTCCGAAAATACATTTTTTCCAGCAGCCAATATTTATTCTCCTTTCAAATTAACTTCACAGCACAATCAACATATACTTATTAAAAAGCAGTCACTAAATACCGATTTTATTCGGAATTTATGACTGCTTCTTGCCGGCTGGACACAGGCTTGCAGAGATGGTATTTGTCCCACTCTGGAACAACCGGCTCACTCCACCGCTAACCAGAATGGCCCAGCAGCATAGAGATATTGCGGGCACTTTCCTTTACTAATGGGAAAAAACTGGCAATTACTTCATCGGTTATCCGTATAGCCGGGCCGGCAACACTGATAGCGGCCCTGACCTTCCCGGAATGATCAAAAATCGGTGCCGCCAGACCGCGAATACCGGGTAAATAATATTCGTCGTCAATCGAGTAGCCTTGTTCTCTAATTATCGTCAATTGCTGCTTAATTACACTAAGATCAGTAACCGTATTGGGAGTATGTTTCGTAAATTGACCTGCTTGTAGGGTCTGGTCAAGCAGTCTATCTACGGCAGCAGGGCTCATGAAGGCAAGCATGGCAAGCCCTAAGGCAGTACAAAAAGCCGGGAACCGCGTTCCGACATCCAGTCCAATCCGCAGCGGTTCGCGGCTCTCAATCCGGTCAATATACATCACCGTATAGTTATCCAGAACCGCCAGGTTTACTGTCTCCTTGGTAACCGCAGCCATTTGTTCCAGATAGGGATGAGCCGTTTTGCGAATCCCGATTTTATTAACTACTCTATTGCCTATCTCAAATAACTTGAAATTAAGTTTATACTTTTCTGAAGCTGTTTGTTCAACATAACCGTGAAGCCGCAGCGTAGTAAGTATCCGGTAAACGGTTGCCTTTCCCAAACCAAGTTCTCTGCTCAGTTCGCTGACACCCATTTCCTCAACCCTGCTCAAGGTTTCTAAAATAGTCAGTGCCTTCTCGACAGAATGTACTACCATTGAGGAATCATTCATCCTAGGCTCTCTCCTGAATAAAAATATTAAAACCCTCTCAACTGCGTCGAAAAAGCGGCTTGCCGAAGAGTATGATTTCTATTCAATTTTATAGTACAGTTTATTTTCTGTCAAATATTACTATATTATGGCATACTGACAGCAGGTAGTTTCCAGGATAAATTACCATCAGCCGCAAATGGCAGCATCGCCAAACCGGCGATAACCTCAATATTAGGATTGCCGCGAATCTCAGGCAGCAGCGCTTCGGAAATATAGAATTTTTCTAACTCCAGCGTATTTTTTATCCAGACCATTCTGGCATTTTCCTGCGTTACCGGCCCGCAAAGCATAAGTGCAGCAGTAATTGCGTCCTTATCGGATTCCATCGTAATCGGCACCCTGCCTTTTTCCGGGACCGAACCAGCCAGACAATTAATGGCCGTGGCCTTATAATCAATTTTATCCACCAGCCGGCGGGTTGTTAAATCAGCCATGCCAATACCCACTGCATTGCCATAAGTATCCTCCGCCAAATCCAGCGCCACAATCCGCGTGTATTTAGGAAATTCAGCTTCCGGTTCAGCCACATTATACATCCTGCCGACTACATTGGTGTCCATGCCTGTGCCGGATATCTTTTTGCCGATTTCCTGAACAATAACTACGTCTAGCGTAACAAAAGGAATCCGGGCCATCATTTTTTTTGCTTCCCGCAATAACTCTTTCTCGGTTTCTTCCAATTGGTCCGGTTTTGCTGCTTTAATAATAGCTGTTTTATGATAAAAATTCTCTACCAAACCCAGACCGAACAACACCGGTGCCTTTTGCAAAACAAATCGCGCCACCACCGGTATCACCTGATTGAAGCCGCGCTGTACGGCAAACCGGTGCGCCATTTGCGCACCTTGATGATTTCCAAGGCCAATGGTAATGAGTTTCATCATCCCGCTTTCAATAGCTCCGTCAAAATCAGTGTGCGCTTTAACCCGGTGCACCAAAACAATACCGTCAGATTCAACGGCAATTTTATCAATCAGGACAGGAATACCGGTTGCGGTGGTTCCAAGCTGCACTACCTCCATAGAGGAACAGATAGGCACACCCATGTTTTTTTCGGTTATTCCCAGTGTTTCAAGAACCATTATCTGCCCTTCGGCGGTGGCACTGCCATGACTGCCCATTGCCGGAACAATAAAAGGTTTGGTACCCAGGGCTTTCAGTTCATCTGCTATGGTTTTTACCACCAAGGCATGATTGGAAATTCCCCTGCTGCCTACAGCAATGGCAATGCGGGCTTGGCCGGGCAGCTTCAGGTTCAAGGCCGCTATTTCCTGCCTGACCACTGTTACCACGTCTTCAATAACAGGTATATCTGAACTTTGCTTTACTAATGCCATTCTGGGAAAGCGCATACCATTCCCTCTTTCACTTTATTTATAAATGGAAACTTGATTCAGATGGGGTTTTAACCCCATCTGAATCTTAGCCGGAATTATCCAGGGACTTAGCCGCTCTTAACTCCCGCTTGCAGAAGCGAGAGTCTTAGAGCGGGTTAGTCATCGGATAAATTGTTATTCCTCCCATAGGAATGAGTTCCTGCCTAACTTAATCCGGGGTTTTGCGCAAAGGCAAAGACCTGCTGAGGTCTTTAAATTTTTCCCCGTTTTTCAATAGCCTTGACCAGCTTAGTCAATGTCTCGTTTACCGGTGTGGGAATACCTAGTTTCTGTCCTTCTGCCACAATTGCACCATTAATGGCAAGTACCTCTGTCCGGGAGCCGCGTTCCACATCTTGCCGCATAGAGGCTTTGTTATTATAGGTTCCCCTAGCAACCCCCCGTACATGTTCCAGAATATTCTCCGTCATGAATTCAATTCCTTTAGCCTTAGCTACAGCCGCACCTTCCGCCACCGCAGCAGCCTGAAGACTTTTTGTTTCCTCGTGCTCCAGCAATTGCCCGTTTGTCAGCAGGGTAATGGCGCCAAGCGGATTAATGCCTACATTGACCAGCAGCTTTGTCCAGATCAGACTGTCGACATTCTGACTTGTATGCATTTCAACCCCTGCCTTAGTAAAGGCGGCAACTACCCTTTCCAAACGCGGAGTTATCCGGCCATCCAATTCGCCAATTGAGATTGATCCGGTTTCACTGGGTTTAATTCTGCCTGGTCCCAGGACAGTGCAACCGAAAGCCGTCGTACCGGCGATAATACGGCCGGCGCCCAGTACGGCAGATAGCGTCTCGACGTTTCCTACCCCATTTTGCACAGTAAGTACAATGGTATCAGGCCCGACGATTTTCAGGCAATCCTCAGCCGCTTGCTGATTATCATAGGCTTTAACCGAAAAAATAATCAAATCCGGCGTACCGGCCTCTTCGATATTGGTAGTGGCTTTTACTGTAAGTACTTCGGTACCGCTTTGCCTTTCGATAATCAGTCCTGCCGCTTGAATCGCCGCTACATGCTCCCGGTTAATATCAACAAAAGTCACTTCTTCACCGCTTTTACAGAGAAAAGAGCCAAACAAACCACCAATAGCTCCGGCGCCCACCACCGTAATCTTCATACTATAACACCTCTTCCTGCCAAAGTAATTTATCGTTTTCCGCCATATTTCCGGTTTCTCAGCCCCGTTGGTCCACTCTTTCACAGAAATCCGGATATACTGCCATAATCCGCTCTGACTGTTGTCAAGCCTGCCGGCATAACCCGTTAAATTCTCCCACTTGGGGTAACGAGCGAACATGTTCTGTATTAAAGAACAACGTTCGCTCGCTATAACAGGTTTTTAGCATGTTAATTAATGTTTGGTGCCAATTATAGACTTAATCTCAACCCTTACGGCAAATTACACGCCGGTTGAATCTGGTAAAGAACCATCGGTAGGCGGATTATTTGCCCAATAACCTGCAATAATAGAGCCGGTGAAATTATGCCATACACTAAAGATTGCACCCGGAACGGCGGCCAGCGGTTCTAAATGGGCTATCGCCAGCACAACTGCCAGTCCGGACATTTCAATGCCAATTTCAAAAGTAATAGCTCTTGCCTGACGTTCCCCCATACCAAGAGCCTTCGAAGCTCCATAACCTAAAAGCAAACCCAGAGCATTATGCATTGCAACAGCCGCAAATGCAATAAGAGCGACTGTTACCAGCTTGGAGGCGCTCATCGCAACTACAATTGCAATAGCCCAAATAATTGCAATTACCGAAATTACCGGGACAATCTTCATGATGCGGTCAACAAAGCTGCTAAACAAACCACGCAATACCATTCCCAATACAACTGGCCCCAGTACAATTTTTACTACATCCAAAAACATAGCCTGTGCACTGACATGAACTTCCGCTCCGGCAAGCAACATAAAGGTAGCAGGCAGCAAAAGCGGTGCCAAAATAATATTAAAACTGGAAACTGTCACAGACAAAGCCGTATCGGCTTTTGCCAGAAAACTCATTACATTAGAAGCCGTACCACTGGGACAGCAGCCCACCAGGATAAGTCCGGCAGCCAGGGCGGGAGGCAAGCCCAGCAGCTTTGCAACACCCCAGCCTACTGTTGGCATAATTAAATACCGGAGTACAATACCGATAATAACATCTTTAGGTCTGGATAATACCAGCTTAAAGTCATCTACCGACATGGACAGCCCCATCCCCAGCATGATAGTTCCCAGCAGATAAGTTACCAGCGGTCCCTGATGTTTGATTGTATCCGGATACAAAAACGCCAGACCGGAAAAGAAGATAAGCCATACGGGAAATAATTTTGTAATTGTCATAGCAATTTTTTCTAAAAACGCCATTTATTGTTTTCCTCCATTTCCTTGCTTTAAATTGGTTTTGCTCAACTACACTCATGTATAATTTGATACCTGCTGCCCACCATTTTTAAGCCAGGTTGTCTAACTATATATTCCAATATGGCTCTTCTTACTTTCCAGTCTGTCACCGCAACAGGATTAAACTACGCATAAAGAAACTTGGCTTACGCAATCTGGCGATAAGCGGTAAGCCGCTGTTATTCTTATCGTGGAATTTGGGCTGACAAATCACATCACTAAACCGTCTGGTTTGCTTAATACAAATTCTTTAAATCTTCCTCTGCCATACCAAAAGAGTGTTCCGGTCCGGGGAAAACGCCAGCCTGAGTTTCCTGATAAAAGGAATTTAGTGCATCTACCATTTGCGCATTGAGCTTGGCATATTGTTTTACCATCTTAGGTACAAACCGGTCGAACATTCCCAGTAAATCCTGAGTAACCAGCACCTGCGCGTCACAATAGGGTCCTGCTCCGATTCCCATAGTAGGAATGGACAGTTCCTCTGTAATTCGTTTAGCTACCGGTGCAGGTATGCATTCCAATACGATGGCAAAAGCACCGGCCTGCTCAAGCGCTTTTGCATCTTCGATTAATTGCTTTGCAGCCTCCGCATCTTTGCCCTGGACCTTAAAGCCGCCCAATTGACCTGCGGTTTGCGGTGTCAGGCCAATATGACCCATAACCGGAATGCCGCCCTTCACCAATGCTTCTACGATGTGTGCAACATTTTTGCCGCCTTCCAGTTTAATGGCATCTGCACCGCCTTCTTTCATAATGCGGTTAGCATTACGGGCAGCGTCTTCAATTCCCGTATTGTAAGAGCCAAACGGCATGTCCCCAACAACAAAAGTATTTGGTGCTCCTTTGACCACAGGTTTGGTGTGATGAATAATATCCTCCATCGTAACCGGTACAGTACTGTCATATCCCAATACCGTCATCCCCAGCGAATCACCCACCAGAATCATTTCAATCGGAGTTTTTTCAATTACAGAAGCCAGTAAAACATCATAAGCGGTGATCATTGTGAACTTTTTTTCCTTGCCCTTCATTGCCTTACATTGTGGAATTGTAATTTTTACCTTTGCCATAGATATCCTCTCCTTCGAAAATATACTTATTGTCCCGCTTTACGCGAAACAGGGAAAACATTTTTGTTTCACTATACGAAACGATCGTTTCGTATTTTTTCGAAAAAATTTACTTGGTTTACCCAAGTTGAATTTTTATATAGTTTTTAAATATTTGACAGACTATTTTGTTATTTAGCCAAATTGTATAGCTTTCATCATTATTTGTCAAGAGTTTTTTGTATATGCCAGGCTATTGTCATACGCCATCTGTAATAAAAAAACCACGGTCAATTGAAGTAAGCTTGTTCCCTTCATTTACCGTGGTTTTTACATTTGCTTAATCGATTACCAAGCTGCTATTACCGAGCTTTTAAAGTGCTCTTCAATAAATTTCTTAACTTCTTCGGACTGGTATACTTTAATAAGCTTAGCTATCGCCGGATTGTCTTTATCTTTAGACTTAACCGCAATAATATTGGCATAAGGCGAGTTGCCGTCTTCCATCGCCAGGGCATCCTTATTTGGAACCAAACCGGCAGTCATGGCATAATTGGTATTAACGGCTGCCAGATCTACATCTTCCAGCGACCGCGGTACTTGAGCGGCATCCAGTTCTTTAATCTTAAAGTTCTTGGGATTCTCGGCAATATCAGCCGCAGCCGCCTTAAGCCCGGCACCGGCTTTAAGCTTGATTAGCCCCTGTTGTTCCAGCAGCAGCAAGGCACGCCCGCCATTAGTGGGATCATTGGGAATAGCAATGGTTGCGCCTGGCTTAAGTTCGCTGATGGCTTTGACTTTTTTAGAATAAATGCCCATCGGGAATATAACTGTTTTAGCTACCGATACCATATCATATTTACGGTCTTGCACCATATTGTCAAGGTATGGCTGGTGCTGAAAGCTGTTGGCATCAATATCACCTTGATGTAATGCCACATTGGGCTGAACATAGTCGTTAAATTCAACGACTTCAATTTTTAAGCCTTCTTTTTCCGCGATTTTTTTGACAACATCCATAACTTCAGCATGCGGACCGGCGGTCACGCCCACTTTTAGCGGCTTATCTGCTGCCGGAGCCGTCGCTTGCTTGCCGCAGCCGGCCAGCCCGGCCACTGATAAGGTTAAAATAGCAGCTAATGCAATTTGTTTTATATATTTTTTCATTTTTATCTCTCCTTGTGTTATGATGAGGTTCTTCGCTACCGCTCAGAACTAAGCGATTCGCACATGTTTCTGCGTCGCTATCACTCCTAAAAACTTGGCTCTCTGCTTATCGCTACCGCTCAGAACTAAGCGATTCGCACTAGTTTCCGCGTCGCTATCACTCCTAAAAACTTGGCTCTCTGCTTATCTGCTTATAAGCTTCTGCAACCGTTCAGCAGCAGCGCTTAAGGTTTCAAACTTTTTGCAGAAACAGAACCTAATCAGTTTTTTACCGGCTGTGCTTTCCGCCCGGAAGAAACTCGAACCCGGAACAACAGCAACCCCAATCTCGCTGGCCATATATTTAGCAAAAGCAACGTCATCATCCCAGCCGAACGGGGTAATATCAGCCATAATATAATAAGCGCCCTGTGGTCTTACGCAAGTAAAACCAACCTTCTCTAAAGCGGTAAGCAAATAGTCGCGGCGTTCACGGTAGAAACCGGATAGCTCTTCATAGTATTCTGCGCCAAAAGTAAAGGCGGCGGCGGCGGCCACCTGTAGCGGAGCAGCGGCGCCTACTGTAAGAAAGTCATGCACCTTCCGGACAGAGGCGGTAATCTCAGCAGAAGCCTGAACATACCCAATCCGCCAGCCGGTAACACTAAAGGTCTTTGAAACGCTGTTTACCGCAATTGTACGCTCCGCCATTCCCGGCAAAGTCCATAGCGGAATATGTTTGGTATTGTCATATAAAATATGTTCATAAATCTCGTCATTAATAGCAAGTACATCATGTTTGATACACAGTTTGGCAATCAGTTCCAATTCCTCGCGGTTAAATACTTTACCTGTAGGATTGTTGGGAGTATTAATAATAATCGCTTTGGTTTTATCGGAAAATGCAGCAATCAGTTCCTCACGGTTAAAGTTAAATTCCGGTGGGGTCAAGCTGACATATTTGGGCACAGCCCCACATAAAATTACGTCAGCTCCGTAGTTTTCATAAAACGGTTCAAAGATAATAACTTCATCCCCAGGATTGACAGTAGCCAATAGCGTGGCGATCATGCCTTCCGTAGCACCGCAACACACAGTCAGTTGACGTTCCGGATCGATGGTGACGCCATAATCCCGCTCCACTTTGGCGGCAATGGCATCACGCAACCCTTTCGTTCCCCAGGTTACCGCGTATTGATTGTGGTCTTCCATAACAGCCTTTACAGCAGCCTGCTTAATGGCTTCCGGGGCCGGGAAATCGGGAAAGCCCTGTGCCAAATTAATGGCATTATGGGCCGCGGCAATCCGGCTCATTTCCCTGATTACTGATTCGGTAAACTGTCTGGCTTTAGCTGAGGCGTAGCCGCCTTCGCCCATACTCTGAATAACATTTTGCACTATAAATACCTCCCAACTAATACAGTAACACCTTTGCAGGCCATTTGATTACAGACTTACATTATCTTTTATTTAATTTGTGAGCAAAGTAATCGCCACTTGACTGAACCATTTGTACCAAAGCAATAAGAATGACTACTGTTGCTAACATAACATCAGCTCTAAACCGCTGATAACCGTAGCGGATGGCCAAATCCCCCAAACCACCGCCACCAATCGCCCCTGCCATCGCAGAGTAACCAATAAGGCTAATAACTGTCAGCGTCAGCCCCAAAACAATGGACGGCATAGCTTCCGGAATGAGTACCTTCAATATAATCTGGCTGGGTGATGCTCCCATCGCTTGTGCCGCCTCAATAAGTCCTGCATCTACTTCTTTGAGAGCCGATTCGACAATACGGGCAACAAAGGGGGCGGCGGCAATAGTAAGCGGCACAATAGCAGCATTTGTGCCAATAGATGTACCGACAATAAGCCGGGTAAACGGGATGATGGCTACCATTAAAATAATAAACGGAGTTGACCTTGCAGCATTTATAATAGCTCCTAACGTCTGGTTCAACACCGGCTGCTCTTTAATATGTCCTTTACCGGTTATGACCAATATAACCCCAAGCGGAATCCCCAGGATTGCCGATACCAGCGAAGAAACCGCAACCATATATAATGTCTCACCCAATGCCTCAACCAGCAACATAAGCATGTCTTGCGACATAACCAATCACCTCTGTTCCTAAATCACGTGCTTGTAAATATTTTAATGCATTTTTGACATCCTCCGGTTCACCGGACAATTCAATGAGTAGCGTACCATATGGAGTGTCCTGCAGATGATCAATATTGCCTGAAATAATATTGGCATCAACAGCAAACCGCCTGATTAAACCGGCTATAACCGGCTCATTGGTGGCCGCGCCAAAGAAAGAAAGTCTTACGACAACATTACCGCCGGCTACCGGTTCCTCTGACAGCAATCGGCTCAACGCTTCCGGCACCTTGTTATTGATAACAGCCTTAATAAATTCCCGGGCAGTATCCGATTGCGGCCTGGTAAACACATCAAAAACCTTGCCTGTTTCCACAAGCTGACCGCCTTCAATCACGGCCACTTGGTCGCAGATAGCTTTAATGACATGCATTTCATGAGTTATCAGGACAATGGTAAGTCCCAGTTTCCGGTTAATGTCTTTAAGCAGCGCCAAAATGGATTCGGTTGTCTGCGGGTCTAACGCTGATGTTGCTTCATCACACAAAAGCACTTTAGGCTGACTGGCTAATGCCCGGGCAATGCCTACCCGCTGTTTCTGTCCGCCGCTGAGCTGAGCAGGATATACGTCCTTCTTATCAGCAAGACCAACCAAATCAAGCAGTGGCAAAACCAGCTTCTCCCGCTCAGCGCGACTGATACCGCCAAGTTCCAGCGGAAAAGCTATATTCTCAAGAACAGTACGCGAAGAAAGCAAATTAAAATGCTGAAATATCATGCCAATACTCTTGCGGGCTTCGCGTAACTGAGTCTCAGATAACGCAGTCATATCCTGACCATCAACAATTACCTTACCTGCAGTCGGCCGTTCTAAAAGATTGATACAACGGATAAGTGTGCTTTTGCCTGCACCGCTTTTACCGATAATCCCGTAAATCTCACCTTGTTCGATGGTAAGAGATACATTATCAAGAGCCTCTACCGGTCCCGCCTCTCCCTGATATATCTTCTGTAACCCGGTTAACGTAATCATGCTTGTATGTTTTCCTCCTTTAAGTAGTGAACCAAGTCTTTAGGAGCGTTAGCAACGCAAAAACTTGTGTGAGTCACTTAGTTCTGAGCGATAACGAACGAACATCCTTAAAAACAAAAAACCTCTTCGCAGAAGAAGAGGCATAATACACACACTATGCTATTCTCATCTGCCAGCCCCTTGCGGGTTGCAGGAATTGGCACCGTTTCGCATCTGCGATGGTTGCCGCGGCTTCATAGGGCCAGTCCCTCAGCCAACTCTTGATGAAAAATACTATATTAAGTTTATGAGTTATATTAACATAGGCTGTAAACCACTGTCAAGAATTATTTATATAAAAAGCTACTGCCGCACAAGCCTTCCCCTCACAGAAATCATTACAGAGCCAGGCAGAACATATTATTTATATATTTTCGCATGTAACAATTTACACCTTTAGCTTATATACAAAGTAAAAAGCACTCATTTTCATGAGTGCTTTTTACAACCAGCAACTTCCTAATCTCCCAGGCCGTTTCCAGCCAAGTACCTTCGGCGTTTATGGGCTTAACTACTGTGTTCGGGATGGGAACAGGTGGAGCCCCACAGCTATCGTCACTGGATTATGGCAAATACTTTATTAGTATTCCCTGATAAGCAGAGAACCAAGTTATTAGGAGCGTTAGCGACGCTAGAACTTGCGTGAATCGCTTAGTTCCAAGCGGAGCGCGGAACCTCCTAATCCTAGTATTCCCTGAAAACTTCACAGAAGAAAGATTACGCAATTAGATTCTATCAAATGTTTGCACTTGTGCAAACGAGGTATTTAAGTCAAGTCCTCGGCCTATTAGTACCAGTCAGCTACATGGATTGCTCCACTTCCACATCTGGCCTATCTACCTTGTCGTCTACAAGGGGCCTTACTTCTTTCGAATGACAGA